>QBLX01000125.1:7875-9258 GCA_003241825.1 Alphaproteobacteria bacterium
GGCCCGCCACAGTTGCCGGGCCAGGGACGCTTCAACCTGTCCATCTATCATACGGTCCGTTTCCAGGACGAGATCAGCATCCGCTCGAACCTGCCGGTCATCGACCTGCTGGATGGCGGTGCCGTCGGCGGACGCGGCGGCCAGCCCCGCAACGAGATCCAGGCGCAGGGCGGGGTCTTCCGCAACGGTTTCGGCAGCTTCCTGAATGCCAACTGGCGTGAAGGGACCCGGGTCGATGGTGGCACCAATGGTCAGGACCTGTTCTTTTCGGGCCAGACCACCGTCAACCTGAACGCCTTCATCGACTTCAATCAGCGCGCCAACATGCTGACCAAATTCCCCTGGCTGAAGAATGCCCGCATCAACATGGGGGTCCAGAACCTGTTCGATTCGCGCCTCGAGGTGACCGACCAGACCGGTGTCACCCCGATCGGTTATCAGCGCGACCGACTGGATCCACTCGGCCGCGTGGTTTCGCTGAACCTGCGGAAACTGTTCTAGGGCGAGGCACCAGCCCCTCCACCGCTTCGCGGTCCCCCTCCCCATGCTGCGCATGGGGAGGACAAATCCTTTCCTCCCCGCGAAGAGGGGAGGGGGACCACGCGAAGCGTGGTGGAGGGGCCGTCTGAACCAAACCCGGTCTCGACCACCGATCATCACTAGCCTTCGCCCCCGGGCATTGCGATATCAGCCCCATGCTGACCTCCCTCTCGATCCGCGATGTGGTTCTGGTCGATGTCCTTGATCTGGACGTCGCCGATGGACTGACCGTGCTGACGGGCGAGACCGGGGCGGGCAAGTCGATCATCCTCGATGCGCTGGGGCTGGCCCTGGGGGGACGGGGTGACGCCGGACTGGTGCGCGCGGGCGCAAAGCAGGCCGTGGCCACCGCCGTCTTTACTGCTCCCGACGACCCCGGCCTGATCGAACTCATCACCGAGCGGGGCTTCGATGTCGTTCCGGGCGAGGAACTGATCCTGCGCCGGGTGCTGTCGGCCGATGGCCGCAGCCGGGCCTTCGTCAATGACCAGCCCGCCGGGGTCACCGCCCTGCGCGAGATCGGGGCTCTGCTGGTCGAGGTCCATGGCCAGCACGAGACCGTCGGCCTGCTGGACTGGAAGACCCATCGCGGCCTGCTCGACGCCTATGGCGGCACGGCCCCGCAGTTGTCCGCCGTCGCCTCCGCTGCCGAGCGGCTGAAGACACTGGAGGCGCATCTGGCCGGCCTGCGCGCCGCCGCCGCAGATGCCGCTGCCCGGTCCGAGGAGATCACCCAGAACCTCGCCGACCTCGACGATCTGGACCCGCGTGAGGACGAGGAGACCGATCTGGCGGGCGTGTTCGACCGCGCGCAGGGCAGCGGACAGTTTCTGGCTCAGCTTG
>QBLX01000126.1:0-3422 GCA_003241825.1 Alphaproteobacteria bacterium
CGTCAGGGTCTTCCAGCTGGTCACCGCCTGGGTCAGCGATGGCCAGGCTCCGACCAGCAGTTCGATGGGGGCAACCGTGCGGCTGAGCAGGACCGAGGTGGCGATGATGGCTCCCGGGGAGATCTCGCTCTTGACCGCCAGATAGGCACCGAGCCCGAGTGACAGGGATTGCAGCACCAGCCGCAGGAATTTGATCGCGCCGGTGTATTTGCCGCCCGTGAACTGGGCGTCGGCATATTGTTCGGTCGCGGCCTCGCGCTGTGCAATCTGGCGGGCGATGCTGGAGCGCTTCATGCCCAGTGCGCGCACGACCTCGGTCTGGCCGACGACCCCTTCCTGGGCGGCATAGGCGGCATTGGTCGAATGGATCGCCCGCTTCAGGCGAGGCCGGCTGTCCCGCTCGTTCAGCACGGCGAGGCCAAACAGGATCGCGGCCCCGACCAGGGTCAGGACGCCCAGCCAGGGATGCAGCAGGAAACAGCAGATCAGATACAGAGGCGTCCACGGCACATCGAAGATGGCCAGGGCACCCTGGCCGGATACCGCGCCGCGCACATGATCGAATTCGCGCATCGCCTGGGTGGCCGGGTGGCGGGATTGCAGGTCGACGACCCGCGCCATGACCTTGGACGCCAGCTTGCGGTCCAGCCTCAGTCCGGCGCGCACCAGCAGCCGCGTCCTGAGCCAGTCCAGCCCTGCCAGTGTCCCGAGCGCAAACACCACGACGGCGGTGATCAGGGTCAGGGTGACCATGCCCCCGGTCGGCACGACCCGGTCATAGACCTGCATCATGTAGATGGTCGGCGCGAGGTACAGGATGTTGACAAAGGCGCTGAACACGGCGGCCCAGACAAAATGCACCCGGCAGGCGCGGAAGGCCTCGGCGAGCGGTTCGGTACCCGGTCGGGTCGGAAGCAGATTGCTGAACACGTGCGAGGACAGCTCCGTTGGAACTTCAGTTTAGCCTTTTCAACCCCGCCTAGATAGACCGCGATGTTTAGCGGACCGTTAGGCGAATAGGTGAAGCTTGCGAGGGCGGCACCCGCGGTGGATAGTCATCCGGGGGCGGGCCGGAGTTTCGAGATGATGTCTGGACTGAAACACCCGCGCGCACTGGTTGCCGCCATCGTGGCGATGGCGGGTCCGGCGGTCGCCTGCACAGCCGAGGAAACACCGATGCCATCCCGGACGCCCGTTGCTGCCGGACCCGTTGCTGCCGGACAGGTGGCGTCGGTCGAGGAAGTCTATGGTCTGTGGTCGATCCGCGACGGCGAGGCTGTCTGCCGCATCGCTCTCAGCGCCCTGAAGGCGGGGACGGGTCACCAGGCAACTGTCGAGCGGTGCAACATTCCGTCCCTGGCCGATGGGTCGATCTGGCGGCCGGTCGTCGGAGGCTTCGAACTGCTGGGACCCGGGGACCGGATCCTGGCGCGCTTCCGCAAGACGGGTATCGATGCCTTCGAAAGCGCGGACGGACGTCTCAAGGGCGAACGGGCCGCCGAGTTCTAACAGATCGGTAACTTGCGGCGTGCTGTCGCGGCTGACAAGGTTCCTTGACTAACGCAGGGGTCCGTCATGCTGTCGATCAAGAATCTCGTTCACGTCTATGGCAACGGTACGCGGGCGCTGGACGACGTCAGTCTGGAGGTGCCGCGCGGCATGTTCGGCCTGCTGGGCCCCAATGGTGCCGGCAAGTCGACGCTGATGCGGTCGATCGCGACGCTCCAGACCCCGACCTCGGGCGCGATCGATTTCGACGGCATCGACGTCATCAAGGACCCGGAGAAGCTGCGCCGGACGCTGGGATATCTGCCCCAGGATTTCGGCGTCTATCCGCGGGTGTCGGCCTACGACATGCTGGATCACATGGCGGTGCTGAAGGGCATCGCCTCGGGCAAGGACCGCAAGGAGACGGTCGACAGCCTGCTCAACCAGGTCAATCTCTGGTCGGTGCGCAAGAAGGCGCTGGCCGGTTTCTCGGGCGGCATGCGCCAGCGGTTCGGCATCGCCCAGGCCCTGATCGGCAATCCGAAACTCATCATCGTCGATGAGCCCACGGCGGGCCTCGACCCCGAGGAGCGCAACCGCTTCCTGAACCTGCTGGCCGAGATCGGCGAACAGGTGGTGATCATCCTGTCGACCCATATCGTCGAGGACGTGGCCGACCTGTGCCCGCGCATGGCGGTGCTGGCCGGTGGCAAGATCCAGCTCGAGGGCGCGCCCGCTGACCTGATGCAGCGGATGGAGGGCCGGGTCTGGCGCAAGGCCATCGAGAAGGAGGCGCTGGAGGATCATCGCAGCCGCTTCGAGGTCATCTCGACCCGCCTGTTCGCTGGCCGGACCGTGATCCATGTCCTGTCGGACCGCCGCCCGGGCGAGGGCTTCGAGCCGGTCTCCGGCGGGCTGGAAGATGTCTATTTCTCGACGCTCAGCGCCTCGCGCCGCGTCGCCGCCTGATCCGGGGAACAGCATCATGTTCGCCAAGGTCGCCGCCTTCGAATTCCGCTACCAGCTGCGTCAGCCCGCCTTCTGGGTCATCGCCATCCTGTTCGGCCTTCTGGGCTTTGGCCTGATTGCTGCGGGCGAGAACATCTCGATCGGGGGCGGGGGCAACACCAACCTGAACTCGCCCTTCTCCCTGGCCATCACCCATCTGTTCATGGCCGTGTTCTTCATGCTGGCGACGACGGCCATCGTGGCCAATGTCGTGGCGCGCGACGCCACCACCGGCTTTGGTCCCATGATCCAGGCCAGCCAGCTGACCAAATTCGATTACCTCTATGGCCGGTTCCTCGGCGCGTTCGGGGCTGTGGCCCTGTGCTTCTTCAGTGTCTCGATCGGGACCCTGCTGGGAACGCTCATGCCCTGGGTCGACCGCGAGACCATCGGGGCGTTCCGGCCCGATCACTATGCCTTCGCCTATGCGGTGCTGGGCCTGCCGGCCGTCTTCCTGACGTCGGCGATCTTCTTTGCCCTCGCGACGGTCACCCGTTCGATGATGGCGACCTATGTGGGCGTCGTGGCGTTTTTCATCGTCTATCTGACGCTGACCTCTTCGCTGGAGCGGCCCGAGTTCCGCGAGATCCTGGCCTGGCTGGAGCCGTTCGGCCTGTCGGCCTTCAGCGAGGTGACCCGCTACTGGACGCCTGCCGAGCGCAACACCCTGATGCCGCCGATGGAAGGGGTGCTGCTTTACAATCGCCTGATCTGGACCGGGGTCGGGATCGTGGTCCTGGCGGCTGCCTATCTGCTTTACCGCCCGGCCACGCGCGGTGCCAAACTGCAGAAGACCGAGAAGCTGCGTGCCCTGGCCGAGAAGGACGCAGCCATACCCGCGTCGACCGGGCCGCTGCCGGCGCCCAGCTACGGCCTCGCCGCCGGCTGGACCCAGCTGCGCAAGCGGACCGGGTTCGAAATGGCGC
>QBLX01000126.1:3432-5866 GCA_003241825.1 Alphaproteobacteria bacterium
GCCTTTGCCGTGCTGATGGTCCTTGGGGCATTCAATGCCGTTGCAGCGCTGCTGTTCGCGGGCGAGATCTTCGGCGCGCCGACGCTGCTGGTGACCCGCTCGGTGATCCAGCTCCTGAGCGGAGCCTTCGGCCTCGTCTCGATCATCGTCGCCATCTATTATGCCGGTGAACTGGTCTGGCGCGACAAGGAGCGTCGCACCCACGAGATCGTCGACGCGACATCCACCCCCGACTGGACCTTCCTGGTGCCCAAGGTGCTGGGCCTGACCCTCGTGCTGGTCGCGACCCTGTTGATCGCCACCCTGTCCGGCATTGCGGTCCAGCTCTACAAGGGCGAAGTGGGGCTGGAACTGGACAAATACCTGTTCTGGTATGTCCTGCCAGAGGCGATCAGCTACGCCCTGCTGGCCATCCTCGCGATCTTCATCCAGGCGATGTCACCCAACAAATTCGTCGGCTGGGCGATCATGGTCGTCTATCTGATCAGCACCCTGGTGCTGGCCAATCTCGGCTTCGATCACATCCTGTACCGCTATGGCGCGACGCCTGCGGTTCCCCTGTCTGACATGAACGGCCGGGGCGATTTCGGCGTCGCTGCCAACTGGCTGACCGCCTACTGGACAGCCTTTGCCGTCATCCTGATGGTCATCACCTACGGCCTGTGGCGTCGAGGCACGGAGACGCGCTTCCTGCCCCGGCTGAAGCGGTTGCCGCGTCGCCTGATGGGGCCGGCGGGAGCGCTGGCTGGCGTTGCGCTGGCGGCCTTCATCGGCCTGGGCGGGTTCATCTTCGTCAACACCAATGTCTGGAATGACTACCGCACCCGCGACTGGAACGAGACGCGCCAGGCGGACTACGAGAAGGCCCTGCTCCGGTTCGAGACCACGCCCCAGCCGTCGATCGTCAGCGTCAGGCTGGACCTCGACCTGGATCCCCACACGCCGCGCCTTGTCACCAAAGGCAGCTATCTGATCGAGAACCGGACTGGCGCACCGCTGGGCGAGATGCACCTGCGCTGGCTCGACAGCGACCTGCAGATGACCCGGCTGGACGTCCAGGGGGCGAAGGTTTCACAGGAATGGGAGCGGTTCGACTACCGCATCTATCGTTTCGACACCCCCATGGCTCCCGGCGAGCGACGCACGGTGACGTTCGAGACCGAGCTGACCCAGAGGGGCTTCCCCAACAGTGGTGCCACGACCAATCTGGTCGACAACGGCACCTTCGTGAACAACTCCAGCTTCGCCCCCCAGATCGGGATGAGCCGCGACCGTCTGCTGAGTGACCGGACCAAGCGCCGCAAATTCGGCCTGCCCGCCGAGCTGCGGATGGCCAGGCTCGAGGACACCACGGCCCAGGGCAGCAACTACATCGGGGCCGACTGGGTCACGGCGGACATCACGGTCACCACGGTCGCCGACCAGACCCCGATCGCTCCGGGCTACAAGGTTTCGGACGTCACGACGGGCGACCGGCGCACGGCCCGCTTTGTCACCGAGGCCCCGATCCTGCATTTCTTCTCGGTGCAGTCGGCGGCCTATGAGGTCGAGCAGGAGACCTACAAGGGCATCGATCTGGCCGTCTATTTCCAGCCGGGCCACGAGCGGAACGTGCCGCGCATGATCGCGGCGATGAAGGCCGGACTGGACTATTTCCAGCCCGCGTTCGGCCCCTACCAGTTCCGCCAGGCCCGGATCATCGAGTTCCCGTACGGCCAGTTCGCCCAGGCCTTTGCGAACACCATGCCCTATTCCGAGAACCTCGGCTTCATCGCCGACTTCCGGGATCCGGAGAAGATCGACTACGTCACCTACATCACGGCCCACGAACTCGGGCACCAGTGGTGGGCGCATCAGGTGGTCGGGGCCGACATGCAGGGCTCGACCGTCCTGTCGGAAACCCTGGCCCAGTATTCGGCCCTGATGGTGATGGAAAAGACCTATGGCCCGGACAACATCCGCCGGTTCCTGAAATACGAGCTGGATCGCTATCTGACCGCGCGCGGGACCGAACGGCTCGAGGAACTGCCGCTCTATCGCGTCGAGAACCAGGGCTATATCCACTACCAGAAGGGTGGATCGGTCATGTACCTGTTGCGTGACCAGCTGGGCGAGGCGGCGGTGAATACCGCCCTGCGTTCCCTGATCGCGGCCCATGCCTTCAAGGGTGCGCCCTATCCGCGCTCGCTGGATCTGGTGGCGGCGCTGCGGGCGAATGCACCTGCGGACAAGCAGGCGCTGATCACCGACCTGATGCAGCGGATCACCCTGTATGATGTGAAGGTGACCGACACCTCGGCGCGACGCCTGCCCAATGGCAAATGGGACGTCGAGATCACCGTCGAGGCGCGCAAACTCTATGCCGATGGCAAGGGCGAGGAGACCGAAAGCCCGCTGAACGAGACGTTCGACATCGGTCTGTTCAGCGCCGAAC
>QBLX01000127.1 GCA_003241825.1 Alphaproteobacteria bacterium
CCCCGATAGCGCCCCCAGTGGTATGGAACTGCCCCGCCCCCATGCGGGATGATCAGCCTGAGGGTCGGAAAGTCCCTGAAAAGATCACCCTGGATCAGCTGCATGAAGGCGATCGTATCGGCAGCGATATAGTAGGCCCCGGTGGCATGCAGGCCCGGATTGCATGAACCCGAGACATGAATCATGGCGGGAACGTCCAGTTCGACCAGAACCGGTCAGTCAGGGGCGGGGCGTTGAAATGGCCGCCACCCGGGTCAGGGTTGAGGTTGCAGCCCACGAAGCCGAGTTCATTCACACAGCGACGCAGTTCTGCAATCGACCCGACGAGATCGGCTTCCGGGCTCTGCGGGAGCATGCAGACCCCGACGAAGGTTTCCGGATAGAGATCGCAGACCCGCGCAACCAGGTCGTTGGACACTCTTGCCCAGGCATCCGAGACAGCCTCGTCGCCGACATGGTGCGCCATAGTGGACGCCCGGGGACTGAAGATCGTCAGATCAGCGCCGCGTTCCTTGAGCAGACGCAGCTGGTTCAGCTCGATCGTCTCACGGATCTCGTCGTCGGAAATCTCCGGGTAGGGCGGAGGGGCCTGGCCCGCCTTGAACGCCGCCTTCTGGGCGTCCCGCCACGCGTCATGCTGGGGGGGTGCGGTCGTGTAATGGCCGTGGCAGTCGATAACGAGACTCATGCGGCGACCCTGTCGGCTTGTTCAGTCAAGGCATCCAGCTTGGCGAGCAGTCCCTCGGGCGTTGCCTCGATGGCCAGGGATCCGATCGCCTGTTGCAGCTCGACCGTGGCCCTGGTCATCCCGGCACGTACACCCAATGCCTCAAGCGTCGCGACCGATTCCTGCATTTCTGCGGCACGGCGCAGGCCGTGAATCATCATGCGGTCGAGGTTGTAGTCGAGCCGCGCACCCCAGTCCGCGCCTGGCCAGCTCGCATCCAGGGATGCGATGACGGCCTCGACCACGTTGGCCTTGTGCGCAGCCATGGCGCATTCCGCTGACAGGGCTTCGATCCCCTTGACCATCACTGACCGGATCATCTTCACCGCTGCAGCGGCGCCGACCGGTCCGTCGATCTCCGTCACATCCGAAAAGCCGAGCGCCTTCAGATGCTGCGCGGCCTGTTCCGCATGTGGCCCGCCGACAAGCAACGGGGCAGCACGCCTCTTCGGGAGCACCGGAGACAACACCGCTACATCGACATAACGACCACCGACGGCCTCGATAAAATGCGCGGCGAGGCGTTTGGTCTCCGGAGCCACGCTGTTCATGTCGAACCACAACGCGTTCGGGGAAAGGCTCATCGCGCCTTCGCGAGCGGCAACTGTCGCCTGATCTGCCGTCACGAAACACAGGATCCCGTCCGCTCCGGTAACCGCCCCGGCCATGGTGTTAAAGCCATCCACGTTCAGTCGCGCAAAGTCAGCCAGCTTGGCCTTACGTGTGGCCAGGTGATCGGTTTTGCGATCATAGGCGCGAACCCGATGGCCAGCCTGTGGCCAGCCTTCGACTACGGCTGATGCGGCTTCGCCGAAACCGATGACAGAAACGGGGGAATGCATGGCGAGCAAGCTATCGCGTTGGGCTTCGCCTCCGGCAAATCATTATCGACCAGAGCCTATTCAATTTCCCGAATTGACGTTCTAGCTGCATCGTCAATCAGGGCCAGAAATCTGGATTGGGATGGCGTCGGCCACCAGTCTGCACGCGTCGTTATGCCAATCGTGCGTCGCGTTTCAGCCAGCGGACGACCAATGGGCGCCAGCACGCCTGCTTCGATCTCCAACCGCACCTGATCGTAAGAGAGAAGGGTCAAGAGATCGCTTCCTCGCAGTATACCTCGGATCGCAGTGACCGATCCGCACTCGACGGGTGATGCCGGCATTGGGCCGTCCGCAAACATGGCCTGCCACAAAAGTCGCAATGGAGAGCCAGGCCGTCCAATCACCCAGGGATAGGAGCCAAGCGCCACTGCATCGAAGGAGATTGCAGATGACAGTGGATGACCAGCGCGACCCACGACCATCACGCGGTCCTCAAGCAGGGGCTTTTGAACCAGATCAGGATGCGTCTCTTCACGCAGGGCACCGACCATGACGTCGAGGATGCCCTCCCTGAGCGGATCGACAAGTTCGCGCCATGCCCCGTCAACGATATCAACGACGAAGCCGGGCTCGGCAGCAACCATTGCGGAAACAGCGCTTGGCAGAAGGACCGCACGCGATAGAGGCATGGCCCCGATCGTGATCCGGTTGGCATCCCCCCCCGAACCCGGCAAGATCTCCACCAGTCCTGCTGCAATCTCTGATCGGGCGAGGCGAGCCCCGCGAGCCAGCCGAAGTCCCGCCTTCGTCAGGATGACGCCCCTGCCCTGCCTTTCCAGTATCGGCACCGCGCAGATTTTCTCCAGATCGCGCACAGCTGCGTGAAGGCTGGGTTGCGACAAACCCGTGGCCCGAGCTGCCGCTACAAAGCTGCCCGCATCCGTCAGGGCTAGAAAGGCACGTAACTGGGTCGCCGTCATGATGCTTTCCGGGCGCGCAAAGCCGCTTCGCCCTGCCTGTCGCGCAGCCTCGGCAAGATTCGAAAAGGCGCGATCCGTCCGCTCCGCCAGGGTTTGCCCCGCATCGGTTGCCCGTACCCCGTCCGGATTACGAACCAGCAGCCTCGCGCCCAAGGTGCGCTCAAGCTTTGCGAGACCCTGCGTCAATGCAGGCTGGGAGAGCCCTACGGCCTCTGCTGCACGACTCATGTTGCCGCGTGCAATGATGACAGACAGGGCGCGCAGATGCCTGAGATTCAAATCGAAGGGAGACACGCTCATGATGATCTATCGTAAAAACTTATCGTCTTCAGGCAAAGCCGATTTGAAGCTTTTCCAGGGTTAAGCCAACAGAGGCAAGAATTTCAGGAGTTGCCGATGGCCGGTCGAGTGGTTCGCAACATTCAGCGTGCAGATAGTGACGTGATTGACGGCCTGGCCCGTCTTGGCACCGCGACTGTGCATGAGGCTCAGGGACGGATCGGCCTCCTCGGTTCACGCCTGCGGCCCATCTACCCTGGGGCCCGGATCGCAGGATCGGCGGTGACGATTTCCTCGCCTCCGGGTGATAATTGGATGCTGCATGTCGCGATTGAACAGTTGTCGCCGGGCGACATCCTTGTCCTGGCACCGACCTCGCCCTGCGAAGACGGCTATTTCGGCGATCTTCTGGCAACGTCTGCCATGGCGCGTGGCTGTCGGGGACTGGTCATCGATGCTGGCGTCCGTGATTTACGCGACCTGACGGAGATCGGCTTTCCGGTCTGGTCGCGGGCGGTTTTCTCGCAAGGGACGATCAAGGCGACGCTGGGCGACGTGAACTTGCCGATCGTGTGCGCGGGCGCTGCGATCGAGGCCGGCGACGTGATCGTAGCTGATGACGACGGTGTCTGTGTTGTTCGGCGAGCAGATGCCGCTGACGTGCTGCAGAAGGGTGTGGCCCGCGAGGCCAACGAAACCTCCAAGCGCGAGCGTCTTGCGGCTGGCGAGCTGGGGCTCGATATCTACGACATGCGCGGAAAACTGGAAGCCATGGGCCTGCACTATGAGTGAAGGCGTCCGCTGTATGTGGATGCGCGGCGGCACCTCCAAAGGATCCTTTTTTCTGGCCAATGATCTGCCTGGGGGCCCGGCCGCGCGCGATCGCTTCCTGTTGCGGGTGATGGGCTCGCCCGACCCCCGCCAGATCGACGGCATGGGCGGAGCAGACCCCCTGACATCCAAGGTCGCCGTGGTCAGCGCTTCACAAAGGGACGGGATCGACGTCGACTATCTGTTCCTCCAGGTCTTTGTCGACGAGGCGATCGTCAGCGATGCCCAGAACTGCGGGAATATGCTGGCAGGCGTCGGTCCATTCGCGATCGAACGGGGCCTCGTGGCGGCGCGGGCGGACCGGACGCCCGTCTCCATCTTCATGGTCAATACGGGCCAGACAGCGGTTGCCACTGTCGCCACGCCCGACGGGGTCGTGAGCTATGAGGGCGACGCCAGAATCGGCGGAGTCCCCGGGACGGCTGCGGCTGTACCGCTGGAGTTCAGGGACACGGCCGGGTCTTCGTGCGGAGCCCTCCTGCCCACCGGGCGGACCATCGACAACATCGAAGGTATTGCTTGCACCCTGATCGACAATGGAATGCCATGTGTCGTCCTCCGGGCCGATGCGGTGGGCGCGACCGGATACGAGGATCGCGACGCCCTCGATGCCGATCTCGGCCTCAAGGCTCGGATTGAAGCTATCCGGCTGAAGGCCGGGCCGATGATGATGCTGGGCGATGTTGCCGACAGCTCCGTGCCCAAGATGATGCTGGTCGCACCGCCCCGGGCGGGCGGTGCAGTCACGGTGCGGAGCTTCATTCCGAAACGTGCGCACGCGACCGTGGGCGTGCTTGGCGCAGTCAGCGTCGCGACGGCCTGTCTTCTCGAAGGGTCACCCGCCTCCGAGGTGGCGGATATCTCGAAAGGGCGCAGCAAGACGATTTCGGTCGAACATCCAACCGGCGAGATGACCTGCGTGCTGGAGACCGACGATGCCGGCAATGTCACCACGGCCGCCCTGTTGCGCACGGCCCGCAAGCTGATGGACGGAAAGGTCTTCACTTGAGCACAGACTCGCAGAACCGCGTCCGCAGCTGGACACTCGAGCCTTCGGTCCCGGGCTTTAGTCCGCCCGACGGTGCGGTGGATGCGCATTGTCATGTGTTTGGTCCCTCCGACCGGTTTCCCTTCAGCCCCAAGGCCAAATACATTCCCCAGGACGCGGGGCCGGACGCCCTGTTTGCACTTCATGACCGACTGGGTCTCAGCCGCAGCGTCATCGTCCAGGCCAGCTGCCACGGCACGGACAACAGAGCGACGCTCAATGCCATTGCAGTGGCCAAAGGCACGGCCCGCGGCGTCGCCGTCGTCGATCCCGCTATTTCAGCAGCCGAGCTTGACGTGCTGCACGCCGGCGGCATTCGGGGGATTCGGTTCAACTTCCTGAAGCGCCTGGTCGACCATGCCCCGAAGGATCTCTTCCTCAATGTGGCGGGCCGCCTCCCGAAGGGCTGGCACGTCGTTATCTATTTCGAGGCAGACATCCTCGAAGAGCTCAGACCCTTCATCGCTGCCCTGCCCGTCCCAGTCGTCATCGATCACATGGGTCGGCCCGATGTGACCCAGGGGCCGGATGGTCCTGACATGCGCGCCTTTCGCGCCCTGCTCGACAGCCGACCCGACATCCACTTCAAGGCAACCTGCCCTGACCGCCTGTCCGACAGGCCGGGCTGGGATGACTTCGTTCAGGCTGTGCGGCCCCTGGTCGAGGATTATCCGGACCGCTGCCTGTGGGGCACCGACTGGCCACATCCGAACATGGAACAGCGCATTCCGGACGACGGAGCCCTGGTCGACATCATCCCGCGCATAGCTCCCACGCCAGAACTTCAGCGCAAGCTACTGATCGACAACCCCATGCGCCTCTACTGGAGCGAACAATAGCCGTTACGGCTCTGTCAGCCCAAACCGATTGCCGCCCGTGAGGCTGGACACTAGCGTGGCCATATGGCCGAGAGTACCAATCAGTTCCGCTACTTCGACAGTTCGCCGGAGGTGATCCAGACGGTGGTCATGATTTACGTGAAGTACCCCTGTCCTGCGTAATGTTGAGGACCTGCTCGCCAAGCGCGGCATCGACATCTGCCATGAGACGATGCGGC
>QBLX01000128.1:0-2747 GCA_003241825.1 Alphaproteobacteria bacterium
CGACCGGATCGGGACCATTCTCGGCCAGCTGGGCTTCCTGGTTCAGGCCGGAACCCCCTGGACGGTCACCCCGCCGTCCTGGCGCCGCGACGTCGGAGGCCCCGCCGATCTGGTCGAGGAGGTCGCGCGTATCGAGGGCTTCGATGCCCTGCCCGCCACGCCCCTGCCCGACCAGAAGGCCATCTCTCGCGGCGTCCTGAACCCGCGTCAGGCCCGCGTCCGCATCGCCCGCCGCGCCCTGGCGGCCATGGGCTATGCCGAGGCCGTCACCTGGTCCTTCACCCGTCAGGGGATCGCCGCCCTGTTCGGCGGTGGCGACGACCGGCTGGTGCTGGAGAACCCGATCGCTTCCGACCTCGACTGCATGCGGCCTTCGGTCCTGCCCAATCTGATCCAGGCTGCCGCCCGCAATGCCGCGCGCGGCCATGCCGATGCCGCCCTGTTCGAGATCGGGCCGATCTATCTGACCGACCAGCCGGACGGCCAGCGCACGGTCATCGGCGGCCTGATCGCGCCGCGCGCGCCGCGCCACTGGTCCGGTACGCCCGAGGATGCCCTGTCGGGCCTCAAGGGCGACCTGATGGGCCTGCTGGAGACCCTCGGGGCCCCGGTAGGGTCCCTGCAGCTGGTTCAGGGCTCCAACCGCGACTGGTGGCACCCCGGCCGGTCCGCGCGCCTGCAGCTGGGACCGAAGACCATCATCGCCGAGTTCGGTGCCCTGCATCCGCGCGTGCTCAAGGCACTGGACGCCGACGGGCCGATGCTGGCGTTCGAGATCGTGCTGGACGCCGTGCCCGAGCCGCGTGGCCAGAAGACCAAGACGCGCGGCCCTGCCAGCCTGCCCAACCTCATGCCCCTGACCCGCGACTTCGCCTTCGTGGTCGCCGAGGCCGTGGCCGCAGGCGATCTGGTCCGGGCCATTGCCGGGGCGGACAAGGCCCTGATTACCGACGTCCGGGTGTTCGATGTCTACCGCGGGACCGGCGTGGCCGAGGGATCAAAGTCCGTCGCGCTCGAGATCGTCATCCAGCCACGCGACGCCACCTTGACCGATACGGAAATCGAGGCACTGTCGGCCAGGGTCGTCGCCGCCGCCGCCAAGGCCGGCGGGGCGCTCAGGAGCTGAGCATGGGGCTGAAACCGCTGATCGAGACCAAGTTTGAGCGCGGGCTGTTCGCCTCACGCTGGCTCATGGCCCCGATGTATCTGGGCCTCGTCGTTGCCCTCGCCATGCTTGTCGTCGTGTTCGGCAAGGAGCTGTTCTATTACGCGCCCAGGATCCTGGAGATGAGCGCCGAGGACGTCATCCTTGTGGTCCTGACCCTGATCGATCTGTCGCTGGCCGGAAACCTGCTGCTGATCGTGCTGTTTTCGGGCTACGAGAATTTCGTGTCCAAGCTGGATATCGCCGACACCACGGATCGCCCGCCCTGGATGGGCAGTGTCGACTTCTCCGGCCTCAAGATGAAGCTGATCGCCTCCATCGTGGCGATCTCCGGCATCCATCTGCTCAAGCGGTTCATGGAGATCGGCGAGGTCGACGCTGAAACCCCCTTCAACGAGCCTCAGCTCTACTGGCTGGTCGTTATCCACCTCACCTTCGTGGTCTCGGGCGTGCTTCTGGCACTCATGGACTGGCTCTCCGCCAAAACCGCCAGGGCCTGACCTGTCGACCTGCGTCTCGCAGGCCCGGGACGGACGCTGATCGACCCTCCGGCAAGGTTCCGTTAACCTTGACGCCGCAAGGCTGACTCAAACGCCGGACACCCTGCGGCCAAGCCCGCGCCGACGGGTGCCCCCCATTCGAGACGAGGCCTCCCATGCACCGCCGCCACCTGATCCAGACCGGTTTCGCCGCCGCCGCGACCTCGGCCCTCGGGGCCTGTGCCACCGCGCCACGCCCTGCCGGCGACCCCAACTACCCCATCGCTTCCGACAGCAGGGCCCAGGCCTATACGGCGGACGAGCTCGTTGCCGCGGGCTCACGCGAACTGGGCATCGCTGCCGAGGCCATGGGCGGTGCGATCGAGCGCATCTTCGCCGACCAGGGCGACCGGCCCACGGCCTATATCGCGGGCGAGGAGGGCTCCGGCGCTGCGGCCGTCGGTCTGCGCTACGGGCGTGGCGTCCTGCACATGAAGACCGGCGCAGCCCCCCAGGAAGTCTTCTGGCAGGGCATATCGATCGGCTGGGATGTCGGCGGCAATGCCAGCCGGGTCTTCACCCTGGTCTATGGCCTGTATTCACCCGACGCGATCTACCGCCGCTATCCGGGGATCGAGGGCACAGCCTATCTGATCGCCGGCCTGGGCGTGAACTACCAGCGTGCCGACGGCATCGTTCTGGCCCCGGTCCGCACTGGCGTGGGCCTGCGCCTGGGCGCCAATGTCGGCACCATGGCCTACAGCCGCCAGCGGAACATCCTGCCGTTCTGACCTGATCCGCTCATCCTGGCGGGCCCCTCCCCACCCCGCTCGTCCCGGCTTGCGCCGGGATGAGCGAAAGGTTTAGCGGCGGTCGGGTGTCGGACGGTTGCCGGGGGTGATCTCGGGAGCCCGTACGGGCGGCGCGTCCGGATCCGGGGTCGGTGTGACCACAGGCGGCGTCGGCGTCTCGTCCTCGTCAGGCAGGAATGGGCCTTCGGTTCCGGGAGAACTGACCACGATCCCCGCAGGCGCCGTCGCCAGCTTCGTCAGGTCGCCGCCGGCCCGCAGCACATCCAGCGCACGCTGCAGCTGGTAGTCCGT
>QBLX01000128.1:2757-5325 GCA_003241825.1 Alphaproteobacteria bacterium
ATCGGGACGTGGGCCTTCTTGCGTTCCTCGCCGATCGAGGAGTCGAGGGCGGTGGAATAGGCCGCTTCGGAATAGATGAAGCTGGACCGCGACACGATCCGCGCCTCGGCGGTCGAACGGGCGACCTCGAGGTCCGGCTCAATACCGATCTTCTGGATCGAACGACCCGATGGCGTGTAGTAGCGGGCCGTCGTGATCGACAGGGCACCGTCGCGGCCCTGATTCATCGGGATGACGGTCTGGACCGAGCCCTTGCCGAAGCTGGTCAGGCCGACGATCGTGGCCCGTTCCTGGTCCTTGAGCGCGCCGGCGACGATCTCGGATGCCGAGGCCGAGCCGTAGTTGATCAGCACGACGAGCGGCAGACCGCCGGTGAGGTCACCCGGCCGGGCAGCATAGCGCTCGATCTGTTCGGCGGTCCGGCCTCGCTGGCTGACGATCTCGCCACGCTCCATGAAGGCGTCGGAGACTTCGATCGCCGCCGTCAGCAAGCCCCCGCCATTGTTGCGCAGGTCGAGCACGAAGCCCTTCACGTCGGGCTTGTCGGTCCGGATCTTGGCGATGGCGACGGCCAGTTCGCGGCCTGTATTCTCGTTGAAGGTCGAGATGCGCAGATAACCGAAATCACCCTCGATGCGGCCGGTAGCGGATTCGATCTTGATGACTTCGCGGGTCAGGACCACCTCGCGCGGCTCCTCGCCATCGCGGAGGAAGGTCACGGTCACCGAGGTTCCGATCGCGCCGCGCAGCTTGTCCGAGACCTGTGACACCGTCAGGCCTGCAGCACTCTGGCCGTCGATGGCGGAAATGGCGTCACCCGCCTGCACGCCTGCGCGCCCCGCCGGAGAGTTGTCCATCGGCGAAATGACCTTCACCAGCCCGCCCTCGGTCGAGATCGTGAGGCCGACGCCGGAATAGGCTCCCGAAGTCCGCTCCTGCAGGTCGTCGAACCCGGCCGGCGGCAGATAGTTGGAATGCGGGTCCAGGGCATTCATCATGCCGGCCAGTGCGGCCTCGATCAGCTTCTTGTTGTCGACCGGCACCACATAGTTCTGCTCAACGATCGAGAGCACGTCACCGAAAAGCTCCAGCATCCGGAACGTCTCGTTGCGCGGCGTCTGGGCCGCGACGGTCATCCCACCCAGGCCAAAGGCGAGGATGGCAGTTCCGACGATCAGGCTTTTCTTCATCAGCTGTCTTTCGAGGCGGCTCCCGAAGGCTCGGGATCACCGGTCTGTAGGGTCCGGGCGTTGAAGTCACGACGAAAACGTGGCCGTGGCGCGTTGCCGCGATAAAATCAGGGTGATGGGCGGTTTGGAAGGGGGTGCAGTCCGATGCTCCCGTGCCTCACTGCAGCCATGGCCCGGGATCGACGGGTCGTTCCTCGCGTCGCAGCTCGAAATAGACCTCCCCGTCCTCGCCCGAGCGCCCCAGCGACTGGCCGTCGGCGACCCGGGCCCCGACCTCGACCTCGACCTCGTCGAGCCCCGCGATCACGGCACGCCATCCCGGCCCGAGATCCAGAATGACCACCTGCCCCCAGCCGCTCAGCGGGCCGGCATAGTCGACACGAGCCGCGGCCGGGGCCGTGACCGGACCGGCACCCGCTGCCCAGCGCCACCCGCCCAGACCCTTGCCGAACCGGGCAGCGGGCGCACTTCGAACTGGCGAGGACAGCCGGGTGCGGCCCCCGGGCAAGCGGGTGGCCACAGCACTGGCCTCGGCCTCGTTCAGGCGCGGCGTCGCCCCACCCAGAGCGCGGATCCGGGCTTCCAGCGCCTCGGCGGCCCGGTCGGCCCTTGCAGCGTCGGCCCTCAGGACAGCGGTCAGGGCGGTCTTGCGCGCCGTCAGGCCCTCGATCTCGGCACGCCGGTCGCCCTGGGCACTTTCGGTCGTGAACAGCCGTTCGGACGACATGACGGCCAGTCGGCGCACGCGCGAAACCTCGGTCTGCTGGTCGACGAGGGTCCGGGCCCGGGCCTCGAGCGACGGGGCCATGGCCTTCATCAGGATCGAGGCACGGACTGTGTCCACGGCACGTTCCGCCGGGATCAGAAGCGGCGGCGGGGGATCGCGGCTCATCATCTGCAGCGCCGACAGAAGACGACCCTGCGCCCCCCGTTCCTTGGACAGGGACCCGACGAGCGTGGCTTCACGGCGACCGAGCTCGGCCAGTCGCGCCCGCTGGGCCTCCAGCTGGACATCATCGACGCTCTGGGCCCGGGTCAGGGCAGCCAGCTGGCGATCGAGGGCGACGATCTCGGCTGTGGCATCGGCAGCATCCGCCCGCAGACGCCGGGCACGGACCTGTTCATCGCGATACTCGGCCTGCAGGCTGCGCAGTTCGCTGTCCTGCGGTCGCTGGCCCACAGCGGGTGAAGCGGCGAGGATCGCCAGCAGGGTCAGGGGAATCAGGCGCGCCATCAGTCGCGATGATAGGGCGAACCCGACAGGATCGTCACCGCCCGATACAGCTGCTCGGCCAGCATGGCGCGGGCAAGGGCGTGGGGCCAGGTCTGGGGCCCGAACGCCAGGGTGGAGGATGCGGCCGCAAGCACGCTGGCATCC
>QBLX01000128.1:5335-5669 GCA_003241825.1 Alphaproteobacteria bacterium
GCGGCCCCCGCCGATCGCAAAGACCAGCCGCCGCTCCCCCCGGTCACGCAGCAGGGCGATATGATCGGCGAAGGCCCGCGAGCCATAGGTCCGGCCCCGTTCGTCACAGGCGATCAGATGCGCGCCCTCGGCGGCCCCAAGCAGGAGTTCGGCCTCGGGGGCCTTGCCGGGCTTGCGCGGATCGAGATCGATCAGCTCAAGGGGCCCAAGCCCCAGCGCTCGCCCGGAGGCCGACGCCCGCACGGCATAGTCCGCCGCCAGCGTCGCCTCCGGCCCTCGTCCAGGCCTGCCGATCGAAAGGATGGCCAGTTTCATTTTATGGCCTGCCCCCGCT
>QBLX01000129.1 GCA_003241825.1 Alphaproteobacteria bacterium
GTGCAGAGATCCAGTCGGGCAGGTTGCCGACAGCATCGGTGGGGCCGGGGCCCTCGCGCTCGATCCCGCGCAGCACGGCATTGACCAGGGCCTTGTAGGGCCGGGTCTTGACCTCGCGCTCGGCCAGTTTGACCGCCGTCGAGACCGCGGCGAAGGCCGGGGTGCCGAGGACCAGGGTCTGGGCCAGCGAGACCCGCATGATGGTCCGGATGGCCTCGGGCGGGCGTTTCTGCAGGCGACGATCCAGGATCTGGTCGATCTCGCCCAGACGACGCAGGGCGGCCATGGCCACGGCCCGGGCAAAGGCGCGGTCGGGACCGGGCAGGGCGGTGACGGCGGGCAGGGCCAGGGCCTCGTCCAGGCCGCCGCGCCGGATCAGGGCAGCGTTCAGCAGGACGCCGGCGGCGACCCGGGCCTCGACGCCGATGTCGGCTGTCTCGTCGTGGACACGCTCTTCCATCGGCTTGGGCTCACGGCGAGGACCGCGCGCCTTGTCGGCCATGCGGCGACCGCGGGCGTCCGAGCTCTTGCCCCCGCCTCCGCCAGCGGGGCCGCCCGCCCGGGCTCCGGGCTTCAAACCGACACCTGGGTGCCGAGCTCGACCACGCGGCCGGGGGGGATATGGAAGAAGTCGGTCGGGTTGGCGGCGTTTCTCATCAGGAAGATATAAAGCTTGTCCTGCCAGAGGGGCATACCTCTTGTCGCCGATGGCACGACCGAGCGGCGGCCGAGGAAGAAGCTGGTCGACATGATGTCGAACTTCAGCCCCTGTTTGCGACACAGGCCCAGGGCCCGCGGGATCACGGGGCTTTCCATGAAGCCATAATGGAGGGTGATCTTCTTGAAGTCGTCATTGATGACTTCCATCAGAATTCGCTCGCTGTCAGGCACCCGGGGACGGTCGGTCGTGCGCACCGTCAGGATGATGTTCTTCTCGTGCAGCACCTTGTTGTGCTTGAGATTATGCATCAGGGCGACGGGCGCGACGTCAGGGTCGCTGGTCAGGAAGACGGCCGTGCCGGGTGCCCGATGGGGCGGGCGCGCGCGCAGCATCTCGATCAGGTCGGTCAGCGGCAGGCTGTCCTTCTTGGCCTTGGTCGTCAGGATCTGCGAGCCTCGCGTCCAGGTCCACATGATGAGCACCAGGCCGGCACCGAGCACGAGCGGCATCCAAGCCCCGTCAGGGATCTTGAGCAGGTTGGAGGTCAGGAACACCATATCGATGAAGCCGAAGGGGATCAGCGTCGCGAGCGCCGCCCAGAGTGGCCATTTCCATTTCTTGGTGATGACGAAGTACGCCATCATCGTATTCACCAGCATGGTGCCAGTCACCGCCACACCATAGGCTGCCGTGAGGTTGGACGAGCTCTGGAAGACGACCAGAAGCACCAGCACGCCGATGAGCAGCAGGGAATTGACAGCCGGGACGAAGATCTGGCCCGCCTGCGTTTCGGACGTGAATTTGATATCGATGCGCGGCAGGAGCCCGAGCTGGACAGCCTGCTGTGTGACCGAGAATGCCCCGGTGATCACAGCCTGCGAAGCGATGACGGTGGCGGCTGTGGCCAGGCCGAGCATCGGCCAGTAGGCGATCTCCGGGACCATCTCCCAGAACGGATTGGCCGAGGTGGAGGGGTCCGACAGGATCAGGGCGCCCTGGCCCAGATAGTTCAGGGTCAGACAGGGCAACACGAACGTCAGCCAGCCCATACGGATCGGAGCCTTCCCGAAATGCCCCATGTCGGCATAGAGGGCCTCCGCGCCGGTCACGGCGAGGAACACGCTCCCCAGGATGATGAACCCGAGGAAGCCATCGTTGATCAGCAGCAGGATGCCATAGTGGGGCGACAGCGCCCGTAGCACGCTGATGTCGTCGAAGATATGATAGACGCCCAGTCCACCCAGGCAGAGGAACCAGACGGCCGTTATCGGGCCGAAGAATTTGGCAAGGCCTGCCGTACCCTTGGACTGGACAAGGAACAGGGCGATCAGGATGCCGGCGCAGATCGGCACGATGAACGCATCCAGCGCGCCGTTGATGCCGGGCGCCTCCTTGACGCCCTCGACCGCCGACAGGACGGAAATCGCCGGGGTGATGATACCATCGCCATAGAAGAGCGCGGCGCCGCAGATCCCGAGGATGAAGATCCAGGCGCTGCGTCGGCCGAGGGCATTCTGGGCCAGTGCCATCAGAGCAAGTGTGCCACCCTCGCCCTTGTTGTCCGCCCGCATCAGAAAGAAGACGTATTTGAACGTCACGACGATCATCAGCGCCCAGAAGGCCAGCGACACGACGCCGATCACGGCCAGGTCACCGCCAACGCCTTCGCGGGCATGATCAATCGCCTCGCGAAGGGCGTACAGCGGGCTTGTCCCGATATCGCCAAAGACAACGCCGATCGCACCAATCGTCAGGCCCCAGAATCCGGCCTTCTTCGCCGCAGGTACGACGGTGCCGGGAGTCGGGGCATTTGTGGACGAGGCGAGGGGAGCGCTGTCGTCCTGGGGGGTATCCCCTGCCATATGTATCCTCCGGGCTCCGCATCGGCGGTCCCATCAAAGCGGCGTGGCCATAGGCTCATTCCGCGTCGGGTTCAATCGCGCACACCCGAAACGAATTCAATGCCCGTTCCGAGGGCCCCTGTTCGCCTTGCATCCGCCATTTGTGAATCGTGGCGGGAGCGCCTACCTTGAAGGCTGGAACCGAACCCGAAATGTCAGATAGCCAACGCTTTCCCGTCGCCGCACACGCCCTCGCCTATCTGGCGCACAAGGGCGCATTCGCGGCTGGCCAGGCCGTGCCCAGCGCGATCCTGGCGGCATCTGTGCCGACAAACCCCGTGGTCATCCGCCGCGTCACAGCCCTGCTGGCCAAGGCGGGCCTGATCGCGACCCGTCCGGGCGCATCGGGCGGGGCCTGGCTTCTGGGCAAGCCAGAGGACATCCGGCTGGACGCCGTGCTGCGCGCCGTCAATGGCTGTGCCCACCTGGGCTCGCCACCCGCCGGAGCCAAGGGCTGTCCGATCGGCCAGCATATCCCGCGCCAGGTCGCCAAGGCCCTGACGGCGGCGGACAATGCGGCATCCGCCGCCCTGGCAAAGATCACCATTGCCGACCTGCTGGCCGGTCAGCCGGATTCGCTGGCCGGGCTCGAGCCGCACCCGATGTGCACAGAAGTCATCCGTCGCGCGAGCGCCGTGGCCGCTTGAGCCGGCGGACGGTCCTGATCACGGGGGCCTCTGCCGGGATCGGCGCAGCGATGGCCCGCGTCCATGCGGCGAGAGCGTGGGACCTGATCCTGACCGCCCGCCGGCAAGCCCCGCTCGATGCCCTGGCGACAGAGCTTCGCGCCCGGGGCGCGACCGTCACCGTCCTTACAGCCGACCTCGCCGAGCCCCTTGCAGCACAGGGGCTGGTGGACCAGATCGCCGCGCGGGGGCTGATCGTCGATGGTCTGGTCAACAATGCGGGATACAGTCTGACGACCGGGTTTCTGGCGACTGGGCCGGCGCAGCATGCAGACATGATCCGGGTGATGCTGACCGCCCCCGTCGAGCTGAGCCGTCTGCTGGTGCCGGGCATGGTCGAGCGCGGGTTCGGGCGGATCATCAATGTGGCCTCGATCGCCGGCCTGATGCCCGCCACGGGGGGCGACACCCTCTACGGGCCGATCAAGAGCTTTTTGATCAAGGCCTCCCAGGGGCTCTATCTGGAAACGCAGGGGACAGGCGTCCATGTCACGGCCCTGTGCCCCGGTTACACCTTCACCGAGTTCCACGACGCCAATGGCTCACGCGCCGAAGTGAGCTCCGCCTATCCCGCCTGGATGTGGATGACGGCAGAGGCCGTGGCCCGCGCGGCCTATGACGGGGTCGAGGCGAACAGGCCCCGGGTCGTGCCCGGCTGGCGCAACCGGCTGCTGTCGATCATCCCGAAAATCCTGCCCAATGATGTCGCCCTTGCCATCATTGCCGGCCATGCAAGGCGGCTGAAGCGGATCTAGATCGCGCCACTCATCCCGGAGAAGGCCGGGATGAGTGGCGTTGGGCGCTCCGACCGATCAGTGACCGCCGCCCGGATAGGGCGAGGTCACGGCCCCGGCGAACATGCCCGGGATGGCCTCGCCCAGGCCGGCGAGGATGAACTGGATCGCAAGGGCGCACAGGATCAGGCCCAGGACGCGCACGATGATGGCCATGCCCACATCGCCCAGCAGGCGGCTGATGGGGCCGGTCAGGGCGAAACAGGCGAAGGTGGCGACACCGGCGGCGACGATGGCCGCAAGGCCTGCGATCGTGCCTTCGTAGCCGATCTTGTTCGCCTCGCCGGCCTGGATGATGATGGTGGAGATGGCTCCCGGCCCGATCAGCAGCGGCATGGCGAAGGGCACGATCAGGCGCTTGAACCGGCGACTGGCATAGCCGCGCACGTCCTTGGCGTCCTTGGCTGCATCCGCATCGGCGAACATGGACAGGAAGTCCTCGCGGGTCATGTCCAGGCCCAGCAGCAGCAGCAGGATGCCGCCCGCGATCCGGAAGGCCGCCAGCGAGATGCCGAAGAACTGCAGCAGCCCCAGGCCCGTGAAGAAGAAGAAGGCCAGGAAGGCAACGATGAACAGGCAGATCAGGGCCGAGACCGAAATCCGCTGGCGTGCCGTGGCTCCGGCGGTGGCGGCAGCGAAGATCGGGATGTTGCCGATCGGATCGACCAGGGCGAACAGTGCCACGAAGAGGTTGACCCCCAGATCGACGGCGTCCATGCCAGCCCCCTCAGCCTGAAATCCATACCGGCCCGACGCCGACGTGTTCGCGTCCCGCTCTAGCCGGTTCGCCGGAGCCCGTCGATGACCTCACCGCTGCTGAATGACCCGCGATTGATCGTCGGGCTGGATCTGCCCTCGATCGATGTCGCGCGGGCAATGGTCGACCGGATCGGGGAAGGGGTCAGTTTCTACAAGATCGGGCTGACGCTGCTGGCGCGTCCCGGCGGTGTCGATTTTGCCCACGAGCTTCGCGGGCGCGGCAAGGCGGTGTTTCAGGACTGGAAGCTGCATGACATCGGGGCCCAGGTGGAGGGTGCGGCCCGGGCCGTGGCCGAGGGAGGGTGTGACCTGCTGACGGTCCATGCCGAGCCCCAGGTCATGTCCGGTGCCGTGCGCGGGCGCGATGCGGCGGGGACGGATACGAAGATTCTCGGTGTCACGGTCCTGACCAGCCTGTCGGAAGAGGATATGGCAGCGATCGGTTACGGTGCGACGGCAGCGGACCTGGTGGCACAGCGGGTGCGGCAGGCGCTGGACTGCGGCATCGACGGGGTGGTTTCCAGCCCGCTCGAGGCGGCGCGGGTGCGGTCCATCGCCCTGGCGGCCGGTCGACCAGACTTCCTGATTGTCACGCCGGGCGTTCGCCCCGTCGGAAGCGAAAAGGGCGACCAGCAACGTGTTGCCACGCCGCAGGCCGCCCTTCAGGCCGGGGCGACCCACCTGGTAGTGGCGCGCCCCGTGATCGGAGATCCCGACCCCGTCATGGCCGCCGGCAGGATTGCAGGCGAAATGAGCGAGGTCCGGTCCTAACAGTCCGGGTTTCGGGTCGAACCCTAGCCGCGCTCGCCGTGGGCATCGCGCTCGTAGGGG
>QBLX01000012.1:0-40864 GCA_003241825.1 Alphaproteobacteria bacterium
GGAAACGGCCAGCCGGGTCGCCGCAGGCGCTGTTGCCCGGCGCATTCTCGGGGACAGCGTCACGATCCGTGCCGGTGTCGTCCAGCTGGGTCCACATCGTCTTGCGCCCGATCAGGTGGATTTCAGCGCCACCTACGAAAACCCGTTGTTCGCTGCATCCATGACCGTTGTCCCTGCCTGGGAAGCCTATCTGGATGGTGTCCGCAAGGCAGGATCCTCGATCGGTGCCGTAGTAGCCCTCGAGATCACCGGAGCACCAGTCGGCTGGGGCAGTCCCCTGTATGGCAAGCTGGATGCCGAACTCGCGGCAGCCCTGATGTCCATCAACGCCGTCAAGGGCGTCGAGATCGGTGCAGGATTTGCCTCGGCCGAGCTAACCGGCGAAGACAATGCCGACGAGATGCGCATGGGTCCCGACGGAGAGATCGTCTACGGGTCAAACCATGCCGGCGGTATCCTTGGGGGCATTTCAACCGGCCAGACGATCACGGCACGTCTCGCCTTCAAGCCGACCTCGTCGATCCTGACACCCCGCCAGACCGTCACACGAGACGGGACCGATACCGACCTGCGGACAAAGGGCAGGCATGATCCCTGTGTGGCGCTTCGAGGCGTCCCGGTCGTGGAAGCCATGGCCGCATGCGTGCTCGCCGATGCCATGCTTCGACACAGGGCCCAGACGGGCTGACCACCCCATTTCGCCACCGGGACTGTTACCTATATAAGGCCTGAACCGGCGCAGCTTGCGTCTGGCCTGTATCGGGAGACCGCATCATGATCGACGTCAGACCCTTTGCCAGCCTCGGCGGCGCGGACCATGGCTGGCTGAAAGCTCGTCACCATTTCTCGTTCGCCAACTACCACGATCCTGCCCGCATGAGTTGGGGTCGCCTGCGGGTCTGGAACGACGACGAGATCGCCGCAAGGTCGGGGTTTCCACCCCACCCTCACGCCGACATGGAAATCATCACCTATGTGCGGACGGGTGCCATCACGCATGAGGACTCCATGGGCAACAAGGGCCGCACAACGGCAGGCGATGTCCAGATCATGAGCGCCGGCACAGGCGTGCGGCATTCCGAGTTCAATCTGGAGGACGAAACCACGACCATTTTCCAGATCTGGATCGAAGCCGACCAGAGAGGCGTCAAGCCTGCCTGGGGGGCCAAGAGCTTTCCCAAGAGCGATCGAAGTGGCCAATTCTCCATCCTGGCTTCCGGCGACACTGGCGATGACGCCCTGACGATCAATGCAGATGCGAGGGTTCTAGCAGCAACGCTTACAGCGGGAGACACTATCACCTATCGGCTTGTTCACGGGCGGCGGGCATACCTCGTGCCGGCAGTTGGCAACGTCGAGGTGAACGGTGTCGCCCTGAATGCCCGTGACGGAGCCGCGATAGCCGATGAAGCCGAGATCACCATCACGGCTCAAGCAGACGCTGAACTCGTCATGGTCGATAGCCTTTAATCACCGCCAGGGCTCGGGGAATGCTGGCACCATGGATCGCATTCCCCGATATCGCTCGCCACTCGATCGGCTGGCGCTTGGGTGATGGTGCCGACTATCTGGATGAGTTTCACCGGATGCTTGATACCCTGTCGGCTCAGGACCGCTGTCGCTATGAGACAGATCATCCGGAACCCGGAGACTGGATCGGGTTGTACGCATTCCTGCGGGAACGTCCCTGGTCCTGAAACGGCCACTTCCGCCGTCGGTCAGGCGCTGTTCACCCTTTCAGTGGTATCGCGCACTATCGGGGAGACCAGACCATGATCAGATCAATGCACCGGGCTGCAACTGTCGCTATTCTGATTGCCAGCACCCTCATGCTTCAGGGGTGTCTCGTGGGAGCAGTCGTTGGTACCGCGGGCGCTGTTGTCGGGGGCACTGCCAAGGCGGCAGGAGCGGTGGTCGGAGCCGGCGTCGATGCCGTCACGACCTCCGATGCCGAGACCCGGGCCCGGGCCGAGCGCCAGCAACGAGACTATGAGCGTGAGCAGCGTCGATGCGAGCAACGCCAGCGTCAGGGCAAACGCTGCTGAGGCCTAGAGCGTCAGCGTGCATTTCTCGTGGATCGTCGGACGCGCCACAGTGATCCGGCACAGTCCCGGCCAGTCAGGCTGAAGCGTCTTCACAAACCAGAGACACAGGTGTTCCAGGGTGGGCAGTTCGAGGCCTGGATGGTCGTTCAGAAGACCATGATCCAGGGTCTCCGCTGCGGCCCTCAAGGCCCGGTCAAGAGCGCCGAGATCGGCGACCCAGCCATGGCCGTCCAGCGTGGTTCCGCGAATGGTCGCCTCCACCTGGAACGAGTGGCCATGCATCCGGCGATAGGGGCTGCCGTCCGGCTCGTTGGGGAAGTGGTGGGCTGCGTCGAACGTCGCAGCCTTTGTGATCTCGAACTGGTTCATACTAACGCACGCCAATGTATTTGTGGGTTTGAACGCTGAGCCGCCACTTCGGATGCGTCAGGCAGTATTCGAGCGCCGCTGCCGTGTTCTCAGCCTGAAGAGGCCCGTCCATGGGCTGCAGCCAGAACCGCTCGAAGTCCAGGCTCTCGAAACGGTCAGGCATGGCCGCCGTTTGCGGGAACACCAGTTTCAGCTCAGCCCCCGACGTTTGAACAACCGGCGCAGCCGCCTTTGGGCTCACGCAGATCCAGTCGACGCCTGCAGGAACCGCAAGCGTGCCGTTGGTCTCTACCGCAATGAAGAACTGGCGCGCGTGCAGGGCATCGACCAGCTCTGCATCCAGCTGCAGAAGCGGCTCTCCACCGGTGCAAACCACTAGTCGCGGATCACCTTCCCGGCCTCGCCAGAGCCCTGCCACGTGATCCGCCAATTCGTCTGCTGTGGCGAACTTGCCGCCACCATCCCCGTCGATGCCCACGAAGTGAGTATCGCAGAATGAACAGATGGCTGTCGCCCGATCCTGCTCTCGCCCGCTCCAAAGGTTACAGCCGGAAAACCGCAGAAACACGGCGGGCCGCCCCGCCTGGCCGCCCTCGCCCTGCACCGTCAGAAAGACTTCCTTGGCCGAATAGGTCATGCACCGGCCCATTCTTCGTGGCCTGCCGCTCTCAGCTCGCACGCCGGGCAAACCCCGCAGCCATGCCCCCAGGAATGCAGGATGTCTCGTTCGCCGAGATAGCAGGTATGGCTCTCCTCGACGATGACTGCCACGAGCCCTGCCCCGCCGAGCTGATCAGCCAGCGACCAGGTCTGCGCCTTCGTCAACCACATCAGCGGGGTCTCGATAGGCATCGATTTTCCCAGTCCCAGGCACAGTGCCGTCTGCATCGCATCGATCGTCTCGCGCCGGCAGTCGGGGTATCCAGAGAAATCCGTTTCGCACATGCCGCCGACGAGAACGTCGAGTGCGCGACGATCAGCCAAAGCAGAAGCGACCGTGAGAAATACAAGATTCCGCCCGGGTACAAACGTCGTCGGCAGACCCCGCGGATCGATCTCGATGGCGCGGTCTGTTGTCATTGCCGTTTGGCCGATCGCACCAAAGCCGGCCAGGTCGATCACGTGGTCTGGTCCCAGCCGGTCAGCCAGTTCCGGAAAGACTTTCAGAATGCCGGCCCTCACCCTGAGGCGGGCGGCGAGTTCAACCGAATGACGCTGACCGTAGTCGAAGCCGACGGTCTCCACCCTTAAGTACCGTTTCAGGGCCCAGGCCAGACAGGTCGCACTGTCTTGCCCGCCGGAAAACAGGACGAGGGCACTGGCTGTAGAAGAAGGTTGAGGATCGCTCATGACAAGTCTGCGGTCAGCCAACCGGGCCGCGCGCATTGGGGTCGCTTTCGCAAAGAAGGGTGCTTTCGTGCATCCGCATACACCAGCAGACTTTCAGATGCAAAAGCTCGGCCGAAACTCAGGGTTTTAAAGAACGGTCGAGCTTAACGCTTCTGCAAATGGTTACCCGTAGTTTTTGCTTAACAGCACGGAGCTTCGGCCAGTATGCCGACGATCGAGACACTGACCGAACGCGCCGATCCGGTGTCGCCAAAAACGCCTGCCAGTGCGGTGTTCTCGCGATTTCAGACTGAGCCCAATACGCTGGTGATACCGGTGGTTGAGAACGGTCGTCCGGTCGGACTGGTCGAGCGCAATGCCTTCCTGCTCAAGATCGCAGGTCCCTTTGGTCATGCCCTCTATGCCAGCCGGCCCGTCGCCAATATCATGGACGACGAGCCCGCTGTGGTCGAGGCTGGCATCGGCATCGATACATTCTGCGACATCCTGCTGAAAAGCGGGCCCGGGGCCTTGATGCGCGGGTTTATCGTCACCCGGGCTGGCCGGTACCAGGGCGTCGGCACGGCGATCACTTTGCTGAGAGCCGTCAATGACCAGCAGCGCACCCAAAACCTTGAGCTGGCTGAACAGGCCCGCGCTCTAAGCGACTCGCGGCACCAGACGCTTGCTGCCGCAAGAGCCAAGAGTCAGTTCCTGTCGATCATGAGTCATGAACTCCGGACGCCCATGAATGGTGTTCTGGCCGTAGCCGAACTCCTCCGCCGTCAACCGCTGAATGACACAGCGCAGGCCCATATCCAGACCATTGTCGACTCCTCCGAGACCCTGATCCGCATTCTGCAGGACGCGCTTGATCTGTCCCGCGCCGAAGCTGGCGAACTGGAGCTGACCCTCGCCCCAACCCACCTGCGGGCGCTGATGGATGACATCGAGTCCCTCTGGGCACCACGGGCCTCTCAGGACGGCATCACACTGCTCGTTGGATATGACGGCGACACAGAATTGGTCGGCAACATCGATGCCACTCGCCTGAAGCAGGTCTTCAACAATCTGATCGGCAACGCGCTCAAATTTGCTCGTGACGGGATGGTCGAAGCCAGAATGAAGGCCTGGATCGACGCTGGCGAGATCCGGATGGAGGCGCGTGTCCGCGACAACGGTCCTGGCATCGAACCCGGGCGCGTCGACGAAATTTTCGAGCCCTTTGTCCACGGTTCAGGACCAGACGGCGCGGGTCTTGGACTTTCGATCTGTCGTCATATGGTCGGCCGCATGGGTGGACGGATCTGGGCCGAGAACAATGCTGGCCACGGGGCCACTTTCGCGTTTGATATCCGAAGCCCCATTTGCGCCGCGCCTGGCGAGACCCGGGCCAGTGTGTCGACGCTCGCCGACCTGGAACTGCAATCCAGTGCCCACATTCTGATCGTCGACGACAACGCCACCAATCGCGTCGTGGCCCAGGCGCTTTGCGAGATGTTCGGCTGCACTTCGGAAACATCCGAGGACGGTATCGAGGCCGTCCAGGCCGTCCAGGATCGCCCGTTCGATCTGATTCTCATGGACATCAAGATGCCGCGCATGGACGGCATCCAGGCGACCCTGGCCATCCGGGCTCTTGACGGGCCCGCCAGTCGCATTCCGATCGTTGCACTCACGGCCAACGCCGATCCCGACGATGCGCGGCACTATAAATCACTGGGCATGGTTGCGGTGGTCGAGAAACCGATCAAACCCGAGCGTTTGCGAATTGCCATGAACCTTGCGTTGGCAAAGAGGCCCGAGGACGAAGGTTCGAGGGCGGGTGTTCGGGCGGCCTGAGGCTTCAGTCCGACCGGTCTGTCGTTGTGTCTTCGTCTTCTTCGTCATAGCCGACCAGACGCAGAGCCCGCGCCTTCATTCCATTGATCTCGGCCCACCGCAGGAGGCCTTCCTCGCGGCCGTGGGTGATCCAGATCTCGTCCGGTTTCAGGTCGTTGAAAGTGTCGGTAAGTTCACCCCAGTCGGCATGATCCGAGATCACCAGCGGCAATTCCACGCCCCTCTGCCGCGCCCTGGCCTTCACCAGCATCCAGCCGGAGGCAAAGGCCGTCACGGGATCAGCGAAGCGCCGGGCCCAGCGGTCCTGGATGGCGGATGGCGGACCGATAGCGATATCGCCACCCAGAGCGTCCTTCTTGAGCCCGGTCGCGGGAAGGATCGTGCCCAGATCAACTCCTTGATGCTCATACAGCCGGTTCAGCCGCTCGAGCGCTCCATGAACATAGATTGGACGCTCCCAACCCGCCTCGCGGAGCAGGCGGATGACCCGTTGAGCCTTGCCCAGGGCATAGGCGCCGACAAGATGCGCACGGTCAGGAAACTGCCTTAGTGACTGCACGAGACGGCCGATCTCCTCCGCGTCCGGGGGATGGGTGAAGACCGGAAGGCCGAACGTCGCCTCGGAAATGAACACATGGCACGGCACGGGCTCGAACGCGGTGCAGGTAGGATCCCGGCGGCGCTTGTAGTCGCCTGACACCACCATGGTCAGCCCCTGATGCCGGATGATGGCCTGGGCCGAGCCGAGCACATGACCTGCCGGGGCCATGCCGATCTCGACGCCATTATGGGTCGTCCAGCCCCCGTATTCGAGCGGTTGTCCAAGGTTGGTGAACCCCTGGCCATAGCGTTCTGCCATGATCGCCAGAGTCTGGGACGTCGCCAGAACCGCGTCGTGCCCGGATCGGGCATGGTCCGAATGCCCGTGAGTGATCACTGCCCTGGCCACAGGCCGCACGGGATCGATGTAGAAGTCGCCCGGCGGGCAATACAGTCCTGCCGGGGTCGGCCTCAGCAGGTCTTCAGGACGGATCATACGGAGACTATGGCGGATGTAGGCATGCGCACACAACGCGCTCGACGCCTGACGGTGGCAAAGCCATCAACGCGCAGATACAGCATCCCTCACCCAGTCGTATCAAACCCAGCCGACCAGTCGCCGGAACCCAAGATGTCCGACCCCTTCCTCGACCAGATCATGCCGCAACTGGCGAGTGGTGCGGCACACACTCACGCGCTTGGCTTTGCGTACGAGGGCTACGAGGGCGACCGAGTGCGCATCCGCGTCCCCTGGCGTGAGGATCTGGTCGGTGATCCGGACACAGGCGTTCTGTCCGGTGGACTGGTCACCACGGCACTGGACCATGTCGGAGGGCTCGCCATCTGGCTCGCGCTTGGCACATTCCGCCCGATCGCAACACTTGATCTGCGCGTGGACTATATGCGCGCCAGTGTCCGGGGACTCGACCTGATGACCGAAGCACGCTGCTACCGCCTGACGCGATCCGTCGGTTTCGTCAGGGCGTGGGCCTTCGAGGACCGGATCGATGATCCGATTGCCGCCGCACAGAGTGTCTACATGATTACGGACGAGGCAGCGCGCGCTGCCGGACTGGAGGCGAACGCATGACAGATGCCTTGCTTGACCGCCTGCCCTACGCCCGATTCCTTGGCTTGCAGACTGTGATGGAAGATGAGGCCCTGACAGTGGTCATGCCCTTTGCCGATCGCCTGATCGGCAATCCGATGCTCCCTGCCCTGCATGGCGGATCGACGGCCGCCCTCCTCGAAATGACGGCCATCGCCCAGGTGGCGCTCAGTTATCCACGGCTGCGACTGCCGCGCCCGATCAATGTGACCGTCGCTTATCTGAGGTCCGGACGACCCGTCGATGTCCATGCCCGCGCCAGCATCTCCCGCGCCGGGCGACGCGTGGCGCATGTCATGGCGGAAGCCTGGCAGGACGACAGCGGCCAGCCTATCGCCAGCCTCACCGCGCACTTTCTACTCGCTGACTGAACCTAGCGGTCTGGCTTCGCGCAGGAGCGACGCATGCCCTGCGGCCCACGGGCCATGCCTGGCGGCCGAAACGCGTCGTCGCCCTCCCGATGAAAGCAACGTTCATCACCGTCGAGTATGGTAAAGAAATTCCTACCCAAGGTTATCCATTCGTGTTAAACCTTTCTTCATTATCAATCCGAGGAGGGCTTTTCGTGGATAGGACTGAAGTTATCGCCAGCGTCGCTGGTGACCTGCTGGCAACTGAGATGGCCGTCGACGCGGCCATCGCCCGTGCGACCACCCTGGTTCAGGCCATGATCGGTGCACGCTCGGCCCTCAGCCTTTCTCCAGTGGCTGGCGCGGACTCGCAGACCAAGGCCATGGAAGCGATCGCGGCGCTCGCGGTCGCGCGTGAGGCAATGGTGGCCTGCCACACCGAACTGAACAAGGATCACCGTCGCCTCGGTTACGGCACCTATGCCATCGGACCGCTGAACAAGCCGGATAACCCAGATGAGCCTTGGTGGCCGAAGCGCCAAGTCGCAGCCTGAATTCGAAGTAATGTTTGTTTAGGTCGTTTCGACTTATCCAGACTCACGACATAATAGCCCTCGTGTCATGTGACATGAGGGCTATTTGTGTTCGAGACTCTTCCCAGCCAGATCGGCGCTGCCTTCGTAGTGATCGTTTGCGGCTTCGCATTCCTTAAGGGAGACGAACCCGAGCGCTTCTGGGCCGGGGCCTATATACTTGGTTGGTTTGCATCTCTGCTGATTCAAGCCAGTGATAGTATACTCACGGCCCTGAGTTTGTTCGCTATCGATGTTGTCATGCTGCTCCTTCTCGTCGGCTTGGTTTGGAAAGCTCGGCGCACTTGGCCGGCTTGGGCAGCGGGTTGCCAACTGATCGTCGTAATGAGCCACATCGTCGCGTTTACGGAGCTACAGTCCACGGCCGCTGCAGTCGTGGTGGTCATCAGCATGGCCGGGTACGGCGTCCTTGTCGCTCTCGCTATAGGCACATTCTGGGCGTGGCAGGAACGCGTGGCGGCTGGTCTGGAATAGGTATAAAGTCCTAGAATACACTGCGGTGTCTTCAGGTCCACATAGCCGTCCGGGACAACCTTGCCCCTCTCCCATCCCAAGCTCTGGAAAGCGATCGACAATCTCGCACGACGCGAGGGTGTGTCGGGATCGGGACTGGCGATCCGGGCTGGGCTCGACGCCACAGCATTCAACCCGTCAAAACGCCTCGGTCCCGGCCAGCCGCCACGCCCCCGCTGGCCGTCAACCGAGAGCCTGACGAAGGTCCTTCGGGCTACGCAGACATCTCTGGGAGAGTTCGCCGCCCTTGCCGGAGACGCAGCTGACATTCGTCAGACCGTGCCGATTATCGGCACGGCCCAGGCTGGAACTGAGGGCCATTTCGATGAAGCCGGCCTACCGGTCGGCGAGGCCTGGGAGGCAGTTGATCTCCTGCAAAGCCGCCAGAGCATGTTCGGTCTGCGGATCAGTGGCGACTCGATGACGCCCCTCTACCGCGAAGGGGACTGCGTCATCGTCGATCGCGATGCCGTCCATGTGCGCAAGGGTGACCGGGTCGTCGTCCGGACATCGCACGGCGAGACCCTCGCAAAGGAGATCAGCGGACTGACCGTCCAGGCCGTGACCCTCGCGTCGATCAATCCTGCCTATGAGCCGCGCACCCTGCCCCGGCGCGATATCGCCTGGATGTGCCGCATCCTGTGGGTCACGCAGTAGACCTCCAGTGATTCCAGAAACGAAAAAGGCCGCCCCTTGCGAGGCGGCCTTTCTGATTCGTCGTCGCGAGGGCTAGTTGGCCGTCACGTAGTTTGCATTCACCCAGCCGCCGCCGGCGATCTGGACCCATTCACCCTGCGACCCGATAGCGCTGAAGGGCTGACCCGCCTGAAGTGTGCCGCGAACACCGTAGTTGGTTCCGGGGCCCGATCGGATGCGCAAATTGGACGTGGCGCGGTAGGCACCGCCAGCGGAAACGGCTTCTGCCCGTCCGCGCTGCTGATTGCAGCCGATGTAAGAGCCTGCGGCGGCACCGGCACCGGCACCGGCCACAGCACCGAGGGCTCGCTCGTTCGAGGCCAGCTGGCTGCCTGCCAGACCACCGACAACGGCGCCGATCAGGGCACCGGCGCGCTGGCGGCCACCGGGCGCGTCGCAGTTGGTGATGCCGTTAGCCTGCTGTGCGGAAGCCGCCATCGGGATAGCGGTCACAAGGGCTGCCAGTGCAGCGGCGGTCGCGAATGTGGTCTTGATCATCTTGGACATGGGTCTCTCCTGTCGTCGCGCTTGCGTCGATAACCGTACAATGCGCCGGTCACCATGAAGGCTCCCCGAGCTTCACTGTTATTTTCAGTTCATCTTGGGCGGTTGTCGAGCCACGCCTGCGTCTTTCACCCTGCCAGTTCGCCATTTGCTCCGGATTCGATCAGGGCAACCGTCTGCCCGAGACCGTAAATCGCCGCGAACGACCCGAAACGCGGTCCCTGAGAAGCCCCCAGCAACACTTCATACAAGGCCCCGAACCAGCCGCGGAGGGGCTCGAAGCCGTGCGCCTTGCCGACTGCATAGACCTCACCCTGGATCAGTTCACCATCCGTCGTGCCTTCGGGCAGGGCCTTCAACCGCTCGGCCAGATCCAGCAGGGCGGTCCTCTCCTGCTCATTTGGCAGGCGATAGGACTTCGTCGGCTTCACGAAGTCCTCGTAGTAGTTCAGTGCCCGCTCCATCAGCTGATCCAGCAGAGGCTCGGTCTCTGGCGTCGCTTCCGGCAGATATCTGGCAAAATAGGCCCACAGCTGCGCCTTGTTCGACGCATTGGCCACGCCGACCAGGTTCAGCAACAGGGCAAAGGACACCGGCGACGTATGCGTCGGCGGGGCACCCGAATGGATCGACCAGACCGCATTGTCGATCTGTTTGGCCGGTTCCTGGGTCTTGTAGGCTTCGATCGCCGCAAGATAGTCGTCGATTGCGCGCGGAATGACGTTGAAATGCAGGCTCTTCGCCGATTTGGGTGACTGGAACATGTACCAGCTGAGACTCTCGGGCGTGCCATAGCGAAGCCACTGCTCCATCGTCAGGCCGTTACCCTTCGATTTCGAAATCTTGCGGCCCTCGACGTCGAGGAAAAGCTCGTAGTTGAACCCTTCGGGCGGCGTGCCCCCTAGGGCCCTGCAGACCTTGGACGACTCGCGTACGCTCTCGATCAGATCCTTGCCGGACATCTCGTAATCAACGTCGAGAGCGGTCCAGCGCATGGCCCAGTCCGGCTTCCACTGCAGCTTCACATGGCCGCCCGTGACCGGCAGAGTCGTGGTCCCGGCACCCGGATCATCGAAGGTGATCGTCCCGGCCGTGACGTCGCGGCTCAGGGTTGGCACCTGAAGGACATGACCGGTTGCCGGGCTGACGGGCAGGAAGGGCGAATAGGTCTCCCGGCGCTCGGGCCCGAGGGTCGGCAACATGATCGCCTGAACCGCATCAAACCGGTCCAGAAGCGTCAACAGTGCCTGATCGAAACGCCCCGAACGGTACTGCTCGGTTGACGACAGGAACTCGTACTCAAAGCCGAACCCATCCAGAAACGCCCGTAACCGCGCATTGTTATGGGCGCCGAAACTGTCATGCGTGCCGAATGGATCGCGCACCACCGTCAGCGGCTTGTGCAGATCCTCGGCAAGCATGTCAGGATTGGGGATCCCCTCCGGCACCTTCCGGAGCCCGTCCATGTCGTCTGAAAAGGCGATCAGGCGCGTCGGCCAGTAGTCCCCGGTGAGGGCGCGAAAGGCGTTACGCACCATGGTCGTGCGCGCAACCTCTCCGAACGTCCCCATATGGGGCAGGCCAGACGGACCATAGCCGGTCTCGAGTATGACCGGGCGACGCAGGGCCTCGAACTGTTCGAGGGCCTGGTCGGTCTTGCCTGCAGCGATAAGGGTCGCCGCCTGCGACCGATCGCCGTCAGCCAGCCGCTTCTTGAGCACATGAGCAAGCAGATTACGGGCTTGCTCAAAAGGCCATGCCTTGGCCTCGACGGCGACGGTTTCCAGGTTCTGCAACATGGGACGGGGTTTGGCCGCTGGGCCTGCCAGCGTCAACTTTTAGCTTGTGTCGCTTGACCCGAGGCCAGCGCCATGTCCCTACCCCGACCTTATGAAAACCGCTGATTTCGACTTTCATCTGCCAGAGGACCGCATCGCGCTCCGCCCCGCCGATCCGCGCGATTCTGCGCGGCTGCTCGTTGTCCGCGACGGCACCCTCAGCGATCACATCTTTCGCAACCTCGTGGACTTCCTGGACCCGGGTGATGCCCTGGTATTCAACGACACACGGGTGATTCCCGCCCGACTGTCCGGCGTGCGGCTTCGAGCAGGACCGGATGGCGATGTTCTCAGCGTCGATGTCGAGGCGACCCTGCATCATCGGGACGCGCCCGATGCCTGGTCTGCCTTCATGAAGCCGGGGAAACGGCTGAAGATCGGCGACCGGGTCCATTTCCAGACCCTGTCCGCCACCGTGACCGCCAAGACGGACGACGGCCTTGTCAGTCTGACGTTTGATTTATCGGACCAGGCGCTGGACGAGGCCATTCGAACGGTCGGGGTTATGCCCCTGCCCCCCTATATCGCGGCCAAACGCCCCGAGGACGATCGCGACCTGAGCGACTACCAGACGGTCTTTGCGCGGCATGACGGGTCCGTGGCCGCGCCGACGGCGGGCCTGCATTTCACGCCCGCCGTGCTCGACGCCTTGCGCGCAAAGGGCGTCACTGCCCATGCGGTAACCCTGCACGTGGGAGCCGGCACCTTTCTTCCGGTCAAGGCCGAGGACACAGCCGACCATCGAATGCACTCGGAGTGGGGAACGGTCTCGCCCGACGTCGCCGATGCCCTGAATGCCGTTCATGCCCGCGGCGGCCGGATCGTCTGCGTCGGCACGACTTCTCTCAGGCTGCTGGAGTCAGCCACGACTGAGGACGGTGTCGTCCAGCCTTTCCACGGGGACACAGCCATCTTCATCACACCGGGCTACCGTTTCCGAGCCGTCGATGTGCTGATGACCAATTTTCACCTGCCGAAGTCGACCCTGTTCATGCTGGTCAGTGCCTTTGCGGGTCAGACAGCGATGCGCGAGGCCTATGCCCACGCCATCGCGACCGGGTATCGGTTCTATTCCTATGGCGATGGATCGCTACTCTTTCGCGCCCCCTGAGCCGTCACAGAACCATGATGATCGCCCTGCCGACACAGGGCATAAGCGGCATTGAAATCAGGAGCCTTCACCATGCGTTTCGACCGCCGCACCCTGTTCACGACCGGGGCCGTCGCATTTGCCTTCGGCGGAATGGCTCGTCACGTCCAGGCACAGGCCGTTCAGGCTGAGACCTATGTCAATGAGGTTGAGGGCTATGGCCCGCTGAAGACGGATCCGAATGGCGTCCTCGACCTTCCCGAGGGCTTCACATACCGGGTCATTTCCCAGAGCGGCGAGACCATGGACGACGGTTTGCTGGTCCCTGGACAGCCTGACGGGATGGGCTGTTTCCCTCTTGAAGGCTCCCTTGTCGCCCTTGTCCGGAACCATGAGCTTCGAGGACGTCGGGCAGAGCACCGCAACCTGGGACCGGGAGGCTATAACCAGCAGCGGATTGCAGCACTCGACGTCTCGCGCGCCTATGACACCTACAAGGACGGACGTCCGCTGCCGGGCGGCACCACGACTCTCGTCTACGACATGGCGACTGGCAAGACCGTGCGTCAGCACCTCAGTCTGGCCGGCACCTCGACCAACTGCTGCGGTGGCCAGACCCCCTGGGGGTCGTGGCTGACCTGCGAGGAGACCGTCGAGACCCCGGGCAATGCCGACGTCATGAAAGACCACGGCTATGTCTTCGAAGTGCCCGCCACAGCGACCGGCCTGGTTGACCCCGTACCGCTCAAGGCCATGGGCCGTTTCGATCACGAGGCTGTCTGCATCGACCCGCGGACGGGCATCGTCTATCTGACCGAGGACGAGGGCGACGGCTTGTTCTACCGCTTCATTCCGAACACGCCTGGCAAGCTTGTCGACGGCGGTCGGCTTCAGGCCATGGCGTTCAGGGATGCCCGCGCTGCCGACACCTCGAACCACAAGACCCGAATCTGGTCCCCGGGGGACTGGCGTGCTGTGGAATGGATCGATCTCGATGACGTCGAGAGCCCGAATGGCGACCTGCGAAAGCGCGGTCATGCCGACGGCGCTGCTCTGGTCGCGCGCGGAGAAGGCATCTTCTGGGGCAAGGACGAACTGTATCTGACCGCGACGTCGGGTGGCCCGATCGAGCGGGGTCAGATCCTGCGCTATGTTCCCTCGCGGGCGGAGGGCACGCCCGGCGAGACAGCTGACCCCGGACGCCTCCAGCTCTTCGTCGAGAGCACGGATATCCGCACGCTGAACATGGGCGACAATCTGATTGTTGCGCCATGGGGCCATTTGATTGTCTGCGAGGACAACTATTCGACAGAAAGCCGCAACCACCTCAAAGGGGTCAGCCCTGACGGCAAGCTCTACACGATCGGGCGGAACATCTTTGCCGGGAACAGCGAGTTTGCAGGTGCGGTCTTCTCGCCGGATGGATCGACCCTGTTCGTGAACATCATGTTCCCCGGCATCACTTTTGCCATCACAGGACCCTGGAGCGCGGTCCGGACGTAAAGAGCCGGGGCTGGGACCTGCGGATCAGCCAGAGGTTGGCCGTGGCCAGACCCAGGACAAGGGCCGCGCCAGCCTGATGGATCACGCCCAATCCGAGCGGCACGACATTGACAAGGGTTGCGACGCCAAGGACGGCCTGCAGGATGACGGCCCCCGCGACGACAAAAGCCATCGCACCCAGTCCTTCAGCCAGCCTCCAGCGCCAGGCCTGAACAGCATAAACTATAGCCCCGATGAACAGGGCATAACCCCAGACCCGGTGATTGAACTGGACCAGGGCCCTGTCGTGCAGGAAGGCGATGGCCCCGACACCCCACTCCACCGGGGGCAGTACCTGTCCCCCCATCAAAGGCCAGTCGGTATAGATGTACCCGGCCTTTGCGCCAGCCACGAGCCCTCCCAGCAGGCACTGAATGAAGACGGCAGCCAGCAGAACGGTTGCGCCACGGCTCCAGGCTACGGGTGACCGGGAATGCTCCTGACCGGACCACGCCTCCAGCGCCGTCCAGATCAAAGCCCCAAAAATCAGGAAGGCCAGGCCAAGGTGGACTGTAAGGCGCTCCGGAGCCACGTCGACCCGCTCGGACAGGCCCGATGAAACCATCCACCAACCGATCAGCCCTTGCAGCCCTCCCAGACCCAGCAATGCGACGCATCGTCCGATCAGTCGGCGGGGGATCATTTTCAACGCGACGAAGACAATGAAGGGCAAGGCGAAGGCAAGGCCGATCAATCGCCCGAACAGCCGGTGCGCCCATTCCCAGAAGAAAATGAACTTGAACTCACTCATCGACATCCCGGCGTTCACCAGAGCGTACTGCGGGATTTGCCTGTACTTATCGAACGCCGTCATCCAGTCGGCGTCATTCATGGGCGGCAGTGCGCCCATGATTGGCTGCCATTCGGTGATCGACAGCCCGGACCCGGTCAGTCGTGTGATGCCGCCAATGACGACCATGAAGAACACCATCGCCGCGACAGTGAACAGCCAGATTGCGACAGGTCGGCTCTGGTCCAGGGGTCCGAAACGGTTCATTCGACGCCAGTCGTTGAGACGGATACAATGCCGCCTCGACAATCGGTGCGGCGCAACGGAGACGGTATGCTCCGGCTGCGTGGCCAGATCGAGTCTGAAGTCCCGGACGCGGCGTCGCAGCCTCCGTCCCAGCAGAGAGTGAAAGCTTGCAGTACGCCGACATCGCCATCGCCGTCCTGGGTGTCCTCGGCGTCGCCTCGCTCTGGGACCTGCTGAGCGGGCGTCGTGGATTCGGCGGCGCGGTGCTTGTCGCCGCTGTTGGGGCCGCCTGTGGAGCCTTTCTGGCCATTCGGGTTTTCGGCGTCTCTGCCTTTGGTGACTGGCTATGGGTCGCATGGGCACTCGCGGCCAGTGCCGCTACACTGCTTGCCTACACCCTGTTCCGGAGCAAACGCTGATGCATGTCCGCGCCAAACGGGCCGTTGCAGCCTTCGGGATGCTGGCCTTCCTGACCTTCTACATCTGGGCGGTGATCGCCATCGGTGAACGTCTGCCCGACCACCCGATGGTCCATCTGGCCTTTTATGGCCTGTCCGGCATCGCATGGGGCCTGCCCTTGTTCCCCCTGATGGCCTGGGCTGAACGCGAACCGAAGCCTTAGACTGAACACGCCCTGGACGGCGGGCTAGCCACTGTTTCGCAACCCGGCGGCCACGCCATTGATGGTCAGCAGTATCCCTTCCCGGACGCGCGGGTCGGTGTCCCCTGCCCGGCGACGGCGGATGAGCTCGATCTGCACATGGTTCAGCGGTTCGACATAGGGCATGCGCAACCGGATCAGCCGATCCAGCTCCGGCTGCCCCCCCAGCAGTTCCGTTTGACCTGTGATGGTCAGGACGGCATCCCGCGTCCGGTCCCATTCAGCCTTGATCTCACCGTAGATCGTTGCCCCCAGATTCGCGTCCGGAACCAGACGGGCATAACGCCGGGCGATCTTCATGTCCGACTTGGCCATGATCATCTCCATGTTCTGGATCGCCGTGCGGAAGAACGGCCATTCCTTCGCCATGGCCTGAAGCTCGGCCATGTCAGCCGCCTCGATCGCAGACCCGAAACCGAACCAGCCTGGCAGCATCACCCGGCTTTGCGACCAGCTGAACACCCACGGGATCGCGCGCAGATCCTCGATCGCGGTCGAGGCGGTGCGCGATGCCGGTCGCGAACCAATTTTCAGCTCGGCGATCTCGGCAATCGGCGTTGCGGCGCGGAAATAGTCGACAAAGCCCGGCGTCTCATAGACCAGCGCCCGATAGGCCTTCATCGATGCCTGTGACAGGACCGATGCGGTCGCCCCGTGCCGGGCCGTCATGGTCTCGTCCGGCGGCGGTGCCAGCGAAGCCAGCAAAGTTCCCGCAGTCAGGGCATCGAGGTTTCGACGCGCAACATCGGGCTCGCCGTACTTGTTGGCGATGACCTCGCCCTGTTCGGTGATCCGGATCCGTCCTGCGACCGTCCCGGTGGGCTGTGACAGGACGCCTGCAAAGCTGGAGCCTCCGCCCCGCCCGACCGCTCCGCCGCGACCATGAAACAGCTGCAATCGGACCCCGACGGCCTGGGTCACGCTGAGCAGGGCGCGGGAGGCCTCATGCAGTTCCCAGGTCGACGTAAGGTAGGACCCATCCTTGTTTGAGTCGGAATAGCCGATCATCACTTCCTGCACGCCTCGCGCCCGGGCGACCGCAAGTGCGGACGGCTCGGCGAGCAGCCGCTCGAGCGTCGGCTTCGCTGCACGCAGGTCGTCGATGGTTTCGAACAGGGGTGCCGCCTGAATCGGGCACTCCTCCGGCGCGTCCGGGCGGAACAGCCCGACCTCCTTCAGCAGAAGATAGACCTCGAGCAGGTCCGAGGCAGCATCGGTCTTGGACACGATATGAGTCCGGATCGCCTGAGACCCGTATCGTGCCAGACCCGCTGCCGCTGCCTGCAGAATCGCCCGCTCCTTCAACGTCTCAGGCGCATACTCCGCATACGGATTATAGAGCAGGCGGCTCGACGCAAGCTCGGTGGACAGGAGTTCAAACCTCGCCGCTTCATCCATGTCGAGGTATGCGGAAGCAACACCTGCGACAGAAAGCAGGTCCGCGACCACCCTCTCATGGACGTCCGCGTTCTGACGGAGATCAAGGGTCGCCATGTGAAAGCCGAATACATCCAGGGTGGCGATCAGCTCAGACAGACTGTCATCGGCAAAGATCTCGCCGTGGCTGGCGACCAGGCTGGCCTGGAGAACAGCCAGATCGGCCCTGAAGGCCTGCGGGCCATCGTAGGGCGGCGCTTCAAACGGCGCTGGCCGCGGCGCCGGGGCACCGGTGAGCACCGGATGGGTGGCAGAGAGCCGGGCATAGATGTGGCTCAGTGCGCGGCGGTACGGTTCATCCTGCCGATGCGGTGACAGGTCGCCGGACGTTGCAGCCAGCGCGGCCAGCTCCGGTGTCACGTCTGCCAGAGACGCCGACAGGCTGAGTTCCGCACCGAGGGTGTTCACAGCATTCAGGTAATGCCTCAGCACTGCGCGCGCGGGCGTGGACAGTGCCGCTTCGAGCGCTGCGGCATCGACGTTTGGGTTTCCGTCCCGGTCTCCGCCGACCCATGCCCCGATCCGGATGAAGGGTGCCAGTTCCGGAGCGTCCAGGCGCCGTCGCCAGTCGGCCAGGTGTTCTGGCACCACCTTGAGGAAGACCCGCTCGAGGAAGGACACCACGGTATCGATCTCGTCCTGCACCACCAGTCCCGTCGTCCGCACGAGCCGCGTGGCCCACAGGATCACGGTCTGACGGCGCAGAGCGCGCGTCAGGACATCGGGAGCAGAGGCCAGATCGTCACGATCGCAGGCGTCGAGAAGGTCTGAAACCGCCGTGATCCGGTCGAGCACACTCTTGCGCCGCACTTCGGACGGATGGGCCGTCAGGACGGGCGAGATCAGCGCCTCGGCCAGCAGGCTGCGGGCATCCTCAATCGTGCGACCGGCTTGCTGGAGCCGCAGCAATGCACCCACGGCTGTATCAGCCCGGGCTCCCTCTGCTGTCTGAGCGCGAGCCCGTCGCTTCCCGGCCCGGTCCTCTGCCACATTGGCGAGCAACGAGAAGACCGCAAAACCGTGGGCGAGGCCGACCGCCTGATCCAGCGACAGGTCCGTCAGCAGGGCCTCAAGCTTGGAAGCCCCATGCGACTGAGGATCGCGATGATAGGCGACGGAGGCCTGACGCACCGCCTCGATCCGGTCGTACAGTTCCTGACCGCCCTCTTCCTGTATCACCTCACCCAGCAGCCCGCCCAGCAGGCGTACCTCTTCGCGCAGTCGGTCGTCGGCAGCTGGGGACATCGGGGCTCTTTTCAGCGGGGAGGCTGGATTGCCAACCACAGTGATGCAGGATCAACCCGAACGCGACCCTTGAAGCCTTATTTGATCAGGACACGGTCACGTGCCGACAAGCGCTTCACGCAGGGCCCGGATCTTGACCTCGGTCTCGGCCAGTTCGAGCTCAGGCTCGCTGTCGGCGACGATCCCGGCTCCTGCCAGTGTCCGCCAGGACCAGATGTCTCCCGCCCGTTCGAAGCTGGCCGTCCGGATCAGGACCGAGGCTGTGAGCCCGCCCGTATCGTCCAGCAGGAACAGCGAACCGCACCAGGGTCCGCGCGGTAGTTCATGCCGGGCAATGACGCGCATGGCCTGGTGTTTGGGCGCTCCGGTTATCGACCCGGGCGGGAAGGTCGCGGCCAGCACCTCGGCGGGCGTTGTTCCCGACCTCGGCGTTCCGCTGACGGTGGAGACCAGATGGTGGACGGTCGGATGCGTCTCGACCGCAAACAGGGCATCGACAGTGACCGACCCCGGCACGCAGACCCGGGCCAGGTCATTTCGCATCAGATCGACAATCATCAGGTTTTCCGCCCGGTCCTTGGCACTCGCGACGAGGTCATCGATAAGGGCGCGGTCCCGTGCGGGATCCGGGTCCCTGCCGCGGGTGCCTTTGATCGGCCGGGTCTCGATCCGGTCGACAGTCCGGTCCCACGACAGGAACAGTTCCGGTGAGTTGGAGACAATGGCCCGGTCCCCGATCTCCCAGAAGGCAGCATAGGGAGCCCCGCGCGCGCTCGCGAGACGCAGGAACACATCGAATGGATCACTCCCGGGATTGAGTGTCCCTGCCCAGGCGCGCGCAATATTGGCCTGAAACAGCTCGCCCGCTCCGATCCGTGCCACGACGTCGGCGACCGCTTCGCGATAGGTCCGTGCCGGAGCTTCGGCTGCAAAGACCTCCGACGGCACGACCGAAGGCACCGCCTCAGCCGCTGTCGTCAGCCATTGCAGTGCTCTGTCGCACTCGGCCCTGGCAGACGCTGCGTCTTCGCCCAGGCCGATCACAACGACCTGCTGTTGGTCATGGTCAAAACGCAGCAGTGCCGGATAACGCGCCACTGTCAGATCGGGCCAGACCTGATCCCGCGACCCTGTGGCGGTCCGAGCGCCGGCATCATAACTGGCCAGCCCGACGACATGCCGGGCCATATGGGGGCTCTTGAGGGCGTTGAAGGCACCGTCATCGGCCGCGATGACTTCGACCCGGTCTGGACCCGTTCCGATCCACGACTGCCGACCGCGCTGCTCCCCATCGGAGAGCAGGCAGATCAGTCCTGTCTGACCCCTCAGGCCACAGGCGACCGAAAGTGGCTCAACCCACCCATGGACCGTCTCGACCTGAACCGGACCGCTCAAGTGGTCAGCCGCTCAATGATGCGGGCACGCAGGGGATCATCCACGCCGATCACCTGATCCAGATAGGCGTCTGCAGATCCATACCGCTGGTCGATCGCTGAAAAGGCGGCGTCGAGATAGGCCGGTTCCACGCCCATGAAGGCCACGACCGCATCGTCCGAGGGCCTGCGCCCGCTCATCGCCTCGATCTGTTTCGCAAACGTCGGTGCCATCCGCTCGAGGTCGACAGCGGCATTGGTCAGCAGATAGTCGGCCATCATGTCTTCGCGACCCACGCCCAGCAGATGATGGGTCAGGGCCACCAGCAGGCCCGTGCGGTCCTTGCCCGCGGCGCAATGCACCACCACAGGTCCGTCGCTGGACCCCAGGGTCTCGAAAAACCGGCGGAAAAGGTCATGATAGGTCGGCGCAAAGGGCATCCGGCCATAGGTGTCCATCATGAACCGCCGCCCCGAATCCGGTGTCAGGTCCGAGGTCTTCAGGAAGGTGATGTGCGGCGCCTCGCCCTGGGCATCCAGATCATTCTCGATCACAAGACCCGAGAAACCCTCGGGTCGCAGAGACGGCTGGCGCTGGCGCTCGACCGGCCGGCGCAGATCGACCACGGCCCCGATGCCATACCCCGCCAGCTTCTCCAGATCAGCCCCGCTCATTCGCGCATGGTGGGCCGAGCGATAGAGCCTGCCGGTCCGGACCTGACGCCCGTCGAGCGTGGGATAGCCTCCGAAGTCCCGGAAATTATCTATGGCGTCGAAGGAATGCAGGCGGACTGGGGTCATGGCTCTCCATAGCCCAGCCCGCCCCCGGCTTCACCTGCGATTCAGTGTCTCGCAACCAGACCGGCCATGGCGTCAAGATAGGCGACAAAGGCCGACCGGCCGGTCTCGGTCATCCGCGCCCGGGTCTGGGGCTTGCGACCGACGAAAGATTTTTCCACCGCAACGAACCCGGCCTCCTCAAGCTTTCGAAGATGCACAGACAGATTGCCGTCCGTGGTCTGGAGCCGGGCCTTGATCTCGTTGAAATTCGCCGCCTCGGCTCCCGCCAGATAGGCCATGATGCCCAGCCGGATGCGACCGTGAATCACGTCATCGATCTGGTCGATGTTGAAACCGTCCACGATCAGACACTCGCCGCCGGTTCCTGACGCGTCAGGACGATGCCGGGAACCAGGGCGACAAGAACGAACAGCACGGTGAACACCAGATAGATGGCCGCGTCGCCGATGAACAGGCCGAGTCCCGCAGCCCCGGCATAGGACAACAGGGCGATGCCCTTCATCCAGAGACGACCTGTCATTTCGCCGGCTACGAACCAGGCCGAGCCATAGGCCGCAAAGACAAGACTGGGCATGGCCCACATGATTGCCCAGTCCCCCGTCTTGAAGCCGACACCCATGAAGGCCAGCCAGGCGGCAAAGATACCGAAGCCAACGGCCGTCCAGGACGCACCGATCGCCTTGTTGACCAGGGTGTTGGCTCCCGGCTTTGTATCGTGACGCCGTGTGAGGACGAACAGCGACAGGCCGAACACGGCCCCTGCCCCGACCCAGAGCCACAGCGGAGCCCAGGGCGAGACGTCAACCTGGCCGGTCGCCAGGGCCCACTGCCCCAGATTGGCGATACCGAAGATGACGGCCGCGGCGATCAGGAAAGGGCCGTTCAGTGGTGCCGTATTGCGACCCTGCTCGGCCAGATCGCGGATGAAGGCGATGTCGGCGGCAGCGGTTGATGTCGGATCTTGTGTCATGTCTGTCTCCTTCTGCAACCCGTTTGCCATAACCAACTTTGAATATCAAAGTGCTTTTTCATTCTCAACAGGAGACATCGATGAACGTTTGGCTCGTCCTGGCCGTCTGTATCGCCCTCGAAATCGTTGCCACCAGCCTGCTCAAGGCGTCGGAGGGCTTTGCCCGCCCGTGGTTCGGCGTTGCTTCGATGGTCTGTTATTCCGGTTGCTTCTGGCTGCTGTCAGCCGTGCTGACCCGCCTGCCCGTCGGTGTGGCCTATGCACTATGGTCTGGTGTCGGCATCGTGGGCATCACCCTCGTTGGCGTCTTCCTCTTTCGGCAGTCCCTGACCCTCATGCAGACGGGCTTTATCGCCCTGATCCTGATCGGGGCCGTCGGCCTGCAGCTATCGACGCGGACCGCGGACGTGGCATGAACAGGGGCAAATGCCCTGGAGCCTGACGGATGCGCCTGACCTATCACCGGATCGCCTATGAGGCGCTTGATGTGTGCAATGCCGTCAGCATCGACACGGTCCTCGATACCGTGCGCAAGACGGGTCTCGCATCCGGACATGCGCTCGATATCGGCTGCGGCAATGGCACAGTGTCGGTTCAACTGGCAGAGGCGCTGGGCCTGAAGATCACAGCCGTGGAATATGATCCGGCCATGGCCGACCTCGCGCGCACCCGCCTCGCCGCCTCCCCGGCGTCGGATCGATTGACGATGATCGAGGGGCCGTCCGGACCGGTGCTGGCGCAGAGTGATCCCTGGGACTTGATCGTCGCCCTCGGCACGACCGACCCGGTCGGAGACGGGTCGCGTGAGCCTGCCGCCATGATGTCCGGCCTCCGGCGCCATCTGAGGCCCGCCGGGTGGCTGCTGTGGGGCGATCTGGTCTGGATCGCCGAGCCCTCCCCGCCCCTGCGTCAGATCATCGAACTCAGCGGCACCTATACGGACCACCCGGGCTGGCAGGCCGCTGCGACCAGTGCCGCGTTTGAGGTCGTCTCAACCCATCTGTCGACCCAGGCCGACTGGAATGCCTACGGAGATGCCATGGACGGTGCCGTCCGCACCTGGCTGGCCGCAAATGCCGAACATCCCGAAGCCCGCTCAATCAGTCAGCGCGCCGACCAGATCTCGATGATGATGGATTTCGGCCGCGGAACACTCGGGTTTGGGCTCTACCTGCTGAGACGCGACGGGACCTGACACGGCCCTTGCCGATCGCCCCGCACCCGCCGGATTCTCTTGCCGACCACCACATCCAGCGGATTGGAAGTGTTGATGGTCGGAGCGACAGGATTCGAACCTGCGACCCCTTGACCCCCAGTCAAGTGCGCTACCAGGCTGCGCCACGCTCCGAGAGGCGCTCCTATAAACGGGGTTGGGCCGGGCGCAAACCCTAAATGCCGCTCAGCCTGCCAGAACTGCGTCCAGCCGCGCCTTCGCCCCTTCGATCCGGCTCAGAACCCCACGCAAACTGGCCATATCAGTCGTGTCCGGAAGGGTTACAGCCCCAGCAGCTTGGCCTTCAATGGGATCTGCATCCATGCTGAAGGTCGCGTCAGCGCCGCCATAGGCCGCGATCCGGGCAATACCCTGTTCCTTGTGCAGGCGCTGCACGCCCTTGATGGTCAGTCCCTCGTCATGCAGCAGACGGCGGACAGCCTTCAGGACGATCACGTCCTGTGGCCTGTAGAACCGGCGTCCACCAGCGCGTTTGACCGGGGTCACGAAAGGAAATTTGGTCTCCCAGAAGCGCAGCACATGCTGGGGCGAGCCGACTTCTGTGGCAGCTTCCGAGATGGTCCTGAAGGCGTTGGCGCTCTTGGCCACGTTATTCAGTCCTCACTGCCTGCGCCGTGGACCTTGGACTTCATGATCTGCGACGCGCGAAAGCTGATGACACGGCGGGGGTGAATCGCGGCGGGCTCGCCTGTCTTGGGATTGCGGCCCATGCGGGCGCGCTTTTCGCGAACCTGAAAGACCCCGAAGCCGGACAGTTTGACGGTCTCGCCGCGCTCCAGCGACTCCACGATGAGATCAAGCGTGCGCTCGACCATCGAAGAGCATTCCTGTCGTGACAGGCCGACTTCGTCATGCACAGCCTCGCAGAGGTCCGCGCGGGTCAAGGTCCGCTGTTCACCCATCGTCATTGCTCCCCGTCAAGTCTGATCCGTCGACATGGACCCGCACAGCGAGTCCTTCCTGCCCGATCAAACCTCAGCCCCAAGACCATCATAAGGCGGGAAATCGGCGCAAAGTCAAAGGCCGTCAGCAGAGATCACAATCGAAAGGCGCAGGCACCCCATGTCAGGCCGCCACCCATGGCCTCCAGCAGGACCAGATCACCTTTTTTGATGCGGCCGTCGCGGATCGCCGTGTCGAGGGCCAGGGGGATCGATGCGGCCGAGGTGTTGGCATGCTCCGCAACGGTCGTGATCACCTTGTTCTCGTCGAGGCCGAGCCGGTCGCCGACCCCTTTGATGATCCTCTGGTTGGCCTGGTGCGGCACAAACCAGTCCACTTCCGGCACAGTGATGCCCGAAGCGGCGCAGGCGGCCGTGATGGCCTCAGCGATATTCACCACCGCGTGGCGGAAAACCTGATTGCCCAGCATCCGCAGGTGACCGACCGTGCCCGTCGTCGACGGCCCCCCATCGACGTAGAGCAGTTCGGTCTTGGTCCCGTCCGAACGCAGGGCGAAGCCCAGGATGCCCTGATCGGCGGATGTTCCCTGCCCTTCGCGCGGCTCGACCACCACGGCTCCCGCCCCGTCGCCGAACAGAACGCAGGTGGTCCGGTCGGACCAGTCCATCAGACGGGTCATCTCCTCGGCCCCGATGACGAGCGCGCATTTCGCCTGCCCGCGCGCGACGAATCCGTCGGCAATGCTGAGGGCATAGACGAACCCGGAACAGACCGCCTGGACGTCAAAGGCGATGCAGACGGGGGCACCCAGCTTTCGCTGAACGATCGAGGCTGTAGCCGGAAAGGTCATGTCAGGCGTCGTCGTTGCGACGATGATCATGTCGACGTCTGCGGCAGTCCTGCCCGCAGCATCCAGCGCCCGGCGCGCAGCTTCGGTGGCCAGATCGCTGGTCGGCTGGTCGTCCCTGGCACGATGGCGCTTACGGATGCCGGTTCGCTCGACGATCCATTGATCGGTGGTGTCGACGAATTTGGCGAGGTCGTCATTGGTAACGACCTGTTCGGGAAGGAAGGACCCGACCCCGGTAATTGCACTGCGCACAACGCTCACGAAACAGTCTCCTCCGCCGTCGACGGTACAGCTTCCAGCACCGCGCCCAGCCTTTCCAGATTGGCTCCGACCTTGGTCAGATAGTCACTGCGCGCCAGATCGACAGCGATGCGGATCGCATTCCCGAATCCCTTGGCATCAGCGCCGCCATGACTCTTCACCACGATGCCGTTGAGACCGAGCAGCGGTCCGCCGTTGATGGCGCTGGGATCGATCCGCTGGCGCATGGCCTTCAGCGCAGGAAGGGCAATCAGCGCACCCAGCTTGGCCTGCACTCCGCTGGTCAGGGCTTCCTTGAGCAGGGCGGAGATGAAGCGCGCCACGCCCTCGGCCGTCTTCAGGGCGATATTTCCGGTAAAGCCGTCCGTGACGACCACATCGACCGTACCCTTGGCGATGTCATCGCCTTCGACAAAGCCATGATAGTTCAGGTTCAGGTCACCCAGTTTCAGGATCCGGTGGGCCTCGCGAACCTCCTCGTGGCCCTTGATGTCCTCGGACCCGACGTTCAAAATTCCTACCGTTGGCCGCGCGACGCCATGGACCGCCGCGTGGAAGGCCTCGCCCATGATCGCGAACTCGATCAGCTGTTCGGCGTCGCTCTCGATATTGGCTCCGACATCCAGCACCGCGGTCACGCCCCGCAGGGTCGGCCAGCTGGCAACGATAGCCGGACGTTCCAGGCCGGGAGCAGACATTCTCAGGATCAGCTTGGAAATGGCCATCAGGGCCCCGGTATTCCCCGCCGAGACTACCGCGCCAGCTTCGCCGGTCTTTGCAGCCTCGATTGCGTTCCAGAGACTGGAGCCCTTGCCCCGCCGCATGGCCTGGGCCGGCTTTTCGTCGGAGGCGATCTTCTTGTCCGTATGGCGGATTTCGCAGACGCCTTCGGGAATTCTCAGCCGCGTGAGTTCGGCACGGATCGCGGCCTCATCCCCATGCAGCAGGAAGGTGACAGCCTCCCCCCCGTGACGGGTCCGGTAATCCTTGATTCCCCCGACAACGACCGGAGGACCATGGTCGCCACCCATGGCGTCCAGTGAAATGAGCGTCTGGGTTGGCAAGGGAAGGACGTCTCCGTGACGCCGTCGGACGCGGCGCGCATCTTCATTCGCTCAGGATAGCGTTGCGATGCGCCGATGCAACGCGCCGGACGCAGCGTCAACCTTTGTCGGTCGTATCGCTTTCACGAAATGCCTTCAGGACCGCAAAAGGCGAGATATCAGCAGGTTCTTCGGGCTGAACAAACTCCGCACCCGGCTTGCGGGGAAACGGGTCCAGCGTCAGGGCCAGCTGTTCAACGGCGTACTGACCGAGATCGATTCGGCCGTCCTCGACGACGTCGGGCGAATCGTCGTCGAGGGTGATCTCGACCTCCTCCCCGGCCACGGGCTCCGCGGCCTCGATCAGGTCAAGGCTGAAGGCCTTGTCGATCGAGACGGGCAACGGCTCGAGCGTCAGGCCGCAGGTCTGCACGGCATCGGCGACGATTCGTCCGCTCAGGGTCCATCCCACTCTAGCGGGCTTGAGAGTCAGGGTCGCCGTAAACGCGTCAAGCGAGGCGAGGTCGAGTGACCGTGCAATCTTCGTCCGCGTTCCGTCATCGGGCTCCAGGGCGCGAAAAAGACCAGTCCCGATCTCGTTGATCCGGACAATTTCAGTCAGCGGCAAGACGAGACTCATGAGGGGATCCCGATCCAGCGAATGTTGCGCACCAGATCCGCGAACTGCTGGCCTTCCAGAGCTGCACGCGTGTCCAGAATATAGCTCGCCAATGCACTTGCGCCATCAGAACCTTCGCCTTCGTAGACGTTCCGGACCAGGGCCTGCGTGAGGCCTTCATGGTCGCCAGCACGGATCGTCGGTTCGTAGGCCGTCATTCGACCGTACATGGACTCGCCCAGCTTGCGCATCTTCTTGGCCATCGACGTGTCCCCGACGCCCAGTTCACGAAGCGTATTGTCCAGCGCGGAAACAAAGACATCGAACAGTTGCTGCGCGATCTCGGCCCCCTCTTCGCTCTCGTCCCTCAGCCGCATGATCACCAGCAGCACGTGAGCGATGTAAAGTTCGAACCGGGCGTCGATTCGGTCCGACACCCCCAGAGTCGTGTAGAAGGCGGGCGAGCGTGCCTGTTCTACCGCCTGGGCATACAGGTGCTCGCCGAGATCGCGATTGGGTTTGGCCCCGAACAGTTGTCTTAGCATGATCATACGGCCCCTTTTCCGCCGCGCCGTTGAACTAGAGGCCGTGTCCGGTTAGGTCAAAGACCTTGTTGACGTCGCAGGCTCCGCTCATGCCCCGTATATCCCCGCTGATCGCCGCTGCCGCGCTCGCCATTGCCGCAGGGGCGTGCGCGCCGACCATCGGAATAAACGGCTTCCAGTCCGTTGATGTCAAACCGGCGGACATCGTGGCCGGGACCGACACCCGCACCACTGTCCTGGCGCGTCTCGGCACGCCCTCGGCGACCTCCACGTTCGAGGACAACATCTGGTATTACATCGGCCAGACGACCGAAAAATATACCTACAACAACGCTCAGGTCTCCCAGCGCAGCGTCACGGCCATCACCTTTGACAAGGCCGGCGACAAGGTGACCGAGGTCAAGACCCTCGGTCTGGACGACGGGCAGGAAGTCGCGATGAACAGCCGCGAGACCCCGACCCGCGGACGTCAGCTCACCATCATCGAACAACTCCTTGGCAACGTCGCCCGCGGCCAGTTGCCCCGGACCGAGGAAGAAGTCCCCGGCCAGCGCCGCCCGGACTGACGCTCACCGGACAGATAAAGAAACGCCCCGGAGATTGCTCTCCGGGGCGTTCGTCGTTGGGACAGGCGTGATCGCTAGGCGATCTTGCCGCTCGCAAGCACGGCCAGCAGAAGCAGTGCAACGATGTTCGTGATCTTGATCATCGGGTTCACTGCGGGTCCGGACGTGTCCTTGTAGGGATCGCCAACGGTATCGCCGGTCACCGCAGCCTTGTGGGCCTCGGATCCCTTGCCGTGGACCACGCCGTTCTTGTCGGTGAAGCCCTCCTCGATGACCTTCTTGGCGTTGTCCCAGGCCCCGCCGCCCGAGGTCATCGAAATAGCCACGAACAGACCGGTCACGATGACCCCCATCAGCATGGCTCCAAGCGAGGCAAAGGCATTGGCCTTGTCCGCGAGGAACAGGATCGCCACGAAGAGCACGATCGGCGACAGCACTGGCAGCAGCGACGGAACGATCATTTCCCGGATCGCTGCCTTGGTCAGGATGTCGACGGCCCGGCCATACTCGGGCTTGACCTCATAGGTCATGATCCCCGGGTTTTCGCGGAACTGGCGACGGACTTCCTCGACCACGGCCTCGGCCGCGCGACCGACCGCCATCATGGACATGCCGCCGAACAGGAAGGGCAGCAGCCCCCCGAACAGCAGGCCGACCACGACATACGGATTGGTCAGGTCGAAGGTGACGGCTCCCATGCCTGCAAAGAAGGGATACTCGGCGGGGTTGGCCGCGAAATACTGCAGGTCAGACGTATAGGCCGCAAACAACACCAGCGCGCCGAGGCCCGCCGATCCGATCGCATAGCCCTTGGTAACAGCCTTGGTCGTATTGCCCACCGCATCCAGGGCGTCGGTGGAGTGACGCACTTCAGGCGGCAGGCCGGCCATCTCGGCAATGCCGCCGGCATTGTCCGTCACCGGGCCAAAGGCATCCAGCGCAACGATCATGCCGGCTACACCCAGCATGGTTGTGGTTGCGATGGCGATGCCGAACAGGCCTGCCAACTGGTAGGAGGCCACGATCCCGACGATGATTGTCAGGGCTGGCAGTGCTGTCGATTCCAGCGATACCGCCAGGCCCTGGATCACGTTCGTGCCATGACCGGACACCGAGGCATTGGCGACGGATTGCACCGGGCGGAAGTTCGAGCCGGTATAGTATTCCGTCACCACCACGATGGCGGCCGTGACGCCCAGACCGACCACGCCGGACCAGAACAGGGCCATGGGCGTGAATGTCGTGCCATCCGCCGTCGTCATGATGTCCGGCGAGATCGAGGTGATCACCCACCAGACAGCACCGATCGACAGCACGCCGGTCACGATCAACCCCTGATACAGGGCTCCCATGATGTTGTTGGACTTGCCCAGCCGCACGAAGAACGACCCGATGATCGAGGTCACGATACAGATGCCGCAGATCGCCAGCGGCAGGACCATCATCGTTTCGACATAGGGCTGGTCGCGGAAGAAGATGGCGGCCAGCACCATGGTCGCCACCGTGGTGACGGCATAGGTCTCGAACAGGTCGGCAGCCATGCCCGCACAGTCGCCGACGTTGTCGCCGACGTTGTCCGCGATTGTCGCGGCGTTGCGGGGATCATCCTCAGGGATGCCGGCCTCCACCTTGCCGACCATGTCGCCGCCGACATCCGCACCCTTGGTGAAGATACCGCCGCCGAGACGGGCAAAGATCGAGATCAGCGACGCCCCGAAGCCGAGGGCAACCAGGCCATCGATGACTTCGCGGCTGGTCGATTCCAGTCCGAGGTGCAGCGTCATGACGATGTAGTAGCCAGACACGCCCAGGAGGGCGCCCCCGGCCACGAACATGCCGGTGATGGCTCCTGAGCGGAAGGCGAGATCCAGCCCCTTGCCCAGGCTCTGGGAAGCGGCATGAGCCGTCCGGACGTTGGCCCGGACCGAGATCAGCATCCCGGCATAGCCTGCCGCGCCGGACAGGACTGCGCCGACGACGAAGCCGATCGCGGCATAGATCCCGATCAGCAGATAGGCTGCGATCAGAATCACGACCCCGACCATGCCGATCGTCATGTACTGGCGTTTCAGATAGGCCGACGCCCCTTCCTGGATGGCGGCCGCGATCTCTCGCATCTTGTCGTTACCGGTGCCGGCCTTCATCAGGACGGCGGTCTGGATCAGTCCGTAAAGGACGCCCAGAGCACCGGCCGCGAAGACCAGTGTGAGTATTTGAGTCATTGGCGTTTCCGTGCCTTTGTCGATAGGCGCGCGGACCCTTGGCGCGGCGGGCCTTATGGCCTCTGTCCGCCTTCCGGTCCCCCCGTGCGCAGCGGCCGCGTCAGTGCGGCCAGCGGGAATTGCGGCGGAAACCTGCCAAATGCGTCGACCTGACGCAACTCCTCAAATCTGCTGGAGGTCAGACGGGGCGAACGCCGGTCCGACGTCTCGGGGTCTGCACAAGAATCTCGGCACTGGCAATCTTGCCGGCTCCGGCAATTCCGGGGGCCATACGCATGACGCTGGCGCACACGGCGGGACCGTTGACCACCGTCCAGTCCGTCGCAACCACGAACGGGGTCCGGTGCGCAGCCTTGACCAGGGCGTCACGGAAGAATGGCTCCTTGGCCCGCATCTGTTCCGCTGTCGCGCCACCGCCGAGCGTCAGGCGCAGGGTCACGAAGATGTAGTTCCGTATCCGGCCTCCGGCGATAACCGGCAATCCCAGTCCGGCTATGTTCAAGGCAGCCGGCGCCGCAGCCGCTCCCTTTTTTTCGCCCGCGAGCGCGGTCGAGGCGGTGGTGCCTGCGGCAAGGAGGGTGCCTGCGGTGAGCAGCTTTCTGCGGTTCATTCCGACACCCTAATAGCGAGCGATTAGGATTCCGTTGCCAGTCAGCGATGCCTCCATCCGCCCTGGACCGGCTCAAGCACACGACCGCCATGCCGTGCAACTAGCCCCTGCCCCGCCGTCACCTGCCCCAGTCTGGTAATCCGGAGGTGCTGCCGGTCCGCCTCGCGCCGCAGTGCGCCTTCCGCCTCGGGGCGGCAGGTCAGGGCAATTTCGTAGTCATCTCCGCCTGTGGAGAGCATCAGAAGTGCCGCCTCGGCATCGACCCGCCCTTCGAACCAGGACTGCGCCGCGATCGAAAGGGGCAAGGGATCGAGATCGAGCTCGATCCGGACCCCACTGGCCTTCGCAATATGCTCGAGATCGGCAATCAACCCGTCGGAGACATCGACGGACGCGCTCGCCAAATCCCTGACGGTCGTTGCAAAGGCCACACGGGGCATCGGTGTCCTGTAGTGGCCCACCAGCGACGCCATGCGCTCTGGAGCCAGTGACAACCTGTCCTGGGCCGCCATGAGGCCGAGCACACCATCGCCGATCGTTCCTGTAACAAAGACAAGATCACCCGGCCTTGCTCCGGCTCTGCCGACGGCCCGTCCTTTCGCCACCCACCCGAGCAGGGTCACGGAAAACGATGCAGGCCCCGGTGTCGCCACGGTGTCACCCCCCAGGAGATGAACCCCGAACTCCGCCTGGTCCCTTGCGAGACCCTCGGCAAAGGCCTCGCGCTCCGGCCAGCCACAGCGCCCGGACCAGTGGCAAGCCAGCAGATAACCAAACGGTTGGGCGCCCTTGGCTGCAAGGTCCGACAGGTTCACCCGAAGCAGCTTCTGCGCCACCGTATCGAGCGGGTCGGTTGGCAGGAAATGGACGCCCTCGACAATGGCATCCTTGGTCAGGACCAGATCGAAGCCCGGCCGGCTGGGCAGCACAGCCACATCGTCGCGCAGACCTCGCCCCCACTCTGGGTGCGCCAGCGGGGCCAGCAGCTTGTTGATCGTCTCGAATTCGTCGGCAACGTCGACGGACGGCATGACCTCTAGGCCTTGGGCCGTACGTCGCGTGCCACGCCATCGAGCGCAGCATTGACGAATTTCGCCTCGGCCTCGTCAAAGAAGGCCTTGGCCAGCTCAACGTATTCGTCGATCACGATTTCGCGCGGGACTTCGAGCTTGTGGGACAACTCCCAGGCTCCGCTGCGCAGCAGGGCGCGAAGCGTGGCGTCCAGTCGCTCCAGCCTCCAGTTCGATGCCAGCCGCACCTTGATCGTCTCGTCGATCTTGCGCTGGTTCTCGATCACACCGCGCACGATGTCGGCAAACCAGGCTTCATCGGCCTCCGCCAGGGGTTCGCCCTCGATGTCAGTGTCGAAGCGATGGTTGGCGAACTCGCGGATGACCGTCTCGACGCCCTCCCCGGCCAATTCCATCTGATACAGGGCCTGAACGGCAGCCAGCCGTGCGACAGTCCTCGCACGCCGTTGCCGTGAGGTCAGTTGCGGCTCGGCCCGGGCCTTTTCGGCTTCGGCCAGTTGGGCCAGGACGGCCTGGATGCTGTTGGGTTCACTCATGCGCCGAGGCCTACGCGCAATCGCTTCTTCAAGGCAATCAGGTCCATGCAGGCACGCGCTGCGCCACCGCCCTTGTCACCCTCCGACAGACGCGCGCGAGCCCAGGCCTGATCCTCGTCCTCGACCGTCAGGATGCCGTTGCCGATGATCATGCCCTTGATCCCCAGCGACATGATCCCGGCCGCCGATTGATCCGCGACGATCTCGAAATGATAGGTCTCGCCGCGGATGATGCAGCCCAGCGCGACATAGCCGTCATAGCGCGGTGCAGTCGGGTAACGCCCGGCTTCTTCGGCCAGGGCGATGGTCGGCGGGACTTCGAGCGCGCCCGGCACGGTCACGACATCGAAGACCACGTCCTTCTCGCGCAAGGCATCCTTGGCCCCTTCCAGCAGGGCATCGGCCAGTTCATCGTAGAAGCGCGCCTCGACGATCAGGACGCGGGTGGGTTCTCTCAGGATTGGTCTTCTCCATCCATGTCACGCCAGCCAACAATGCGAAGGCCGTAGCCCTCCAGTGCTGTTGGTGAAGGTCGTGTCGAACTCATGACGATCATGTCGCGCACGCCAAGATCCAGCAGGATCTGGGCGCCTACGCCATAGGCCTTGATCGAGCGATCCACAGCCGACGGCTTGTCGGCCCCGGCCAGACGCTCGGCCAGTCCATGCAGGGCCGGGTCTCGCAGGAAGACCACGACGCCCGGCTCATTGCTCTCGGTAATCGCCTTCAGTGCCCGCGGAATATAGCTCTGGCGGTCCTCGACGTGACCCAGAAGGTCGGCCGCAAAATCCACCTGATGCATCCGGACGACTGTCGGCGTGTTCGGGTCTATCTTGCCATGGACAAGGGCGACATGTTCGGCACCCTCGATCGTGTTCCGGTACAGCATCAGCCGGAATGGACCGCCGTGAACGCTGTCGAACGGCGTGTCCATGATCCGCTCGACAAATCGCTCGGTCCGGCGGCGGTAGGCGATCAGGTCGGCGATCGTGCCGATCTTCAGTCCGTGCAACTGGGCAAAGGCAACCAGATCCGGCATCCGGGCCATGGTGCCATCGTCATTCATGATCTCGCAGATCACGCCAGCAGGCGTCAGCCCAGCCATACGGCTTATGTCGACCGCGGCCTCGGTATGGCCCGTCCGGACCAGAACGCCGCCATCGCGCGCCACCAGCGGAAAGACGTGGCCGGGCGACACGATGTCGTCGGCCCCCTTCGACGGGTCAGCAGCCACCTGGACGGTGCGCGCCCGGTCGGCCGCGCTGATGCCGGTCGTTACCCCTTCCGCAGCCTCGATCGAGACTGTGAAGGCCGTTGCCATGCTCTCGCGGTTCTCGACGGCCATGGGCGGCAGGCGCAACTGCCGTGCCCGATCGGCCGTGATGGCGAGACAGATCAGGCCGCGCGCGTGACGGGCCATGAAATTGATCTGGTCCGGGGTAGCGAATTGCGCCGGGATGATGACGTCGCCCTCGTTCTCGCGATCCTCAGCATCGACCAGAATATAAGGCCGGCCGTTGCGGGCATCCTCCAGGATGTCCTCGATCGGACTGATGGGGCTGTCGGTATTGCTGGCGGCCAGGTGGATCATGCCGTCTCCTGCCATCTCGCGAGATATCTGGCCAGCATATCGATCTCCAGATTGACTGCATCGCCGACCTTCAGCGCGCCGAGTGTGGTGGCTTCCCAGGTGTGGGGGATGATGTTCAGCCCGAAACGCTGACCCCCGACCGTGTTCACCGTCAGGGAGACGCCGTCGACGGTGATCGACCCCTTGGTGGCGATGAACCGATGCAATGGCATCGGGGCCTCGATGGTCAGCCGGTGTGAGCCCCCCTCCGGCGTGATCTCGACCACTGTCCCCAGCCCGTCGACATGGCCGGATACGATATGCCCGCCCAGTTCATCCCCGACCCGTGTGGCGCGTTCGAGATTGACCGACGTGCCCCTGGTCCACCCGCCAAGCGTCGTCTTGTCGAGCGTCTCGCCGGAAACCTCGACCGCAAACCAGTCACCGGCCTTCTCGACCACGGTAAGGCAGCAGCCCGAATGACTTATGGAAGCGCCCAGGTCGATGCCGGAAACATCCCAGGACGTCTCGATCTCATAGCGACGGTCGCGCTCCGTCTGCTCGACCGAACGAACCCGGCCGATATCGGTGATGATCCCGGTAAACAACTGTCAGTCCCTCTCGTAACGTTCCCACAGGTCGTCACCCAGAGGCTCCGCCGCAAGACGTCGATAGCGCGGCGCGTGAGCCAGACGCGCGAGACTCAGTGCCGCAACCCCGGGCCGTCCGTCTCCGCCCAGCAGGATCGGGGCCCGGAACCACTCAATGGCGTCAACGACGCCCGCAGCGATGAAACAGGCAGCGACGCGGCCGCCGCCTTCGATCATCAGGGATGACACGCCGCGGCTGTTCAATGTGTCGAGCACCGCCTGGATGGCCGGGCGATTGGTGGTGTCCCCGGCGACGCGCAGGACCTCGGCCTCGCCGACCGCTATCACCGCACGCGTTGTCAAAATCAGGGTACCCGGCCTGGCCAGTCGCGCGAACGGCGGGGTTCTCAGCTTGCTGTCCAGGACGACCCGCAAGGGTTCAGCCCCTGTTTCCCCGTCCGGCAACCGCACCGTCAGTCTCGGGTCATCCGCCAGAACCGTCTCGACGCCGACGAGAACAGCATCGTGCTGGGCCCTCAGCCTGTGTCCCTGCAGCCGCGCCTCAGGGCCGGTGATCCACTGGCTTTCGCCAGTGGATGTGCCGATTCGCCCGTCCAGCGACGTCGCGATCTTCAGAGTGATCCGCATCAGGCCTTACCGGGCTCGTCCAGGCCTTCGTCGCCCAGGAATTTCGCAAAATCGCCTGTGGCGCGGAAATCCTTGTAGACTGAGGCGTACCGGACATAGGCCACTTCATCGACGCCTTTCAGCGCCTTCATGATGAAATCGCCAACCGTGCTGGACGGGATTTCCGTTTCGCCGAGGCTTTCCAGCTGGCGGACAATCCGGCTCACCATCTGCTCGACCTGTTCGGCCTGAACAGGGCGCTTGCGCAGGGCGATGCCCAGTGACCGTTCCAGCTTGTCCCGATCGAACGGTGTCCGCCTGCCATTCCGTTTCAGGATGACCAGTTCGCGCAACTGAACACGCTCGAAGGTCGTGAACCGCCCGCTGCATCCCGGACAGGACCGTCGGCGCCGGATGGCCGAGCCGTCATCGGACGGCCGGCTGTCCTTCACCTGAGTGTCCTGATGGCCGCAGAACGGGCATTTCATCGGATCAGCCGTAGATCGGGAAGCGTGCGGTCAGGGCCCGCACCTCGCCCGCAATCCGGGCCTGTTCGGTCGGGTCGGCATGGTCGCCGCCGTTCATACTGGTCACGACATCGGCGATCCAGTGGCCGATCTGCTCGAACTCAGCCGTACCGAAGCCCCGCGTCGTCCCGGCTGCAGTCCCCAGACGGACGCCCGAGGTGACCGTGAACGGCGCAGTGTCGAACGGCACGCCGTTCTTGTTGCAGGTCATCAGGGCTTGCTCCAGCGCAGCTTCGGTCGCCTTGCCGGTCACGCCCTTGGGCCGCAGATCGACCAGCATCAGATGGCTGTCGGTGCCGCCCGAGACGATGGCCAGGCCGCGCTCGACCAGAACCGCAGCCATGGCCTGGGCGTTCTTCACGACCTGGTGGGCGTAGAGTTTGAACTCCGGCTTCAGCGCCTCGCCAAAGGCCACGGCCTTGGCCGCAATGACATGTTCCAGCGGCCCGCCCTGCAGGCCCGGAAAGACTGCAGAGTTGAATTTCTTGCCCAGTTCCAGGTCGTTGGACAGGATGATACCGCCTCGCGGTCCGCGCAACGTCTTGTGAGTCGTGCTGGTCACGACATGGGCGTGGGGCACCGGATCCGGATAGGCTCCGCCGGCGATCAGGCCGGAATAGTGGGCCATGTCCACCATCAGATAGGCCCCGACGCTGTCGGCAATCTCGCGGAAGCGTTTGAAGTCGATATGGCGGCTGTAGGCACTGCCACCCGCGATGATCAGCTTGGGCTTTTCCCGCTCGGCCATCTCGGCCACGTGATCGTAGTCGATCAGATGATCGCTCTCGCGCACCGAATAGGTGACCGGACGGAACCATTTGCCCGACTGGTTCGCCGGCGATCCGTGGGTCAGATGCCCGCCCGCCGCCAGATCCATGCCGAGGAAGGTGTCGCCGGGCGTCAGCAGGGCGAGGAAGACAGCCTGGTTGGCCTGGGCCCCCGAGTGCGGCTGAACATTGGCATAGGCCGCACCGTAAAGCTGCTTGAGCCGGTCGCGGGCCAGGTCCTCGGTCACGTCGACGAACTCGCAGCCGCCATAGTAGCGCTTGCCGGGATAGCCTTCTGCGTACTTGTTGGTCAGCACGCTGCCTTGCGCTTCCAGCACCGCCCGGGAGACGATGTTCTCGGACGCGATCAGCTCGATCTGTTCCTTCTGGCGCGCCAGTTCGCCCTGGATACCGCCGAACACGTCCGGATCAGCCTCGGCCAGTCCGCGCGAGAAATAGGCGTCATGCACGAAATGAGCGGTCACGGGCGAAGTCCTGAAAGGCGCAAGGGGATGTTGTGCCTATCTATGCCCCAGTGGCTCCGACCACAACATCTTGTACTCTTCAGCAGCCTTCGTCCGGAGAGGTGGATCGTCGCGGCGAGACCGGCAACGCGGCGCGACCGTGTCAGGACTTGCCCAGCAGACGTCTGAGCTTGGCGATCGCGAGACGCTCGACGGCCTTTGGCTCCATCGCGGGGCCGACGGCTGTCGCTTCGGTACCCGTCGCGACGTGCACGGCCGTGACCTTCAGATAGGTGCCATTGCGAACACTCTCGACGATGACCTCACCGATCGCTTCCGTCACCGGACACACCGCCTCGCGTGAACTCGCAAAACGGCGCAAACGTCCGTTGGCTCACTCTCAAGAAGTTCCCGGGAATCGCCTTCGAAAGGGTTCATGCCGACACTGTAGCGCGACATCGTTCCCCGGACGAGATCAGGCCGCGCGAGGCATCCGGGCGACGTTGCAGTGGGTCCAGAGCTTGTCCATGGCGGTGACCAGCGCATCCATCATGTCGTCGTCATGGTTGGGCGATGGTGTGAAGCGCAGGCGCTCTGTCCCTTTGGGCACGGTCGGATAGTTGATCGGCTGCACATAGATGCCGTGGTCTTCCAGCAGCATGTCCGAGATCATCTTGGCATGGACCGGGTCGCCCACGAAGACCGGCACGATGTGGCTTTCGGACGGCATGACGGGAATGCCGGCCTCGGCAAACCGCTGCTTCAGGGTTTCGGCCCGTTCCTGATGCGCCGCACGCAGTTCGGGGTGAGCCTTGAGGTGACGCACGGAGGCCAGGGCACCCGCAGTCAATGCGGGGGGAAGCGATGTCGTGAAGATGAACCCTGCCGCCCAGCTACGCACGGCATCGACGATCACGGCGTCGGCGGCGATATATCCACCCATGACCCCGATCGCCTTGCCCAGGGTGCATTCGATGATGTCGATGCCGTCCAGCACACCATCGCGCTCGGCTACACCCGCTCCGGTCTCGCCGTAGAGGCCGACCGCATGGACTTCGTCCAGATAGGTCATGGCTCCATACTTCCGGGCCAGGGCGATCGTGCCCTTAAGGTCGGCGATATCGCCGTCCATCGAATAGACGCTCTCGAAGGCGATCAGCTTGGGCGCATCAGCCGGGGCTGCCGCCAGAAGCGTCTCCAGGTGCTCGAGGTCATTATGCAGGAAGACATGCCGCTCGCACCCGCCGTTGCGGATTCCCGCGATCATCGAGGCGTGGTTCAGGCTGTCGGAGAAGATGATCAGCCCCGGCATGATCCGCTGCAGCGATGTCAGCGTCGCCTCATTGGCCACATAGCCCGACGTCATCAGCAGGGCCGCTTCCTTGCGGTGCCAGGAGGCCAGTTCCGCTTCCAGATCGACCGCCGACCGGGTTGTCCCCGAGATATTGCGCGTCCCGCCAGCTCCCGCACCGGACTCGTCCACGGCCGACTTCATGGCCTCCAGCACCGACGGATGCTGGCCCATGCCGAGGTAGTCGTTGGAACACCAGACCACGACATCCTGCTCGGAACCGTCCTCGCGCCGGCGCGTCGCCAGCGGGAACTTGCCCTGCACTCGCTTGAGGTCAGCAAAAACCCGATAGCGGCCCTCGGTACGGACCTGCTCCACGGCGGTTTGAAAGGCGGCCTTATAGTCGAACAAGACTTTGGTTCTTTCGCTTATACTGCGTGAGGCGGTGTCTGCGCCCACAAAGGCCCAAAGTCCACACAGACGGAAGGGTAAAAAGGTCGCAAGACCTTAATTGATATCGGCTCTCATTCTCCTTCCGCGCATGGCGCGGTGAGGTGGGTCGGCGGGCAGGGACGGGACGGAGCGGCCGACAGACACGGACACGGTTATCCTTGTCGAATGCCAGACGCGTTTGAGGCCTCAGACTCTTCAACGCCTCGCGGCGCCTCCCCGTCCGCCAGCGCGCTCGCGAGCGACATCTATGGTCTACAGCTCGTCCAGCTTGCCTCGCAGCATCTGCAGGATGCCGGAGAAGTCCTTCCCGCCATGGCCCAGCCCGTCGAACAGCTGGAACAGCGCTTCCGACTGCGCACCGAGGGGTGTCGAGGCTCCAGACTTGGCGGCAGCGTCCTGCGCCAGCTTCAGGTCCTTCAGCATCATCGCCGTGGCGAACCCGCCCTCATAGTTGCGATTCGACGGTGCCGTCGGCACGGGACCGGGCCACGGATAGTAGGTCGTCACGCTCCAGCTCTGCCCCGACGACTTGGCTGCGATATCGAAGAATTTGACCGGGTCGAGCCCCAGCTTCTCGGCCAGGGCGATCGCCTCGCACGTCCCCAGCATGGTGATGCCAAGAATCATGTTGTTGCAGATCTTCGCCGCCTGTCCGGCACCGTGATCCCCGGCACGGAAGGTTGCCCGACTCATCGGTTCGAGTGCGGCCTCTATCCGGGGGAAGTCCGGCTCGTCACAGCCCACCATGAAGGCCAGGGTCCCGGCATCCGCGGCCATCGTCCCGCCGGAGACGGGCGCGTCGGCAAAGGCATAGCCAGCCTCCTTGGCCAGTCCCGCGACCTTGCGCGCCGTCTCCACGTCGATGGTCGAACAGTCCAGCAGCAGGGCCGATGAGGGCGCGACCCCGATGATCTGTTCGGAATAGACCTTCAGCACATGCGGCCCGGCGGGCAGCATGGTGAAGACGACCTCGGCATCGCGAACCGCAGCGGCAACCGAGTCCGCTGCGACACAGCCCGCCGTCACGGCACGCTCGAGCGCAGCGGCGCTGAGGTCGAAGGCGGCGACGGCGTGCCCGGCCCTGGCCTGGTTTGCGGCCATGCCGCCGCCCATGTTCCCCAGCCCGATGAAGGCGATCCTTGTGGCGGTCATGGCGGTGTTTCCTCGGTTCTGGTTTTCCGAACGGGTTAGCCGCTCGCCGCCCTGGCCGCCAGACCCCGACTCAGCCCGGCTTGCGGAACCGGTAGACGAACTGGTCAGTGCGACCGCGTATGGCAGGCTCGAAGACGTTCACGGTCCGGTCGTCGGCGGGATTGGCCACGGCGGTGCTCTCGCCGTCAAAAACGAATCCTGCACGCACGACTTCGGCCTTCAGGAACTCGCCGTCGATCCGGTGCAGGGTGCCGACTTCGGTATTGGTCGTCCCGGCCCGGCCCGCGTGGTCGATCACGACGAAGATCCCGCCCGGCTTCAGGGCTGCGAACACCGCTGCATTCATCCGCGCCACATCGACGCCGAAGGCCGGGATATGGAAGTCGTGATATTCCTGGCTCATGAACACGACGTCGAGCGGCTCGGCAAAGGTCATGGAATCAAGATCACCGTTGACCCGAACGACATTGGGATAGGCCGCAACGAGGACATCGGCGGGGCCATTCTCGCGCGCCATCGTGCGGTTCGGGACAAAGGCATAGACCTTGCCCGTTTCACCCACGCTGCGCGCAAACAGACGGGTAAAGTATCCCGCACCGGGCCGGATGTCCGCGACCCTGTCGCCCGTCCCCACTTCGGCGAAGGTCAGCATTTCGACCGGCTTGCGCAGGGCGTCGCGGGCAATCTCCTCGTTCGGGCGGAGCGGATCAGCAACGGCCGCCGCATAATCGGCAGCAGGGACACTCATCCCGCCGTCGGCCATGCCCATGCATCCGGACAGCAGCAAGGCACAGGCAGCGACGGCAAACAGTGGTGATCTGGACATGAAAGACTCCGGGACAAGGTCATGCAGCTACGCTCCCATACGCCCCGCGACGCAACCCTCCTCGACCGCTGGCCTCTCGACAAAGGCCCGGCATCGTGTCGCAACTGCCGCTGGACATCGGGACTGGAGACGACCCATGGCTTCGCTGCTTGTGCTGTACAAAACACCCACCGACCCGGTCGCCTTCGATGCCCATTATCGGTCGCACCACATCCCGCTGGCCCAGGCCCTGCCCGGTCTGCGCGGCTGCGAGATCAGCGAAGGTCCCGTCGCCACGCCTGCGGGGCCGTCAGGGTTCTACAGGGTCGCCACGCTTCGGTTCGACGACCTGGCCGCGATCCAGGCCGCTTTCGCA
>QBLX01000012.1:40874-44842 GCA_003241825.1 Alphaproteobacteria bacterium
CCGCAGGGTCAGGCCGCGGCTGCCGATGTCGCCAATTTCGCCACGGGCGGCGTCGAGATGATGATGTTCGACGACCGGCCTGCCTGACCACCAGCTGACTCAGTCGAACGTCAGCTCATCCACCCCGAGCGGCGCGAACAGGGCGTCGACGGCCTGATCCGACACGGCCTCCAGCGTGGCCGGAGACCATTTCGGCGCATTGTCCTTGTCGATCACGACCGCACGGACGCCTTCCTGAAAATCATTGGTGGCGATGATGCGACCCCCAAGCCGGTATTCCATGGCCATGTTCTCGGCAAAGGAATCGAGGCCGGCACCGGTCCGGATCTGCTTCAGCGTCACCTTCAGCGACTGGGGCGACTTGGTCTTCAGCGCCGCCAGCTGGGCCAGCGCCCACTCGCTCCCATCGGCTTCCAGTGCCTCGAGGATCTCCTCGACCCGGTCGAACCGGAACAGCCGGTCGATGGCGTCCAGATGAGCCTCGACCGGAGCCTCGCCCGGATCGCCCTCCAGGCCGTCGGCAATGTCAGCCGGGTACGCCGGATCACTGGCCAGGATCAGGCGGAAGGCCTCCAGCGCATCGCTGTCCATGAAATGACTGTGAATACCGAGGAAGACCGTGTCCGCCGCCTTCAGCCGCGCGCCGGTCAGCGCAATCCATGTGCCCGTAAAGCCCGGCAGTCGCGGCAGGAACCAGCCACCTCCGACGTCGGGGAACAGGCCGATACCGGTTTCCGGCATGGCGTAGGTGGTGCGTTCGGTGGCGATCGAGACATCGGCGGGCTCGGAGATTCCGACGCCGCCGCCCATCACGATCCCGTCGACGATCGCTGTCACCGGCTTGGGATAGTCGAACAGCAGATGGTTCAGCCGGTACTCGGTGGCAAAGAAAGTCCGCGCCTGTGACCCGTCCCCTGCGCCGCTCTCGGCAATCATGCGGATGTCGCCGCCCGCACAAAATCCGCGCTCGCCCGCGTGGTCGATCAGCACACTGGCCACGGCAGGGTCGTCGCGCCACTGGAGCAATGCCGCAGTCATCGCCTCGCACATCGCCTGGTTCAGCGCGTGCAGGGCCTTGGGCCGGTTCAGGGTGATATGGCCGATCCGGCCATCGATACGGGTCAGGACGTCAGGTTCTGTCATGCCGGTGACCTAGCCCCGTGATCCGCTGGCGTCCACGCCTCAGGCGGCGGCCGGCGCGTCTCCCGCCCACATCCCCCCGCGCTTGAGGAAGTCCTCATGGCTCGGCAGGGCTTCCGCCGCGGCAGCCCAGGTCCGCTTGACCTGCTCGAACCCGTCCGCCACGCGATCGAGGTCCTGGTAGTCGTACAGGGGATTGTGCGCTGCCGGCTCGATCCCCTGGCCGTACATGACGGCCAGCCATGAGCCCTGGCTGAAGTACTCATCGGCGCCGACCTGGAACAACAGGCCACGATCCCGGAACATTTCGACCCGCTCGGACAGGCTGTCGGGGATGGCCATGTCGCGGACGTGCCGCCAGAACGGCGTGTCGTCCCGATCGGTCGCATGATAATGCAGGATAACGAAATCCCGGATCAGCTCGATCTCGCGACCCAGACGACGATTGTAGCCCGCGATGTTGATCGGGCTGAATTCCGTGTCCGGCCAGTGTTGCAACAGCCGGATGAGACCCACCTGCACCAGATGGATGCTGGTCGATTCCAGTGGCTCGATGAAGCCCGAAGACAGGCCCAGCGACACGACGTTCTTGTCCCACAGCTTCTTGCGCCGCCCGGTCACGAATTTCAGCGGCCGTGGCTCGGCCAGGGCCTCTCCATCCAGATTGGCCAGCAGGGTCTCACGCGCCGCGTTATCGTCGATGTAGTCACTGCAGTAGACATACCCATTGCCCGTCCGGTGCTGCAGCGCGATCCGCCACTGCCAGCCCGCGTCCCGCGCCGTCGATGTTGTGTATGGCGTCACGGGTCCGACCTTGGCACAGGGCACTGCCAGTGCCCGGTTCATCGGCAGCCATTCGGACCAGTCCTCGTACCCGGCCTTCAGCGCCCCCTCGATCAGCAGCCCCCGGAAGCCGGTGCAGTCGATGAACAGGTCGGCTATCAGCGTGCGCCCGTCCTTGAGCACCACATGATCGACAAAACCCGTCTCGGGCTTCAGGACCACGTCGACGATCTCGCCCTCGACCCGGGTGACACCCCGGCCCTCGCACACCCGGCGCAGGTATTTGCCATAGAGCACCGCGTCGAAATGATAGGCAGTGTGCAGCCCGTTGTAGGGCGAGCGCGCGTCCCCGGACCGGGCCCCGGCCTTGCCTCTCCGCGCTGCGTGGGCACAGATCGAATAGGCTTCCAGACTCCCTGCCCGCCCCTGCTCCCTCAGCGTGAAATAGGACTGCGGGAAGTCGCCGATCGTTGCGCCCGGCCCATAGGTGCCGAACGGGTGGAAATAGGCACTGTCGGCCTTGCCCCAGCCGTTGAACTCGATCCCAAGCTTTATGGTGGCCTGGGTTTCGCGCATGAATTCGGCCTCGTCGAGGTCGATCAGGGCGTTGAAATCCTTGATGGTCGGTACCGTTGCCTCGCCGACCCCGACAATGCCGATGTCAGCGCTCTCGACCAGTGTCACGGTCGCGTTCGGTCCCACCGACCGCTGGATGGCCGCCGCCGCCATCCAGCCCGCCGTGCCGCCGCCGACGATCAGGATCGATTTGATCGGTTCTGCCATGGTGTCCGCCCCGCCCCGTCTTCTACTGCCGCATCATCTCACGCGCGGTGATCACGCGCATGATCTCGTTGGTGCCTTCCAGAATACGGTGCACCCTCAGGTCCCGCACGATCCGTTCCAGCGGATAGTCCTTCAGATAGCCGTAGCCGCCATGCAGTTGCAGCGCTTCATCGGCGATCTCGAAACAGGCGTCAGTGGCCATTCGCTTGGCCATGGCACACCATTTGGTCTTTTCCGGATGGTTGGTGTCGATAGCCCAGGCTCCCCGCAGGACCATGAGCCGCGCCGCTTCCAGCGCCGTCGCCATGTCGGCCAGCTTGAACTGGGTATTCTGGAACTCGGCCAGTGCCTTGCCGAACTGTTTGCGCGTCGCGACATAGGCCTGGGCCGTCTCGAGCGCGAGCCTTGCCCCGCCGATCGAACAGGCCGCGATGTTGAGCCGCCCGCCGTCCAGACCCATCATCGCGTAGCGGAACCCGTCGCCTTCCTTACCCAGCAGGTTGCCTGCCGGCACGCGGCAATCGTCGAACTGCACGATGGCGGTAGGCTGGGAATTCCAGCCCATCTTCTTCTCCTGGGCGCCGAAGCTCAGGCCGGGCATGCCCTTCTCGACGACGAAGGCCGAGATACCCTTGGGGCCCGGCTCACCCGTACGCGCCATGACAACATAGAGATCGGATGTGCCAGCCCCCGAGATGAAGGCCTTGGAGCCGTTCAGCACCCAGTGATCACCATCCTGTGTCGCCGAGGTCCGCATGGCGGCAGCATCCGACCCGGACCCTGGCTCGGTCAGGCAGTAGGACGCGATCAGGTCCATGCTCGACAGCGACGGCCCGTAACGACGGCGCAGGTCGTCCGAGCCGAATTTGTCGATCATCCAGGTCGCCATATTGTGGATCGAGATGAATGCCGCCGTCGATACGTCGCCGCGCGACAGTTCCTCGAAGATGATGGCCGCTTCGACCCGGCCGAGCGCCATCCCGCCATGCTCTTCGCCCGCATAAATCGCCGCGAAACCCGTCTCTGCCGCACGCCTCATGACGTCGACCGGAAAATGCTTTGTCTCGTCCCATTCCGCCGAATGCGGTGCCAGTTCGGCATCGGCAAAGGCCCGCGCGGCATCCTGGATCGCGCGCTGGTCGTCGGTAAGGGCAAAGTCCATCAAGCATTTCCTCGTCGTTTTGACCGCTTTACCCCTATCGCCCGCCAAGCGGGAGAGGGCATGAGCGCACCTTCTCCGAACGGTCGAAGGGGGCTACACC
>QBLX01000130.1 GCA_003241825.1 Alphaproteobacteria bacterium
GCCGACTATGTCTCGCGCATCTTCGGTGCTTCGCCGACGAGCGGTTCGGTGCAACTGGACGCCGACACGATCCTGTCGCCGGGCAGTGTCAGGGCGGCGCGACTGGCCGCGGGAGCCGTCATCGACGCGGTGAGAGCTGTAGCCGATGGCCGGACCGGCCGTGCCTTCGCCGCCGTCCGCCCGCCGGGACATCACGCCGAACCGGATCGAGCCATGGGCTTCTGCCTGTTTTCCTCGGTCGCCGTGGCTGCGCGTGTTGGTCAGTCGCTCGGCATGGCTCGTGTCGCCGTCATCGATTTTGACGTCCACCATGGCAATGGAACCCAGGCGGCGTTCGAACAGGATGACAGCCTGTTTCTCGGATCGATCCACCAGATGCCCCTCTATCCGGGCACTGGCGCAGCGACGGAGACCGGCGTCGGCAATATCGTCAACGTCCCGGTCGCGCCTCACGCAGCGCGGGAGGCCTGGCGAGCGACCTTCGCGGGCGGCCTGATGCCGGCACTCGATGATTTCGCGCCAGACCTGATCCTGATCTCGGCCGGTTTCGACGCGCATCGCCGTGATCCCCTGGCGCATCAATCGCTGGAAGCCGAGGATTTCGCCTGGGCTACCCGTGCCGTTCTCGAGGTTGCCCGCCGTCAATGTGGAGGCAAGGTTGTGTCCTCGCTTGAGGGCGGTTACGACCTTGAAGGTCTTGGCCGATCGACGGTCGCACATCTTCATGCCCTGGGGGAGGACTGAGGACGCAAAAGGCGCTGTAATCCAAAGGCACCCGCGTTTTCCTGTTATGCCCTCCACCGTTCTTGATCCCGAACACATCACTGCGACCTCCCCGGTCGAATCGCGTCCCCCCGTCGGGCGGCCGGGCTCGATTACGCTCGCGCGTCACGGTGAGCCGGCGCTGTCGCGCAAATGTCTGCTGACGTCTGACCAGTACCGCGACTGGTGGGCGCGTTACGAAGTGGGTGGCCTGCGGGCCGGACAAACCCCTCCCGCCGATCTGCTGGCGACTGCGGCTGGAGCGGGCGCAATCTATGCCTCGACGCGTCCCCGGGCGCAGGAGACGGCGGTTGCGATCGCTGCCGGGCGAGACGTCATGAATGATGCCCTGTTCATCGAGGCCCCCCTCCCGCCGCCGCATTTTCCGTCCTGGTTCAAGCTTCCACCCAAGTACTGGGGGGCCGTCGCACGGTTCTGGTGGCACGTTTTCAACCATCATGATGGCCAGGAAAGCCGCGCACAGGCGGAGGTTCGTGCGGAGCAGGCTGCCCAGGTCCTGATTACCAAAGCCGAGGCGGGGCACGATGTTCTTGTCCTGGCGCATGGCTACTTCAACCATATGGTCGGTCGCAGGCTGAAGGCGGACGGCTGGTCCCTCGTGCATAATCAGGGCTTCAGATACTGGTCCCAGCGCCGTTTCGAGAAGCGCTGAGCGCTTCTGTCAGTTGATGCGCCACGCGCGTCTCTCTAGGGTCGCATGCATGACTGATCCTGCAGCCACCCTATCCGCCGACCTCTCGTTTGAAGATGCCCTTGCCCGGCTGGAAACGATCGTCTCACGCCTTGAGTCCGGCCAGGCCCCGCTGGAAGAGTCGATCACCCTCTACGAAGAAGGTGCCCGGCTGAAATCGCACTGCGAGGCGCGTCTGAAGGCCGCCCAGCTTCGGGTCGAGAAGATCGTCGTCGGCTCGGACGGCGCGGCCAGGGGCATCGAGCCCGCCGAGTTCGGTTGATCACGATGCCGACCACGCCCGTGGCCGCCACCATCCCCTTTGACGACTTCATGAAGGTCGACATCCGCATTGGTCAGGTGATCAAGGCCGAGGCCTTCCCGGAAGCGCGCAAGCCTGCCTGCAAGCTGACCATCGATTTCGGTCCCGACATCGGCGTGAAACGGTCATCCGCCCAGATTACCCGCCACTATTCCCTGGCCGAACTGACGAGCCGCAAGGTGGCCGCCGTGGTCAATTTCGCACCGCGCCAGATTGGCCCCTTCATCAGCGAGGTCTTGACCTTGGGCTTTCCGGATGCCGATGGTGAAGTCGTGCTGGTGGGGATCGACAGGGATACGCCGATCGGAGGGAGGCTGTTTTGAATCCGTTGCGTGCCGCGAACTCTCCGGAGCAGTCGGTCATCGACCGCGTGGCCGAGGTTGCTGACCTCGTCACAGTCGCGCTCGACCAGCTTCTGCCGCGCGCGGACGGTCCAGAGTCCCGTCTGACCGAGGCCATGCGCTATGCCGCCCTCGGGCCCGGAAAGCGCCTGCGCCCCTATTTCGCAATGGAGGCAGCGCGGCTGTTCGACATCGAGGAGCGTCCAGTCCTGCGCGCGGCCTGTGCGCTGGAGTGCGTTCATGCCTACAGCCTTGTGCACGATGACCTGCCGTGCATGGACGATGACGACATGCGCCGGGGCCGGCCTACCCTCCACAGGGCCTATGACGAAGCGACCGCGGTTCTGGCCGGTGATGCGCTGCAGACGGCTGCGTTCGATATCCTGCTGCACCCGGATACCCATGAGGATGCTGAAATCCGGTGCGAGCTCGCAGCCCGCCTGTCTCTGGCCAGCGGAGCCCGAGGCATGGCCGGGGGGCAGATGATCGACCTGCTCGGCGTCCGGGACGACCTTGGCGGTGTGGCCCGCATGCAGCGGCTCAAGACCGGGGCCCTGTTCACCTACGCCTTCGAGATTCCTCTGATCATTGCCAATGCGGGCGAGGCCCATACCCACGCCCTGCTCAACTTTGCCCATGATATCGGGCTGGCCTACCAGATCGTCGATGACCTGCTGGACTTCGACGGCGACGAGGACGTCCTCGGCAAGGCCGCCCAGAAAGACGCTGCACAGGGCAAGACGAATTTCGTGACCCTGCTGGGCGTCGATCAGGCGCGTCACAGGGTCGCCCATCTGGCCGACCAGGCACGAGGCCATCTTGATGTCTTTGGCCCCGATGCGGAAAATCTCAAGGCCAGCGTGGACTTCGTGCTAAACCGACGAAGCTGAGAGGAAACGTCCGGCATCAGATCGGACCACAAAAACAGATCCAAGGTTCACGCTCTTCATGTCCGATACCCCGCTTCTCGATACCGTCCGCATTCCTGCCGACATGCGCCATTTCGATGCTGCGCAGCTCCGCCAACTGGCAGACGAGCTCAGAGCCGAGACAATTGACGCCGTTTCGACGACCGGCGGGCACCTGGGTGCCGGTCTCGGTGTGGTCGAGCTGACGACAGCCCTGCATCACGTATTCGATACGCCCAGGGACATTCTGATCTGGGACGTTGGCCACCAGTGCTATCCGCACAAGATCCTGACAGGCCGTCGGGACCGGATCCGGACCCTGCGCATGGGCGGGGGCCTGTCGGGCTTCACCAAGCGATCCGAGAGTGAGTACGATCCGTTTGGCGCAGCCCATGCCTCGACCTCGATCAGCGCCGCTCTGGGCTTCTGTGCTGCCCGCGACCAGAAGGGCGAGTCCAACAAGGTCGTGGCCGTCATCGGTGACGGCTCCATGTCCGCCGGCATGGCCTATGAGGCCATGAACAATGCAGCCGAGACGACAGGCCAGCTGACGGTCATCCTCAACGACAACGACATGTCGATCGCCCCGCCAGTCGGCGGCATGAGCGCCTATCTGGCCAAACAGGTCTCGGGCGGTGCCTATCAGAATTTCCGTCGGTTCGGAAAAAAGGTCGCCGAGCACATGCCGCGCCCGTTCCGTGACGCGGCCAGAAAGGCCGAGGAGTATGCTCGCGGCATGATCGTCGGCGGGACCTTCTTCGAGGAACTGGGCTTCTATTACATCGGACCGGTCGACGGGCATGACCTCGACAATCTGGTGCCTATCCTGAGGAACGCGGCCGCCATTACCGATCGCCCGGTGGTCGTCCATGTCGTGACCCAGAAGGGCAAGGGCTATGCCCCCGCCGAGTCCAGCGCCGACAAGCTGCATGCCGTCGTCAAATTCGACGTCGTATCCGGCAAACAGTCCAAGTCCGTCTCCAATGCGCCCAGCTACACCAAGGTGTTCGGCACCGAGCTGATCAAGCGTGCGAAGATCGACCCGACCATCGTAGCGATCACGGCGGCCATGCCATCGGGTACGGGCCTGGACCTTTTCGGTCAGGCCTTCCCCGAGCGGACCTATGACGTCGGCATCGCAGAGCAGCATGCCGTGACCTTTGCGGCCGGTCTTGCGGCTGACGGCATGAAGCCGGTCTGCGCCATCTATTCGACCTTCCTCCAGCGCGGCTATGACCAGGTCGTCCACGATGTGGCGATCCAGAAGCTGCCGGTCCGCTTTGCCATGGACCGTGCCGGACTGGTCGGTTCGGACGGTGCGACCCACGCCGGCTCGTTCGACATCGGATACATGGGTGCCCTGCCAGGCATGGTGCTCATGGCCGCGGCAGACGAGGCCGATCTGGCTGCCATGATCGCCACGTCGCTGGAGATCGACGACCGGCCATCCGCCTTCCGCTATCCGCGTGGCGATGGCGTCGGGGTCGAGATCCCGGAATTGGCTGCCCCGCTGGAGATCGGTCGCGGGCGTATTGTCCGAGAGGGTACGGCCGTTGCCATCCTCAGCCTCGGCACCCGCCTGCAGGAATCCCTCAAGGCCGCCGAGCTTCTGGCGGCGCATGGCATATCGGCCACCGTGGCCGATGCCCGGTTCGCCAAGCCGCTGGATGGCGAAATGATCCTGCGACTGGCCCGCGAGCATGAGGCTGTGATCACGGTGGAGGAGGGAGCCATGGGCGGCTTTGGCGCCTTTGTGCTGCAGTTCCTGGCGGAACAGGGCGCGTTGGATGCCGGCCTCAAGATCCGCACCCTGCACCTCCCGGACATCTTCCAGGATCAGGACAGCCCAGCCGCCATGTATGCCGAGGCCGGCCTTCAGGCAGACCACATCGCTGCGGCAGCCCTGTCCGCACTCGGTCTGGCCGGCAGTCGCGGCGCCGCCCGGGCCTGAGGCTCGGGTGCCGGGGCGTGATGCCGCAAAGCCGGGTTTTCTGGCCCATGGCATCGCTTGCCGGGGCCCTCTACAAGACGGACGTTGTCGAGTCTGGAGGGTTGTCCATGTCCTGTTTCATCCGCCGCATTGCGGTTTCGGCGCTTGCGCTGGGGCTGATTGCCGGGCCTGGGCTCGCCCAGGACGCTGATGCGATCCGGACGGCCGAACAACTGCGTGATGCGGCGCTGTCCGGCTCGATCGCCTATCCCCTGGTGTCGGAACTGACGACCCGGTTCGGGCCGCGCCTCGCGGGTACGGCTTCGGAGCAGGCTGCCGCTGCCTGGGGCGCCGAGACCTTCCGCCGACTGGGCTTCGAGAATGTGAAAGTCGAGACCTTCCCGCTGGCGGTCTGGAACCGGGGCATCAACTCTGTCGAGATCGTCGGCCCCTTTGCCCAGCCGATGACGGCGGTCTCCCTTGGCGGCAGCTCCGCCACGCCCGCCGAAGGGATCGAGGCCGAAGCCGTCGTGTTCGAGACCTATCAGGCCCTCCTCGATGCGGCCGAAGGCTCATTGA
>QBLX01000131.1:0-5110 GCA_003241825.1 Alphaproteobacteria bacterium
CCATCAGACCGCGATCGGGACCCGGCCCGTCGTCGGCACGATCCGGTGGCGTCTCGGTCGGAACCTCCCGGCGGCGCCTCAGCCGATCGTAACAGAGGTTGAGGCCGACCCGGTGAAGCCAGGTATCGAATTTGGCCTGCCCGGGCTTCCATCCGGGTGCCTGTTTCCAGGCCCGGAGCATGGCTTCCTGCGCTACATCCTCGGCCTCGGCCAGGTCGCCGAGCATCCGGTTGGCGAGCGCCAGCATCCGGGGAAGCTTGCGCGCGACCATGGCCTGAATCGCCGCAGGGTCTCCCCGACCCACACGGCGAACCAGATCCTCGTCGGGGTCGGTCGTCAGCGCCAATCGGCCCTCTTTCGAATCTCACGAAACGGGCGGACCGAGACAGTACGGCCTTCCCCGACATCCCCTTACTCCGAACCGGGGGCCGTAGGCGACGGGGTTTGCGTGCCTGCGGTGGTGGAACGACGCGCCATGCGCTCGGCACGACGCTCCTGCCGGACCTGACGCAGCTGCTGGCGAGCAGTGCGACGTTCGGCGAGGGTCACGGTGCCATCGTTGTTGGCGTCCATACGGGCGAAGGCAGCTGCTGTCCGGGCCTCGGCCTCGGCGATCACAAGCGGGCCGCGCGCCTCGCGACGCGCTGCCATGCGCTCGATCCGCTGGCCGCCACGGCCCATCCTGTCACGACCGGGTCCGCGACCGCCGCGGTCGGCCCGCTCCTCGAATTCCGCCCGGCTGACGGACCCGTTGCGATCGGTGTCGAGCCGGTCGAAACGGCTGGCCATCTGCTCTGTCCGGCGGGACTGTTTTGCAGCGGCGCGTTCCGCGTTGGTGACTGTGCCGTCGCGGTCCGTGTCCATGGCCGTCAGCCGCTGCATGCGAGCATCAACAAACTCTGCCCGCGTGATCTGTCCGTCGCGATTGGCATCGGCGCGAACGGCGGGTCGTTCGCCAGGAGTCTGCTGGGCCATGGCCGCGCCACCGATTGCGGCAGCGAGGGCAAGAGCAGCAGTACCGCTGATCATGATCGTCTTTTTCATCCTGGTCTCCGAATGGCCGTCATGGCCTTGCGCATCCCCATGTCGACAGGTTCAACGCAGGTTGTCGGAGACTCCGTCGCGCGGGGCGGGCAGGGCGGATTCGAAGGCTGCACGGGCGCGTTCGCGGACATCGACCAGATGCGCGCGCAGGCTGGCGAAATCCGGCGCGTTCGCCCCCTCTGCCAGTCGGGCCTGAAAGGCTGACGGCTCTTCGTCCGGATCGGGGCGGTCCTCGAAAGCACAGGCCAGAAGCTGGCTCAGTCGCTGATGCAGGGTCCAGCTCCCGGCCAGTGCCGGGTCATTCGCGAGCTGGCCCACGGTCGAAACGGTCAGGCTCGCCCCTGTCGCCGCCCCGACCAGCTGACGATACTGTCCCAGGAACTCGGCATCCACCTGACCCCCGGGGGCCAGTTTCAGGTCCCAGAAGCCCGAAGGCCGCCGTTCGCGATCCATCAGGTCACGCATGGCCCGGACATCCGATGCGACGTCCACACCGGGACGCGGGCGCCGAAGCGTCCCCTCGATCGCTGCCGTGACGCGATAGCCAAAATCCGGATCACTGGCCCAGACGACCCGGGCCCGGGTCAGGGCCATGAACTCCCAGGTCGCGGCCTCCTCGGCATAATAGGCTTCGAAAGCCGACAGCCTGACCGAGACAGGCCCCTTGGAGCCCGAGGGTCGCAGCCGCATGTCGACCTCGTAAAGACCCCCCTCACCGGTGTGGGCCGACAGGGCCGCGATAAGCCGCTGGGTGAAGCGCGCCCCCCAGAGGTCGGCACTCCATCCCTTGCCCTCGCTGATCGCCTCGGCGGGTGCGTCGTAGACGGTCATCAGGTCGAGATCGGACGACGCCGTCATCTCGCGCGATCCGGCCTTGCCCAAAGCAATCACTGCAACGACGCCGGGAAAAGCCCCTCCCAGTCGCAGGGTCTCTGCCAGGGCAGCTTGCGACAGGGTCCGCATCACGGCATCGGCCAGGTTGGTATAGGCCAGCCCTGCGGCCGCCGGGCCGACCCGACCGCTCAGGGTCTGGATGCCGATCCGGAAATCCTGTTCGCGGTGAAGTCGCCGGACCACGTTCATGGCCCCTTCGAAGTCGCCGGACGCGCGGGCCTCGGCGGCCATCTGGTCGAACAGGCCGGTGTTGATGCCGAGTTCGGTCTGGAACCGGGCGTCGAGCATGGAGTCGAGCGCCGCCGGATACCGGCCCAGGGCCCGTGCCAGACGCGGTGCAAACGCCATGACACCGACGACAAGCTCGAACAGTTTGGGCTGGCCTAGGAAAAGGGCCTGGACCTGCACCCCTGCATTCATGCCAGAGAAGAAGACGGCAAAGCGCCTGAAGGCTGCGTCGGGGGCTCCGGTGTCGGCGAGCGCGGTCAGCAGGCGGGGAGCCAGGCGGGTGAACAGCTCCCGGCCTCTGGCGGTCCGCGTCGCGGGGACGCGCCCGTGATGCCATGAGCGGATCGTGTCGGCGACCGAGGCGGGTTCGGAAAACCCCATCCGTTCGAGGGTGGCGAGGGTCTCCGGATCATTGTCCGTCCCGGTAAAGACCAGGCTGCCATAGGGAGAGGACAGGTCCTCCTCGCCCTCGAACAGTTCGCCATAGCGGCGATTGACCCCGACCAGCAGGGCCTCGACGCCGGCATCAAAGGCGGCCAGATCGCCGTGCCCTTCCAGTGCCGCGACGGCCAGGCGACGGCCCGGGTCCGAGGGCAGGATGTGGGTCTGCTCGTCGTCCAGCATCTGGACCCGGTGCTCCAGACCCCGCAGCCGGACATAGGCCGCCGTCAGTTCCTCGGCCACATTGCCGGGCATGTGTCCGGCAGTGGCCAGGGCCGCCAGCGCCTCGACCGTCCGGTTCTTGCGCAGGCCCGGGTCGCGACCGCCGAGGATCAGCTGCTGGGTCTGGGCATGGAACTCGATCTCGCGAATGCCCCCGCGTCCCAGCTTCAGGTTTGCCCCGGCGGCTTCCAGCCCCTCGCCGGTCTTGTGCACATGGATCTGTCGCTTGATCGACTGGATGTCGAGCACCGCCTGGTAGTCGAGGCTGCGCCGCCAGATGAAGGGGGTCAGATCGTTCAGGAAGTCTGCAGCTGCGATTGCGTCACCGCAGACGGCGCGGGCCTTGATGAAGGCTGCCCGCTCCCAGTTCTGGCCAACGGACTCATAGTAATCCAGCGCCATGGGCACAGCCACGACCGGCGGGGTCGAGGACGGGTCGGGCCGCAGCCGGAGATCGACGCGGAAGACATAGCCGTCCGCCGTGCGCTCCGACAGCAGGGTCGCCAGACCCTGGCCGATGCGGTTGACGAAGGTCTGGGCCTCGACGCCCGGTGCCAGTGCCCCGGCCAGGGGTTCGGGATCGAAGAAGAAGGAGATGTCGATGTCGCTGGAATAGTTCAGCTCGAACGCGCCATGCTTGCCCATGGCCAGTCCGAACAGCCCGGGCACGGGTCCCCGGGGGTCGTCGGCGGCGCTGACCAGCTTGCCCCTGGCGCGCTGGTCATGGGCGACTGCAGCGAGTGCCGTGCGGGTGGTCGCATCGGCGAAACGGCTCAGCGCTCCGGTCACCTGGTCAAGGGTCCAGTACCCGCCAAGGTCGGCGATGGCGGTCAGGAGATGCAGTTCGGCCTTCAGCAGGCGCAGGGGACGGCGAACATCTTCCGCCCCGCTTGTCAGGCCCTCGGTGTCCGACACGATGGTGGCCAGACGGGCTTCGGGGTCCTGCGCGAGAATGTCATACAGCCGGTCCGGCCACCGCCTCGCAAGCCCGGACAGATAGGGCGACGCGGCAAAGATCGGCTCGAGCGCTGGCCATGCAGCATCCAGCCCGGCCCGCCAGCCGCCTGTATCCGAAGCCTCGACCAGCCGCTCGCGGGTCCGTTCGGCGATCGCGGGATCGATCACCGGTCCGCAGGGCCGGATCAGATGGCCGAGGGCTGATGCGGGCAGGATCATACGCCCGCCGGTGCAGGGGGCAGGACCAGTGCGACCCTCAGGCCGGGCCCGAAGCCGTTGTAGACGCCGGGACCTTCATCCAGTTGCACCCTGCCGCCGTGGGCCTCCAGCACGGCGACAACGAGGGACAGGCCGAGGCCGGACCCGACCTCCGTCCGGCTGTTGTCCAGACGGACGAACCGCTCCACGACCCGCTCGCGATCCGCCTCGGGCACGCCGGGGCCCGTATCGGTGACGGAGTATTCGACCTCGCCCGATGAGCGTCGCCGTGCGCGAAACATCACGGCCCCGCCGACGGGCGTATATTTGATGGCGTTGTCGATCACATTGGCGAGGGCCTGGGCCAGGAAGGGGCGATTGGCCTCGATCATCAGGCCGGGCTCGATCTCGGCCCCGAACTCCAGCCCCTTGTCCTCGGCGGCAGGTTCGTAGAGTTCGGTCATGTCCGAGGCCAGGTCGGCGGCATCGAAGCGCACCGGGTCCGGCATGCCCTGCGCCGCCTGCAGCCGGGCAATCGCCAGAACGGCGTTGAAGGTCTTGAGCAACTGGTCCGCCTCGTCGAGCGCGACACCGAGGGCGTCTGTGCCGGACACCCTGCCCGCCTCGGCATCGATCAGGGCGACCTCCAGCTTGGCTCGCATCCGGGTGAGGGGAGAGCGCAGGTCGTGGGCAATGGCATCGCCGGCATGCCGGATCGAGGTCATCGAGCCTTCCAGCCGGTCCAGCATCTGGTTCAGCCCCTGTCCCAGTTCGTCCAGCTCGTCGCCGGACTTGCGCACCTCGGCGCGGGCCTTCAGGTCACCGTCCTGAACGGCCATGACGACCTTGTTCAGCCGCGCCATCGACCGCTCGACATTGCGGCTGATGAGCAGTCCCCCGCTGGCGCCGAGCACCAGCACCATCCCCATGGCCGCCCAGAGCGCCTGGGTCAGCCGTTTCAGATAGGCTTCGGTATCGCCCAGCGACTGGCCGACGAACAGATGCTCGCCGCCGCTCAGTTCGTAGTCGACGCCCAGCCCCTGGGGCCGTTCGACCCGCCCGGCGTCGTCGGTTTCGGTCAGGCGAAATGTGCCCCACTGCCCGGCTCGGGTATCCGGGGCAGGTT
>QBLX01000131.1:5120-5464 GCA_003241825.1 Alphaproteobacteria bacterium
GCGAGGCGTCAAGATTGCGGCTGATGAAGGTGCCCCGGGCGTCCGTCAGCACATAGACATAGGGCCCGCCCCGGCTGATCCGCTCGATCAGGGCCATGTTCAGGGCGTCGACGTCACGCGCGTTGTAGATGGCGAGCAGTATGTCCGCCTCGCCCTGCACACTGGCCTCTGCCTGGGCCCGTGCCTCTGCCGCCGATGCGATATAGACATAGGCCAGAATGGCGCTGGCTGCCGTGGCGAACAGGGCCAGGAACAGCAGCGTGAGCCGGAAGGGCGTGCGGCGGAGGAGGGAAGGGAGACGCATGTGTCAGCGCGGAACGTCTCCCTCCCCCTGAGGGGGAGGG
>QBLX01000132.1 GCA_003241825.1 Alphaproteobacteria bacterium
GGGCGGCTCGGGGGTGGCGTCCCAGGGCGGCATGTCACCCCTGGCAGGCGCGACAGGCTGATCGTCATCGGGCAGGTCCAGCACCGGCACCCGCTTTGCGACCCGGGGTGCCTTGGCCGCACTCGCGCGGCTCTTGGCCGTTCTGGCGGTCGGTGCGGCCTTGCGCATGCCACGACCCCAGCTCAGGGCCTCGCCGAAATCGGCTATCCGCAGGCCGATCGCATAGCCGCAGCCCCACAGACCCAGGCCCGCAAACAGCAGGCCACAGATGATGGCTCCGCCTGGTATCCGCAGCGCTGTCAGGCCCGCGACGGCCGATCCCGTTACGGCATCGCCCCACAGACCGCCCAGACCCGTCGCCAGCGGCCAGGCCGCCGGAGGAGCCAGGGCCGAAAGCGCAGCCGACACCAGCAGCACGCCGGCGAAAGCCGAGAGGGCCTTCAGCGGTGTCGGCTTCAGTCTCTGCTGGATCGCCTCGCCGATGGCGGTGGCCAGTCCAAAGGCGACGATAATCAATGTTGCCGGCCAGGCTGCCAGACCGAGCGACTGCATGAAGATGTCGGCAAACAGCGCGCCGTTCGCGCCCAGCCAGTTGGTCGCCGCCTGTCCCGACGCCGCGTTCAGGCTGGGATCGGCCGGGTTCCATGACATCAGGGCCACGACCAGCAACGTGGCCAGCAGCGCCAGCAGCACCCCCCGGAACCGCACCATGAAGGGCGCGTCCCAGATCACCCGGGCGCTCAACCAGGCGCGCTGGCCGATGACGAGGACGGCAGACATAGAGGCAGGACTCCGGACGACGGGCGTTTCGTGCCTTTCTCGCCCGGACAGGGTTAAGGGGGCATTTACCCAATCCGCTTCGCGCCCGTGCGACCCCCTTGCCACTGGACGCCGGGACGCCACGGCGCGACAAGTCCGTCATGACTGCTGCCATGACCCATGACGTGATCATCGCCGGAGCCGGCATGGCCGGCGCGACCTTCGCCCTCGCCGCAGCCCAGGCCGGGTTGAGGGTGGTGCTGGTCGATCCGCAACCCTTCTCCGAACAGCTGGCCCCGACCTTCGACGGGCGTTCGACGGCGGTGGCCTTCTCGACCTTCCGGATGCTGGACGCCCTGGGTGTCGGGGAGGGACTGCGGGCCCATGCCTGCCGGATGGATCATATCCTCGTCACCGATGGTCGCCGCCCGGGCGCGGCGTCGAAACCCGCCTCGCCCGCCTATCTCCGCTTCGATGCTTCCGAGATCGGCGACCGCAATGGCGGCGAACCCCTCGGCTATATGGTCGAGAACAGACATATCCGCGCCGCCCTCGCCCAGGCCGTGACCGCCGCCGGGATCGAGGTCCGGGCTCCTGCGGCCGTGGTATCGGTCACCGCCGATGCCGTCTGTGGCAGCGTCATTCTGGCCGATGGGGCCGTCCTGACTGCTCCGCTCGTGATCGGGGCCGAGGGCCGCGGTTCGACTGTGCGCGAGTCCGCCGGCATCGACACCGTGGGCTGGGACTATGGCCAGTCGGGCGTGGTCGCCACCGTGCGGCTGGGCCGGGACCATGGCGGGGTTGCCCATGAATACTTCCTGCCCCGCGGCCCGTTCGCCATCCTGCCCCTCACGGACCGGCGCGCCAGCCTGGTCTGGACCGAGACCACCCGCGCGGCCGATGCTCTGGGCGCAGCCTCGGACGAGGCCTTCCAGTCGCACCTCATGCGCCGCTTTGGCGATTTCCTCGACGGGGCGACGGTCGAGGGGCCGCGCTTTGTCTATCCGCTGGGGCTGAAGCTCGCGACCCGGCTGACCGCACCGCGCGTGGCCCTGATCGGCGATGCGGCCCACGGGGTGCATCCGGTGGCGGGACAGGGTCTGAACATGGGCCTCAAGGACGCCGCAGCACTGGCCGAGGTGCTGGCCGATGCCGTCCGGCTGGGCGAGGACATTGGATCGGAGCTGGTTCTGGACCGCTATGCCCGCTGGCGGCGGTTCGACAATGCCGCGCTGGCGGCCGGTTTCGACGGGTTCGTGCGGCTGTTCTCGACGGACCATGCGCCCGTGCGGCTGGCCCGCGATCTCGGCATGGCCGTGGTCAACCGCGTCGGGCCCCTGCGCCGGGCCTTCATGCAGGAAGCGGGTGGCGCGACCGGCGACCTGCCGCGTCTGTTGAGGGGCGAGCCGGTCTAGTCGAGGGCCCGCGCCTCGTCCGGCAGCATGATCGGCACGCCGTCGCGGATCGGAAAGGCCAGTTTCGCACTCTTCGAGACCAGTTCATTGGCCGTCCGGTCATACTCGAGCCGCCCGCGCGTCACGGGACAGACAAGGACCTCCAGCAGGCGGGGGTCGACGGTCGAGGGTGTGTTGAAGCTGTCGGTCATGACGCCGAGCCCTACTGCATCGATGTCGGCGTGTCTCCGTCGCCCATCTCGGCGGCATCGATACGCATCAGGGCCGTCAGGACGGCCGAACGGTTTTCAAGTGTCATGGCTTCGAGCAGCGCCTGTTTCTCAGGACCTTCGAAGGGCAGGGCCATGGACAGGCTGTTGACCAGAGCTTCCTGCGGTGCGGCCTCGGCGGTGTCCCAGTCGATCTCCAGCTGACGGCGCTCCAGATAGGCCCGCAGGGCGTCGATGAAGGTCTCGCGGTCGAAATCGGGACTGACCGGGGCCGTCAGGTCGCTTTCGAAACTCTCGAACGCAGCCCGGACCTGGCGATAGGGGGTCTGAGACGGCATTTCCGAAGTGACCCGGAACCGGCACACGCCTGTCAGGGTGATCAGATAACGCCCGTCGGACGTCTCGGCGAAACTGGTGATACGCCCTGCACAGCCCACGGCAGCGAGGGTCGGCAGCTGACGCGGCCCGCCTGGCGACTGGATGAGCCCCAGGATCCGGTCCCCGGCCATCGCATCGTCGATCATGTTCAGATAGCGCGGCTCGAAGATGTTCAGCGGCAGCTGGCCGCGCGGCAGCAGGATGGTCCCCGGAAGGGGAAACACCGGAATCACCTGTGGCAGGTCCGCTGCCTTCACATACCCTTGGGCCATGTTGCGATTCCGATCAGGCAAACAGGATGGATGACAGGCGGCGGCGACCGTCCTTTGCCACGTCGCTCATGGCACCGGCCGCCTCGAAGACGACCAGCAGCTGCTTGCGCGCTGCCTGTTCGTTCCAGTCGCGATCGGCCTGGACGATAGTCAGCAGCGACGTTACGGCCCCTTTCAGGTCGCCGGAGGCCGCCTGGGCCAGCGACAGATCATAGCGGGCCTGATGATCGTCCGGACTGGCAGCGACCCTGGCCTCCAGTTCGGCTGTTTCACTGGCGGGGGCGGTCGCTGCGAGGGCCAGCTGGGCCCGGACCGACTGCACCGTGGGCTCGGTCGAGTCTGCCGGGGCCATGGCGATGGTCTGGGCGGCCTGTTCGGCGTCGCCATCCGCCAGATAGACCCGCGCCATCCCGGCAATGGCCTTCTGGTTGTCGGGCTCCATCTGCAGGATCTGTGCGAAGGCCTGGGCCGCACCGCCAAGATCGTCGAGCGAAAGCGATTCCTCGGCCAGCGACAGGAGCTGGACGACGTCGGAATTGACCCCCTCTCCCCCCGTCAGCTTGTCGATGAAGGCGTTCAGCTGGCTGTCGGGCAGGGCACCCATGAACCGGTCAACGGGTCGGCCGTCGACGAAGGCATAGACCGTCGGGATCGACTGGACCTGAAGCTGCTGCGCATAGGCCGGGTTCTTGTCGACATCGATCTTGACCAGTCTGATCTTGCCGCCCTGTGCCCGCACGGCCTTTTCGAGCGCCGGGGTCAGCTGCCGGCACGGCCCGCACCAGGTCGCCCAGAAGTCGACCAGCACCGGCACCGACCGCGACGCTTCGACCACGTCGATCATGAAGCTGGCGTCCGAACCGTCCTTGATCAGGTCATTCGGGGTCGTGGTCGGGTCGGCAAAGGTCATGGTGGGTCCCTGTAACGCAAATCCTGAACGATGAATGGATCAGATGGTCGCGGACGGGCAAGGGGACAAGTCACCCATGCTTTCGCATTCGGCTGGGAGGCGAGCGGAACAGGCCGCGTTCGCCCCCTGCGTTAACCATCCGGATCCTTGCAGGGCGAGATTTGCGCTGGAAAGAGCCGATCCGCGCCCGCCCCGGCAGGACAATTCGGGTCACAGAGTTTTCCCCAGCGGGTTGCAACATTAACAAAACCTTTCTCGATGGCGCTATCGGTCTGCCATGGCTGGAGAAATGACTGTGAAACAGGTTCTGATTCTGACGCTCGGCGCGGCTCTGGCCGTCGCCGGAACTGCAACGGCTGGGGAGCGCGGTGGCCCGCGCGGCGGTGGCGGACACCCCGGTGGTGGCTATCAGGGCTGCGGCGGAGGCTGTGGCGGCGGTGGACACCCCGGTGGCGGTGGCAACTACGGCCGCAACGTCAATGTGAACGTGAGCAATCACGTCAACGCCTCATCCCATGCCTATGCTTCGTCCTCGGCCAGCGCCTTCAGCTCGGCCCGGTCATTCAGCTCCGCCAGCGCCGTCGGGCGCTATGGCGGCGGTGGAACCAGCTATCGCGGCGTTGGCGGCTACTATGGCAACGGGATCAACACCTACGCCGGCGACTACGGCCCGGCCTACGCCGTCGGGGTTCCGGTCCAGTTCGCCGGTGGCGGCGTCACGGCCATCGGCTGGAACCGGGCACCGGTCAGCGCGCCGTTCGGCTATGAGGTCCGCGGCTTCGGTCGGGACTACCATGGCAGAAATCGCTCGGTGACCCGCTATGAGGCTCCGGTCCGCGAGGAATATTACGAGGAGCGCTACGAAGCTCCGGTCCGCGAGGAACGCTACCAAGAGCGCTACGTCCAGCATCACGCTCCGGTCATCGAGCGCCGCGTGGAACGTCAGGTTCAATACAGAGCCCCGGTGGTCGAGCAGCGCTACGAGCACCATCAGGACCGCGGTGGCCGCTACGGCTACAGCGAGCAACGCTTCTACGAACAGGGCCATGAGGCCGCTCCGGTCCACGCCTATGGCCCGGCTGCAAACATCCATTACGAGGCGGCGCGTCCGCAGCCCCGGCCGCACCCGATCGTGGTGCGCGGTGCGCCCGTGCGCGTCTCCCAGGCTCCGGTCTATATCGACAGCCCGCCCGTCTATGTCGACGCGCCCCCGGTCTATGTCGACAGCCCGCCGATCTATGTCGAGGCACCACCCGTCTATGTCGATCCGGCCCGGATCCGCGTGCGTCCGTCCGACGTCCACGTTCGCCCGTCGGACGTCCATGTCCGCGCACCGGAGGTCCACGTCCGCCCGTCTCAGGTCCATGTCGCCCCGGCCGAGGTCGAGGTGAGCCAGGCCCAGGTCCATGTGGCTGCGCCGAACGTGCACCAGGAAGAGTACCGTGCCCCGGCGACTCCGAACGCATTCTACG
>QBLX01000133.1 GCA_003241825.1 Alphaproteobacteria bacterium
ATACTGCCTCGGACCTGCGGATTGCGGCGGCCCTGACGAACGCCAGGGTGCGGGTGGATTCCGGGTTCAGCGGGGCCTCGATCGTCCTGTATGGCGCGGTGTTCAATCCGGGCGACCAGCCGACCGATGTGGTCGTCGTGGTGCGAGGGCCCGATGCCCCTGTCCGGCTGGTCAAGAAGACCCGCAATCTTGGCGTCTGGCTGAACAGCCGGCCTGTCCTGTTCGAGGGAGCCCCCGGCTTCTACATGACCGCCTCGACCCGGCCCCTGAGCGATATCGCTGACTTTGGCCAGTTGCGCCGGCTGGGCGTGGGCCTGGATCACCTCAGGATTGCTGCGCCGCAAGAGAGCCGGACCGTGACCCGCTACGGGGTGCGCGACGTCGTGGTCAGCCGGCTGGGCGAGGACTATCTCGACTGGCGGCGGGCGGTGATACGGCTGCGCGAGGCCGCGGCCCTGTACAACACCGATCCGGAAGGCGTGAGCTTTGTCGACCGCGGCCTGTTCCGCGCCGAGGTCGAACTGCCGACCACGGCTCCGACCGGGATCTACAACGCGGAGGTCTGGCTGTTCCAGGACGGCGCGCCGGCCTCGGTCTCCAACCTGACCCTGACGGTCGAGAAGGTCGGGTTCGAGCGGGACGTCTATGAGTTCGCCCACCGACAGCCCTGGCTTTACGGCATCGTGTGCGTGCTGCTGGCGGGCCTGACCGGATATCTGGCCTCGCGGGTGTTCCGGCGGTTCTGATGCCCAAGGGCCCGGCACCTGAACAGGTGACAGAGATTTAATCTCGATAATCGATAAGGCTATTGCTCGTTTATCGATGCTGCCTTATCGATCCTCAATATGGATCGGCCACGGGGGCTGCGGGTTGAGGGCTGAGAGCCATGAAACTGGTTGGAAAAGGATCGGCGGCGAGCGGGCTGAGATGGCTTCTGGGCGCCGCCAATGTCTTCGTCACCATCGGGCTGGTGCTGGTGGCGATTGTGGCCTTTGTCTCCCTCGTGTCGCCGGAGTACTGGGCCGGTTTCCGCGACGGGTTCAACGCGGGCACGGATACGGTCACAGTCGACATCGAAGGACGATGGGGTGTCCTCATGGCCCTGCCGGGCCTGGGTTTCCTGTGGCTGATCATCAACCGGCTGCGGGCGATCCTGGCAGCGGTGAATGTCGGGGATGCCTTCGAATACCCCAATGTCCAGCGGCTCCGCGTCGTGGGGTGGGGCCTGATCGGGTTGCAACTGACCTCCTATATCGAGACGATCGGGCGGCCCTTCATCGAGGGTGGCGCGCGCGCTGATCTCGATCTGAACGGTGACATGTGGATCGCGATCCTGGTCGTGTTCATCCTGGCCGAGGTGTTCCGCCAGGGTGCCCAGATGCGCGACGATGCACAGATGACGGTCTGAGGGGCCGTCATGACTATCCAGATCCATCTCGATCGCGTGCTGCTGGAGCGACGGATGTCGCTGACCGAACTGGCCGACCGCGCCGGCATCACCATCGCCAACCTGTCGGTCCTGAAGACCGGCAAGGCCCGCGCGATCCGTTTCACCACCCTGGACGCCCTGTGTCGCGAGCTGGATTGCCAGCCTGCCGACCTGATTGCCCGGGTGCCGGGCCCGCAGGGCGAGGGGGCGGACTAGGGCGTCACCACCAGCCGTACGACATCACCGGCGTGCAGCCGGTCAAAGCCGGCGTTGATGTCGTCCAGCGCGATCGTCCCGCTCATCAGGCGATCGACCGGCAATCGGCCCTGGCGGTACAGGGCGACATAGCGGGGAATGTCGCGGCCGGGGACGCAGGTGCCGATGTAGGACCCTTTCAGCGTCCGCTCTTCCGCCACCAGCGATACGACGTTGACGGCCAGGGCCGCATCCGCAGGCGGCAGTCCGGCCGTGACCGTCAGCCCGCCGCGCCGCGTCATCGCCCAGGCGCTTTCCAGAGCCCGGACCGATCCGGCCATCTCGAAGGCGACATCGGCCCCGCCGCCGGTCAGGGCCCGAACCTGGGCCACGGCGTCGGGGTCTGCAGCATTGACGGTCTGGACCGGGCCGAGGCTGCGGGCGAGAGCCAGCTTCTGTTCGGACAGGTCGACTGCCACGACCGGCGAGGCACCGCTGGCCAGGGCTCCCAGCACACTGGCCAGACCGACGCCACCGAGGCCGATGACGACCACGCTCTGGCCTGCCTTGACGGCCGCCGTGTTCACGACGGCTCCGACGCCGGTCAGGACGGCGCAACCGAACAGGGCGGCTTCCTCGAACGACAGGGCAGGGTCGATCCTGACCAGCGACCGGCGCGAGACCACCGCCCGTTCGGCAAAGGCGGAACAGCCGAGGTGGTGGTTCACGACCTGATCACCCGCATGAACCCGTCGCCCGCCGCCGAGAAGCGCGCCCGCCCCATTGGCCGCAGCCCCCGGTTCGCACAGGGCCGGGCGGCCCCCCGCGCATGGATCGCAGTGGCCGCAGGACGGCATGAAGACCATGACGACATGATCCCCGATCGCCAGGTCATTGACCCCTTCGCCAAGGGCCTCGACCACACCGGCCGCCTCATGGCCCAGGGCCATGGGCAGGGGCCGTGGACGGTCGCCGTTGATGACGCTGAGGTCGGAGTGGCACAGACCCGCCGCCCTGATCCCTACAAGCACCTCGCCGGGCCCGGGCGGGTCCAGGGTCAGGGTCTCGATCGTCAGGGGACGGCTGAGGGCATAGGGAAGCGCGGCCCCGCTGTGGCGCAGGACGGCAGCGCGCGTGGTGATCGTCATGGGGCCTCTGCAATCATGTCTGCGTATCGGTAGGTGGTTGACGCAGTGTCGGCCAGACGAAACCCTGACCGGCGCTAGGGAGGATTGAATGGCGAGCGATATGGAACGGACCCGACGTCAGGATTACCGGCGGTTCGAGCGGATCGAGACACGCTGGATGGACAACGATGTCTATGGCCACGTCAACAACGTGGTCTACTATTCGTGGTTCGACACCGCCGTGAACCGGATGCTGGTGTCCGAGGGGTTCCTCGATATCGCCGGCGGCCAGACCATCGGTCTGGTGGTCGAGACGAGCTGCCGGTACTTTGCCCCCACCGCATTTCCCGACGTCATCCCGGCAGGGATCCGGGTGGCCCACATCGGCACGTCGAGCGTCCGCTACGAGATCGGCCTGTTCCGTAACGATGAGGACGCCGCCGCCGCCCAGGGCCATTTCGTCCACGTCCATGTCGACCGGATCACCCGCAGGCCGGTGCCCACTGCAGGGCCGATGCGGGAGTTCCTGGCGACCCTGCAGGCGTCCTAGTCGTCCATATAGCCGAGCAGGGCCAGGGCCCCGACCGCGGTCAGGACACCGAGCGCAAAAGCCCCGATGATCGAGCCGGTCGCCACGGCCGTCGAGACGGCGATCGGCCGGGCCTCGTACCATTCGACGATGTCGGCTTCGTTCAGATCGTCGTCGTCATAGGCGATATCTTCGGCGGTCATGATCGGCTCCTGTTCGTGTCCCGGTTCAATCCTTGGCATGGCCACCTGTTCCGCGCCATCGCCCGACCGTGACAGGCGCATTTCGATCGGTTAGACGCGGCTCTCTTTTGCGAGCAGATCCGAACATTCCATGGCTGGCCATTCCAAATTCAAGAACATCATGCACCGCAAGGGGCGCGCAGACGCCCAGCGTTCGAAACTGTTCTCGAAACTGTCGCGCGACATCACGGTAGCGGCCAAGTCGGGCATGCCCGACCCGGCCCTGAACCCGCGCCTGCGCCTGGCCATCAACAACGCCAAGGCCGAGAGCCTGCCCAAGGACGTGATCACCCGCGCCATCAACAAGGCCGCAGGCGGCGATGTCGATACGATGGAGGAGGTCCGCTACGAGGGCCGGGGTCCCGGCGGCGTCGGGATCATCGTCGAGGCCCTGACGGACAATCGCAACCGGGCCGCTTCCAACATCGGTACGGCGTTCAAGAAGAACGGCGGCGCGCTGGGCGAGATGAACTCGGTGGCCTTCATGTGGGACCGGGTCGGCATGATCCGCTATCCCGCCGAAGCCGGTTCCGAGGACGCGATGATGGAAGCCGCGATCGAGGCCGGGGCCCAGGACGTCGAGAGCGATCTGGTCAAGCCGGACATCTATGAGGACGCGCCCGGGCATACGATCTGGACGGCCTTCGAGGATCTGAACGAGGTGGCCGAAGCCTTGTCGAGGATTCTGGGCGACGCCAAGTCCACCGCCATCGTCTGGAAGCCGCAGTCCGATGTCCCGGTCACCGGCGAGGCCGTCGGCACGCTGATGAAACTGTTCGACGCCCTTGATGCCGAGGATGACGTCCAGAACGTCTATTCCAACGAGGACATCTCCGACGAGGACATGGCGGCGTTCGGGGGTTGATCCAGGGTTGCCGGCCGATCCGTCGGCGTCGAGGAATCAACATGCGCGCGAGGATTGCTCCGGCCGGAGTGGCGATGCGGCAGACATGGCAAAGGCCAAGGTTACCCTAGTCGTCTGACTTCAAGGTCCACGACGATGTCTTCGTCCTGCCGTCACAGGACGAGCTGGAGCCCCTCGTCCTCCCGGATGTCGAGGCCAGCGATCCGACGCTCCTGCCGCTCGACGTCTTCGCCATGCGAAACGACGATCGCATGGTGATCCTGCCGGCAAATGACGACGGGGCCCTGCTGGACACCCTCCCCTGGCACCGCGCCGCCGCCGATGAAGGCTGGATGCAGTACCAGGGTTGCAAGGTCCGCTCCGTCACTAGGTGACCCGATCGAGGCGGGCGGCGAAGAAGCCGTCGACCCCGCCTTTTTCGGCCCACATGGAGGGCAGGATGCGCAGCCAGCCTTCCGGGGTCAGGGCCTCCGCCGGCGCTCCGACTGCTGCGGGATCGGCGGGCGCCGTGCGGAAGGCGGGGTTGCGGCGCAGGAAGGCGATGATCTGGGTCTCGCCTTCCTCGCGTTCCAGCGAGCAGACGCAATAGACCAGCCGCCCGCCCGGCCCGACGCGTTCGGCCGCAGCATCCAGCAGGCGGTGCTGGACGTCGGCCAGCTTGCCGACCTCGACCGGTTTGGTGGTCCGGAGAACCTCCGGATTGCGACGGAAGGTGCCCGTGGCTGTGCAGGGGGCGTCCAGCAGCACGGCGTCAAAGGTGCGGCTGTCCAGCCATTCCTCGGCCGGCATGACCGCGATCTCGGCCTTCAGGGAGGTGCGGGCGAGGTTCTGGCGCAGGCGGTTCAGCCGGGCATCGGAACGGTCGAGGGC
>QBLX01000134.1:0-221 GCA_003241825.1 Alphaproteobacteria bacterium
CCTGTCCCCGCCGTCCTGGCCGAGCCCGTCCCCGCCCCGAAGCCGGAGGCCGACCTGTCCGCGCTCGTCGCCAATGACCCGGCCCAGATCGCGGCCCCGCCTGAAAAACCCAAGCGTGGATGGTGGCGCCGCTGAAAGGCCGTGATTAAATCGTCGCTTGGGTGATGCCTGCCGCACTGGACACCGTCCGGTGCGGTCGGGCTCCCTCCCTGTTTGAGTTC
>QBLX01000134.1:257-5239 GCA_003241825.1 Alphaproteobacteria bacterium
TTCCCTGTTCGTCACGGCTGCGACAGCCGTCCTGTTGCTGGCGAGCGCGGCTCCGGCTTCAGCCCAGAGCGCGATCCGCGACACCGAGATCGAGGACATTATCCGGGAATGGTCGGACCCGGTCTTCGTCGCCATGGGCCTGAACCCTGCGGACGTCGAGGTCCTCCTGATCAATGACTCGTCGCTGAATGCGTTCGCCACGCGCGGACGCATCATGGGACTGAACACCGGACTGATCCTCCAGACCGACAATCCCAACCAGCTTCTGGGCGTGATCGCGCACGAGGCCGGGCACATCAAGAACCGGCACACCCTGCGGGACGGGGCCTCGGAAGCTGGCAAACAGCCCTTCTTCATGACCATGGCCCTGGGTGCCCTCGCCGTTCTGGCGGGCGAACCGGGAGCGGGCGCGGCCTTGCTGGGATCGGGTCAGTATTTCGGCACCCTCGGGGCCCTGCGCTACCTCCAGAGCCAGGAGGGCGAGGCCGATATCACCGGGGCCCGTGCCCTAGACCGTGCGGGCGAGTCCGGCAAGGGACTGGTCGATTTCTTCGAGAATTTCCGTTCCCAGGAAGTTTTTTCCGAAGCCCGCCGCTTCCCGTATTTCCGCAGCCACCCGCTGTCTGGCCAGAGGATCGAAGCGCTGCGCCGGCCCGTGGAAGCCATGCCCAACTACGGACGGCGCGACAGTCCCGAGCGTCTCGCCCAGCACGCCCTGATCAAGGCCAAGATCGCCTCCTTCCTCAATCATCCAAACCAGACCCTGCGGGTCTATCCGGAAACAGATACCTCCCTGCCCGCCCGCTATGCGCGCGCCATTGCCTGGTATCGCGACGGCCAGACGGACAAGGCCCTGGCAGCGGTGGAAGCCCTGTCCGCCGAGGATCTCGACAACCCTTACTTCTGGGAGCTCAAGGGCCAGATCCTGTTCGAGGAAGGCCGTCCGGCCGAGGCGATCGCGGCTCACCAGCGGTCGGTCGAACTGGACCCGGACGCGCCCCTGCTGCGGGTCAATCTCGCCCACGCCCTGATCGAGACCAATGACCCGGCTAATCTCGACCGCGCGGTCGAAGAACTGAAGCGCGCGGTGGCCTGGGAGGATGACAATACCCTCGCCTGGCGTCTGCTGGGACAGGCCTATGCCAGCCAGGGCAAGGAGGGCGAGGCCCGTCTGGCGTCCGCGGAATATTATTTTGCGCTCGGCAGCGAGGAACAGGCGACCCAGTTCGCCCTCAGGGCTCGCGAGATGCTCAACCCCAACTCTATCGAATGGCGTCGCGCGGTCGACATTGTTCTGGCATCCGGTGCCACGAGTCAGGATATCGATGACCTCGACCGCCGTCAGGAACGCAACCGCGCGACCGTCCTGACGCCGGCTACACGCTGACCCCCGACGAGATCCTCTGACGCATGACCGATGACGCCCCAGTGACGCCGACGCCGGCCGGACCCAGGCGCACCCTGCCGCGCTGGCTGACCGCCGGACGTCTGGCGCTCGGCGTGTCGGTTCTGGCGCTCGGTCTCGCTGGTGCGCCCTACCTCACCGGCCGGGATTTCGGAGGCCAGGTCCGCGACTACCTTGTGGCCAACCCCCAGGTCCTCGACGAGGTCATGGCGGCCCGCCAGGCCTCCGAGGACGGCGCGCGCGTGGAGCAGGTCAACCTCGCGATCGCAAGCAATCCTGCCCTGCTGGAACACGACCCCCGCGACCCGTCGATCGGGCCGATGGAGGCCAGGGTCGTCGTCCACGAATTCTTCGATTACCGCTGCCCGGGCTGCAAGGCCGTGACGCCGGAGTTTACGCAGATCGTGCTCGCAAACCCCGACGTCCGCTTCGTCTTCAAGGAATGGCCGATCCTCGACCGGGGCGACGATACCACGTCACAATACGCTGCCCGCGCAGCCCTGGCGGCACAGGCCCAGGGCCGGTACCTGCCCGTTCACCAGGCGCTCATGGCTGAACCCGCCCTGACGCAAGAGAGCATCGACCGTATCCTTGCCGACAATGGTGTCACCCTGGGCCAGGCCGCAGCGGCCATCGCCTCACCGGAGATGACACGCCACATCGCCGACATTCACAGCGCTGCCGAGGCCCTGAAACTGACAGGCACGCCGACCTTCATCATCAATGGCAAGGCGGCCGCCAGCATTGCGCCCGCCGACGTTGCCGCCGCGATCGCCGCAGCCAAGGGCGGCTGACACTCGCCGCCGCTCCTGGCTGACTGGCCTATTCGGCTGCGATGGCGGTCGCCCGCGCTGCATCCAGGCGGCGCGTCAGGGCGGCATGCTGGGACCACAGGGCCTTCGGCAGTCGGTCGCCGAATGTTTCGTAGAAGGCGGGGATCATGGCCGCTTCTTCGGTCCAGACCTCGGCATCGACATCCAGCAGCGTCGTCATGGCCTCATCCGACAGGCCCAGTCCGTCCAGCTCGAGTGACTGTCGCGTAGGAACCCGTCCGACCGGTGTATCGACCGCCTCGGCCTCGCCCTCCAGCCGCTCGGAAATCCACTTCAGGACCCGCACATTGTCGCCAAACCCCGGCCAGACGAAGGCTCCGTCCCGATCCTTGCGGAACCAGTTGACGAAGAAGATGCGTGGCAGCTTGGCCGCATCCGCCTTTGCACCCAGGGCCAGCCAGTGTGCGAAATAGTCACCCATGTTGTAGCCGCAGAACGGCAGCATGGCGAACGGGTCCCGACGGATCTCGCCCACGGCGTTCTCGGCCGCTGCCGTGCCCTCTGAGGCCACGGTCGAGCCCATGAACACGCCGTGCTCCCAGTCGAAGGCCTCGGTCACCAGAGGCACTGCAGAGGCCCTGCGGCCACCGAACAGGATGGCGTCGATCGGCACGCCGCGCGGGTCTTCCCACTCGGGCGCGATCGTCGGGCATTGATGCGCCGGCGCAGCAAATCGGGCATTGGGATGCGCCGCAGGCTCGCCCGAAGCCGGGTCATGCGGTTGTCCCTTCCAGTTCGTCATGCCCTCCGGCACAGGCTTGGACAGGCCTTCCCACCAGATGTCTCCGTCGGCCGTCAGCGCTGTATTGGTGAACACCGTGTCCCGCGCCAGTGTGGCGATGGCGTTCAGGTTGGTGTTGCGGCTGGTGCCAGGTGCCACGCCAAAGAAGCCGGCTTCCGGATTGACCGCATACAGCCGTCCGTCCTCGCCAAACCGCATCCATGCGATATCGTCGCCAACCGTCTCGGCCTTCCAGCCCGGCAGGGTGGGTTGCAACATGGCCAGATTGGTCTTGCCACAGGCACTCGGGAAGGCTGCCGCGATGTACTTGGCGCGCCCCCTGGGGTCCGTCAGCTTCAGGATGAGCATATGCTCGGCCAGCCAGCCCTCGTCGCGCGCCATCACCGAGGCGATCCGCAGGGCGTAGCATTTCTTGCCCAGCAGGGCGTTGCCGCCATAGCCGGAACCATACGACCAGATTTCCCGCGTCTCGGGGAAGTGGACGATCCATTTCTGCTCGTTGCAGGGCCAGGGCACATCGGCCTGACCCTCGGCCAGCGGCGCGCCCAGGGTGTGTACGGCCGGGACGAAGATGCCGTCTTCCCCAAGCGCCTCAAGGGCCGCTGCCCCCATCCGCGTCATGATCCCCATCGACACGGCGACATAGCCGCTGTCGGTGATCTCGACGCCCAGCGCCGACAGTTCCGAGCCCAGCGGCCCCATCGAGAACGGCACCACATACATCGTTCGCCCGGCCATACAGCCATCGAACAGACCGTCGAGGCGGTCGCGCATCTCGATCGGATCGGCCCAGTTGTTTGTCGGCCCGGCGTCGGCCTCGTCGTCGGAACAGATGAAGGTCCGGCTCTCGACCCGTGCCACGTCCTTGGGATCCGATGCCGCGTGATAGCTGCCGGGGCGCTTGACCGGGTCCAGCTGGGTCAGGGTGCCGCGTGCCACCAGATCGGCGATGATGGTTTCCTTTTCCTCGGCCGACCCGTCGCACCAGTGCACGCGGACCGGCTTGGTGAGGGCTGCGATCTGCTCGACCCAGGCCACAAGTCGGGCGTGTCGGGTCGGCGCCGGATGCAATCCGGGGAGGCTGGATGGGGTCACGGGTCGTCTCCTGAACCTTTCGGCCCGGCGATCTGACGTCGTCGTGGCCGTGTTTGTTTCATGCGCTCACGCACTGTTACGGGCGAGATGCCACCTCTGCCGACGCGACGTCAACCGGCGCAAGAATTAACCCCTGCGAAGCTTCCCGGGCCCCTGCCGCGGGTCGGTTCCGGGAAAGTCGTCGCCAGGGCAGGCCTGCATCGCTAGAAAGACCCGTGCAGACCATGGACCCGACCCATGCCGCCCCGACGGGTGGCCTCGTTTCACCGGCAGCCGCGCGCAATGCCGAGGCGATCCTCGCGATTCTGCAGGCTCACCTGCCTCAGTATGGACGTGTGCTGGAGATCGCCTCCGGCTCCGGGCAGCACGCCGTCGCCTTTGCCCGGGACCTGCCAGAGGCCACCTGGATCCCTTCCGATCCGAGCGCCGAGGCGCGTGACAGCATCCTGGCCTGGCGTCAGGACGCGGGCCTGCCGAATCTGGCCGCACCGCTGCCGCTGGACGCCATGGATCCGGCGACATGGCCCACGGAAACGGTCCAGGCCATTGTCTGCATCAACATGATCCACATCAGCCCCTGGAGCGCGACCGAGGGCCTGATGGCTCTGGCCGGGAAGATCCTCACCCGACCCGGGGGCCTGCTGTTCCTGTACGGGCCCTATCGGGAGGCCGACCAGCTGCTGGCCCCGTCCAACGCAAGCTTCGACGCTGACCTCAAGGGCCGTGATCCCGCCTGGGGCTTGCGAGACCGTGATGACGTAGCCGCCGAAGCCCGCAAGCATGGCCTGCACCTGACATTGCGGAAATCGATGCCAGCCAACAATATCGCCTTGCTGTTCCGCCGCACCTGAACCCGGGAAATGACGCCATGAAGACCCTTGCTGCCCTCGTTGCCATATCCCTCGGC
>QBLX01000135.1:0-2119 GCA_003241825.1 Alphaproteobacteria bacterium
CGGGCGCGGGCTCGGCCGGGGGCGGTGGATCCTGCGACATGGTCGCGAGACTGCAGGCCAAGCTCCGCGAGGATGACGACATTCGCCGCACCGTGGCCGAAGTCCAGCGCACGGTGGCGGGGCAGGCCCTGCTGGTCTGGGATGGTGACTGGCGACAGAATCCCGGACAGGCCGGCAAGGGGCTGGCGGGGGTCCGGCAGGCCATCGCGCTCGAAGTCGCCTTCGCGCCGCTGGCCTGCCGCACCCAGCCGATGCGGGGCCTTGTCCTGGTGACGCTTTCGGATGGCCCCGGAGGTGCACGCGTGGCGCTGGGGGCCAGCCGATGGAGGTGGTCGGATCTGCTGACCTGAGCGTGCCGGGCGGGCCGTTCGTCCCTAGTGGCGGAAGACCCGGACACCGGTGAAGGCCATGGCGATGCCAGCCTCGTCGGCAGCGGCGATGACCTCGGCGTCGCGCATCGAGCCACCGGGCTGGATGACGGCCGTCGCCCCGGCCCCGATCGCTTCCAGCAGGCCGTCCGCGAAGGGGAAGAAGGCTTCGGATGCACAGGCCGATCCCTCGGCGAGCGAATGCGCCAGCCCCTTGGCTTCACCGGCTTCACGGGCGCGGATGGCAGCGATCCGGGCACTGTCGCGACGGTTCATCTGGCCTGCGCCGATCCCGGCGGTCTGGCCGTCCTTCGCATAGACGATCGCGTTGGACTTGACGTGTTTGGCGACGGTGAAGGCGAACAGCATGTCGGCGATCTCGGTCGGTGTCGGCTGGCGACGCGTGACGATCCGCAGGTCGGCGGCGGTCAGGCGCGAGCGGTCGCGGCCCTGCACCAGAAAGCCCCCGGCGACGGAGCGGAAGACCTCGCCCGGACCGTGGGCATCGGGCAGGCCATCGGTGATCAGCAGACGCAGGTTCTTCTTGGCGGCAAAGACGGCTTTCGCTTCATCGTCCGCACCGGGGGCGATCACGACCTCGGTGAAGATGTCGGTGATGGCGCGGGCATCGTCCCCGTTCAGCGGCCGGTTGACGGCGATGACGCCCCCGAAGGCCGAGACGGAGTCGCACTCGAGCGCCCGGCCATAGGCTTCGGAAAGGTCTGCGCCGACGGCGACGCCACACGGATTGGCATGTTTGACGATGACGCAGGCCGGGGCCTCGAACTCGGCCACCAGCTCATAGGCGGCGTCGGCGTCGGCGATATTGTTGTAGCCGAGCTCCTTGCCCTGGACCTGTTCGGCACGGGCGACGCCGGGGCGGACCTCCGAGGTGCGGTAGAAGGCCCCGGTCTGGTGCGGGTTCTCGCCGTAGCGCAGGGTCTGGGCAAGCGAGCCCGAGATCGACTTGCGCAGGGGAGCCGGATCCTCGACCTGGCCTGCGAACCAGGCAGAGACCGCGGCATCATAGGCTGCAGTGCGGGCGAAGGCGCGGGCCGCGAGGCGTTTGCGCAGGGCCAGCGATGTCGTGCCGTCGGCCTTCAGGGCGGCCATCACCTCGGCCACCGACCCGGCATCGACGCAGACGGCGACATAGCCGTGGTTCTTGGAACCCGAGCGGATCATGGCCGGGCCACCGATGTCGATATTCTCGACGGCCGCCTCGAAGCTGCCGCCGGCGGCGACTGTGGTTTCAAACGGATAGAGGTCGATCCAGACGATATCGATCGCCCCGATGCCGTGGTCGCTCATCGCCTTCGCGTGATCCGAGGCATCGCGCACGCCCAGAAGGCCGCCGTGGACCACGGGGTGCAGGGTCTTGACCCGGCCATCCATCATCTCGGGAAAACCGGTCAGGTCGGCGACATCCTTCACCGGCAGGCCGAAGCCGGCGATGGCCGCGCGGGTGCCGCCGGTCGACACCAGTTCCACGCCGAGGTCGTGCAGGGTCCGTGCCGCATCTTCGAGGCCCGTCTTGTCCGACAGCGAGATCAGGGCCCGGACAGGGCGAACGGCGTCGGGCGCGGGTGGAAAGTCGGGGGCGGCGGGCATGGGCGAGGTCCGTGAGCTGGCGATCCGGGGAGATGGGCGCGGCTCTAGCACCTGTGGTCGGGGCCCGTCACGGCGAAGGCACGAAAAAGGCCCCGGCAAGGGTGCCGGGGCCTCGATCGTCAGGTTTTCGCGATTTCAGA
>QBLX01000135.1:2129-4503 GCA_003241825.1 Alphaproteobacteria bacterium
TCACCGAATCATAGGCCCGGCGGATGGCTTCCTTCGTCGTGGCCGAGACATCGGAGTCTTCAAGCGCACGTTCGAACTTGGCCTTGATGTGGTCCTCGCCATTCTCGACCGAGTTCACCACGGCCTGTTCGTCACGGAGCAGGGCGTGTTTGACGTCGAGAAAGGCGCGGTGAGCCTTGGCCAGAACCGAGCCGTCATCTTCGGGGTCACCGCCCAGTTGACGAACCGAACCCTGAAGATCCGTGGCAACCTGCTGGCGTTCGAAGCTGCGCTTCTCGAAGACGAATTTATACCGGCTGTCCTCGGTCTCCTTGGCGGCCTCGCGATAGCCGTCGGCGCTGTCCAGCGTGGTTTCGATCAGGCCATTCAGGACCTTGATGTCGTGATCTTGGGTCGTGCTCATGGGGAGGCTCCTTGGTGTGTTCGACAACGTCGAGCACCACAAGCGTGCCAGAGGGGAGGTTGGTTGCAGGGTCCGGGCGAAACGACTGCGTCGGCTAGTGAGGATCGGTGGACGAGCCGGCCGGACTGAGCTTCCAGCGCACCCGGGTCTCTGCATCCGTTCGGGCCGAGCCCCTGACGACGATCTGGAGGGCGCGCCGGGTCAGGCCGTCGTCAACATGGACAGAAGGTTCGATGGCGACATCGGGCCCGTCGGTCCGGAACCACCAGCCGCGCCCCGAATGTCCACGCAACAGGATCGAGCGGCGGTCGCGCGCCAGTGAGGCCTGCACCCCCGGTTCCAGCTGGAAGCGGACGGCATAGGGGGCCGCGATCGGCCGGACGGCCGGACCACCGGTCTCGGCCGGGTGAAGGCGTTCCTCGGCGCGCAGTTCGTCCAGCTTCTGATCCAGATAGAGACGGCGCTCGTGCAGAAGACCATGGGTTGCGACCCAGCCGTCATGTTCGGCTTCCAGCCAGACGGCACCGTCGGCCTCGCGATGCTGCACTCTGACCGTCAGGGGTCGGGCGATGAGGCGCGGACCGAGCAGATCCGCATGCCAGCCTCCGAGGGGCTCGCCGAGGGACCGGTCGCCGAGCGTCAGGGTCGAATGGCCGGGTGTGAGACGAAGGGCCTGGCGATCGCTGGCGCGCGGCGTCCAGCCACAGCCGGTGACGATCCGGTCCCGTCCGCAGGCAATTTCCAGCGCCAGAGCCTGGGCACAGGCCGTGGCACTCCAGGGACCCTGACCCGGTCCGGCCGTGTCTGTCAGGACAGTCAGAAGCGGGCTCTGGATGCGCCAGTATCCGCCGACGGGGCCGGGAGCCGGTGCCTCGCGCGAGCCGTCGTGTGACCGCGCTGCTGCAACCCGCGCGGCCGTCGATGGTCCTCCGCCCTGGAATGAAACCAGCCGGCCATCGGTCATGGTCAGGTCGCGCAGGGCCAGGGTGAGCCGCGCAATGGCCGATCCCATGGCCTCCGGAACGGTTTCGGACAACTGCCCCAGGGCATCTTCCAGCGTCATCAGATCGAGCAGCAGTTCCAGCCCGGCTTCAGGGCTGCGCGAGGCATGGACACCGTCAGGCCCGACCGTGACGCGCAGTGCCGGACCCAGGCGACCCAGGGCGATGCGGCGCAGTCGCGATCCGGTCGATCCGGCCAGGACCGAGCCTCCGATGGCGGCCGCCGTCAGACGCTCGGCACGACCGGCAAGGCCGCCGGGCGGACGGAGAAGCTGACGGGCCTGACGCCCCAGGATGTCGGCCAGACGGAGCCGCTCGGCCTCGGTCGCGACATTGCCCATCTTGCGGGCTGCGCAGGACAGGTTGATCACGCGCCGCGCCAGGATCTCAGGGTCCCAGGCAAACGGTGACCAGCGTGCGAAAAGGTCCCACCACGACAGGGTCAGCCGCAGGGCCTCGCGGGCCCCGCGCTCGCCCTGCACCATCAGCGACGGCAGCCAGCCGAAGACATGGAGCTCGGTCGCGAAGGCGCGATTGGGGCTGGGCCTGTTCCACGGATCGGCAGGCGTGCCCGCCTCCAGACTGGACCCGGCAAGGGTGAAGCGTCCACCGAGCAGGGTCTTTCCGACTTCTCCGTCGCAGGGTCGAAAATCCCGCGGTGTCGCGGCAAAGGCGATCGCCTTGCCGGAGCGCAGGGTCAGGCCATAGCCCGGAAGGCCATAAAGCTCGATCCACATCTGGCGGGTGACCAGCCGACCGGCGATGGCAGGCCAGAGCTCCGGACCCGTAGACGGGCCCGAGGTGCGGACAGGAGTTCGCACGGGGGCTCCGCGCAAACCCGGAATCTCGCCCGACGACGAAACGGGGGCCGGAGCTTCAGAGCCGGCGAAGGGACCCAGGGGGCTCACGCCGACTTCAGGGCAGCGATGTTGGCGGCATAGGCATCGGGGCCGCCCTTGAAGATGAAGGA
>QBLX01000135.1:4513-4965 GCA_003241825.1 Alphaproteobacteria bacterium
TCCTTCATCTTCAAGGGCGTCCGCCCCGGCCGAGACGCAGGCCCCCGCATTGGCCGAGGTGACGCCGCCGTCGACCTGCAGGTGGGCATGTGATCCTGCGGCATCGATCAGGCGGCGCGCGCCGGCGATCTTGCGCAGGCTGCTGTCGATGAACGACTGTCCCCCGAAGCCCGGATTGACCGACATGATCAGCACCAGATCGACCAGGTCGATGACATCCTCGAGGATCGAGAGCGGCGTTGCAGGATTGAAGACGATCCCCGCCCTGGCTCCCAGCTGGCGGATCCGGCCCAGGGTGCGGTGCAGGTGCGGGCCGCTCTCGGGATGGACCGTCAGGACATCGGCCCCGGCATTCCGATAGGCTTCCAGCCAGGGATCGACCGGGGCGACCATCAGGTGAACGTCGAAGGGCAGGGATGTGTGGGGACGCAGGGCCTTCACCACATCCGGGC
>QBLX01000135.1:4987-5239 GCA_003241825.1 Alphaproteobacteria bacterium
TTGGGAACGAAATGGCCGTCCATCACATCGACGTGGATCCAGTCCGCGCCCGCCGCCTCGAGGGCAGCGACCTCGGCACCGAGTTTCGAGAAATCGCTGGCGAGGATGGAGGGGCAGATCAGGGGCGCGGTCATGACCTCTGGATTACGGCGCGGGCGGCGGAGGGGCAAGGGTCGGCGCGCGGGATCAGCGCAGGCAGGTGTTCATTCGCGTTTCGTGAGTGGACGGTGGCTGCCATTCGCGAAGTCGGGG
>QBLX01000136.1 GCA_003241825.1 Alphaproteobacteria bacterium
GCTTCCCCCCCCGCCGCCCCCGCCTGTTCATCCGCGAGACAGTCGGCCTGCGCATGGCCGATGGCTCGAGCCATGACGGCTACTGGTACGCCTCCGATACCGGCGGCGCGATCAAGGGCAACAAGATCGACCTCTACACCGGCCACGGCCGCGGCTCGATGCAGCCCATCATGCGGCTGAACATGCGCACCCTGACCATCGCCGACGCCGGCCGCTTCGACGGCTGCCCCCCCTCCTGGCAGAACGCGTCCAACTGACGCTTTTGTGCCTGCGCCCCTGAGGCGCTAGCGTCCCTCGCATGGGGGATATCCAACTGTATTTCGGCTGGCGGACAGCCTTGCTGCTGATGCTCAGCGTCCAGATGCTGGCCCTGGCCTGTGTGCTGTCGACCACCGACGTCAACCGCAAGGCCAACCGCCTGCTGGCGGTCTTCCTCCTCGTGGCGACAGGCGTGGTCACGCCCTACACCATCGGCTTTGCCGGCTTCTACGACGCCTGGAAGGGCCTGACCTATGCGCCGCTCGCGCTCCCCCTGTTCCTTGCGCCCCTGCTCTATGGCTACACCCACGCCCTGATCGAGGGGACGGCACCGGCGCGGTGGCGATGGCATCTGGCCCCGGGGTTCACCCAGCTCGCCTATCTGACCCTCGCCTTCCTGCTGCCGTTCGACACCAAGATGGCCTGGGCCGACAGCGTCGCGGCTAGCTGGATCTCCCGGGCCTTTTCCATTGGCGTCCTGCTGGGACTGATCGCCTATTCGGCGGCAGCCCTGAAGCTTCTGCAGAGATTTCGTACAGGCCTTGCCGATTTGCGAAGCGATGACGAACGGTATGCCGCCCGCTGGCTGGGCCGCATCCTCGCCGCGATGCTGGTCACCACGGCTCTCTGGGCGGGCTGGCAGGGGTGGCAGACTCTGTCGGGCTTCAACTATTTCGAATTCTTCGGCCTTCACATGGCCATCGGCATGATCGGCGTCCTCCTGGGTGTCGAGGGATGGCGTCATGCGAGCCTGCAGTTCGGGCGCAAGCTCGTCCCCGTCCAGCAAACCGATGCCGAAGAGGCCCGGACTGCCAGTGTCGCAGAGCCCGACTGGCACGCCATTGCCGCCGACTATGCCGGGCGAACCCGCGACGCAGAATGGTGGCGCGAGCCCGACCTCAGCCTGCCCCGTCTCGCGCGCTATCTGGGCACCAATACAGGCCGGCTCTCGCGAGCGATCAACACAGGCCTCGGCGTGAATTTTTCCGCCTTCGTCAACGGCCTGAGAGCCGAGGCTGTGGCGCGGGTCCTGACCGGCCACCCCGGGGCTGACCTGCTGGACCTCGCCTTCGAGATGGGCTTTGCCTCAAAGGCCAGTTTCAACCGCGCCTTCCTCGCGCGCTATGGCATGGCCCCCTCCCGCTACCGGCAGGAGGCCAGGGCCCACGTCTCAGATCATGATTTTGTGCCGGCGGCCCCGGATCTGAGGCGCGCAGACACGTGATCCACGGCAACGTCCGGATCTCGATCCAACGGAGTGCCCCCCGCGTGACCCTGCTTACCCGCCGCCGCCTGTTCCAGCTTTCCGCCGCCCTCGCCGCCACGGCCGCCGCTCCCGGGGCAGCCCTCGCTCAATCCGCCGGGGGCCGGATCACGCAGGACTGGAGTGCGGATGTCGCCATCCTGAGATCGGCCTGGGAGACCCTGCACCCCGGCCTCTATCGCTACAGCACCCCCGAGCAGATCACGGCCCGCCTCGACGGCCTGGCCGACGCATGGGCCACACCCGCAACCTTCCGCCAGCGCTTCCTGGCCCTCAGCCGGGTCACGGCATCGGTTCAATGCGGACACACCTATCCCAATCCCTACAATGCCCGCGCTGCGGTTCGGGACCCGCTCTTCGCCGACCGTTCACTCGTGCCCTTCCGGTTTCGCTGGATCGACAGCACCATGGTCGTCACCCATGACGACGAGGGTGAGGGCCGGTTCCCCCCGGGCACGCTCGTCACGGCCATCGACGGCGTCACGACCGCCGAGCTGCTGGCCAGGCTGATCCCCCTGGCCCGGGCGGACGGAACCAACGTGGGCAAGCAGACCAGCCTGATGGAGGTCCGGGGCGAGGATCGCTTCGAAACCTTCGATATCCACCTGCCGCTCGTCCTGCCTGTCCGCGACAGCGCCCGCTTTACCCTCGCCGACGGCACCGTCGTCGCCGCGCCGCTGTTCACCCTTGCCCGGCGTCAGGCCGGAATGCCGGCAGCCGCGCGGCCCGCGCCCGATGCCAATCCCTGGACCCTGACCCGCGAGGACGATGGCATTGCGCGTCTGATCATGCCGACCTGGGGCCTCTACAACTCCACCTTCGACTGGAAGTCCTGGCTGGCAGGCGTCATGGACGATCTGACGGCCAGTGGCGCACGCGGCCTGATCGTCGACCTGCGCGGCAACGAGGGCGGCGCGGACTGCGGCGACATCATCCTCGCCCGTCTGATCGCCCATGACCTGCCCATGCCACGGGATCCGTCCTGGGTCCGCTATCGCAAGGCACCGGAGGCCCTGCTGCCCCATCTCGACACCTGGGATCGCAGCTTCTTCGACTGGGGCGATCAGGCGGTCGCTTCGGACGAACGCCCCGGCTTCTTCCGCCTCGTTCGCGATGGTGACGGGGCCAGCAACACGGTCATCCGGGCCGAAGGACAGCGTTTCGCGGGCCCGGTCGCCGTCATCTGTGACGCCTCCAACAGCTCGGCCACCTTCTCCTTCTGCCGCATTGTGAAGGACAACAGTATCGCGACCCTGATCGGCCAGACGACCGGCGGCAACCGCCGCGGCATCAACGGCGGTGCCTTTGCCTTTCTGCGCCTGCCGACATCGGGGATCGAGGTCGACCTCCCCCTGATCGCCGGCTTCCCGAATACCCCCCAGCCCGACGCCGCCATCCTGCCCGATCTGGACGTGCAGATGACGGCACAGGACATCGCCCTCGGCCGCGACCCCCGGATGGCCGCTGCCACCGCCCATATTCTTTCCCGCTGATCGGACACACCCATGATCTTCCGCGCCCTGACCCTCGTCGCCCTCCTCGCTGTCCTCGGTACGGGACAGGCCCACGCATCCCCCGCTCCGAATACCCATGTCGAGGCCCAGGCCGACGCCCCGGCACCCACGGACCTGCGCCTGTCGCTTGTCGGACGCTGGACAGGTGCGCTGGGCTACCGCGACTACCAGTCCGACCGGCTGTTCGAGATTCCCGTCACCACCACCATCGAGGCCCTCCCGGACGGGCTCACCCTGATCCGTCGCTCCCTGTTCGACGACGGCCCGGACAAGCCGGTCTGGATCACTACGGTCAGCCTCGACGACCGCACCGCAGCGACAGCCACGTCGGCCGCCTTCCGCGCCGGTCGCCCGGTCGAGCCCCTCGTCGAGACCATGAGCACGCGCGACGTTCGCGACGCGACCCACTGGACCATCGTCTACCGGACGATCGGCATGGACGGTGACGCACCGGCGGAACTCCGGGTCACCGAAACCCTCGACGGCCAGACGCTCATGTCGGTCAAGGACGTCCGGCCGATCGGGGCCGGCGACGACGCCTGGGCTTTCCGCAACCAGACCCGGCTCACCCGGGTGCCGGACTGAGGGGTCAGAATTTCCTCTGCCCGGTCACGGTCTCGAAGAACATCCGCCAGTCGCCCATCAGGCTCCACAGCGGATACTGGAAGGTGGCCGGGCGGTTCTTCTCGAAGAAGAAATGCCCCACCCAGGCAAAGCCGTAGCCGATGACCGGCATGGCCGCGAACCACCAGCCATTGACGAACAGCCCCAGCAGCGCTGCCACGATCACCAGGGCCGATCCCACCACATGGATCCGCCGGCACGTCCGGTTGGAGTGTTCGTGGATGTAATAGGGATAGAAGGCCGCAAAGCTCTGGAACCGGCCGCTGTCGCTGGGGGTCTGGGTCATGGGCCGGGATTAGCCCTCAAACGCCGTCTGCTGACAAGACGCGCCGTTCACCACATCCCTGCACGTCTGCTTAAGCCTGATCGCCGACACTGGTCCCCTCGCCACAGGAGCCTTCCATGTCGGCCATCTCCATCGCCGCCTCCGGCATCTACGATGCCACCGCCCGTTTCGACGCCAGTGCGCGCCGCACCGCCAACGAGCCCCTGAACAACCTCGCCGTCGAGGCGGTCGAACGCATCAAGGCCGAGGTCGCCCTCAAGGCCAATGTCTCGGTCATCCGCTCCGCCAGCGAGACCACAGGCACCCTGCTGGACATGCTGGCCTAGGCATCGCCGGCCGCCGCCATCCGCCCGGGAACATTCATTCGAAGCAGAATGGCGTCCCTCTCCCGCCGGGAGAGGGAAATCGGCAGCAGCTTTCCCACGGCGTCCCGGTCGCACGCCGCAATCCCCACCGAACGCGACAGCCCCGCTTGCAACGCCCCCGCGAAACGGGCCAAGTGCGGTGATGGGGAGGCCGGCTTGAATATCAACGCCTCCATCAATCGCTGGAGTGATGCGCGGGGCGGGGGCCGAGCGGACCAACTACCCGATGTTGCCGGGCAAGCTATGCGACGCTCTCGACCTTCCACTGCCCCAGTCACCCTCGGACGACACGGCCACCAACGACTATGTATTCGAGCGAGGCGTAAAGCGTCGCGAAGCTGAAAGGACCGCCTGATCGCCATGACCGCATCCAGCGAACTCTCTGTCACCCGCTTCATCGCCGCCTCACCGGAGGCCGTCTGGGCAGCCTGGACGACGCGGACCGCCGACTGGTTCACCCCGCACCCCTGGACAACCGAGGTCGATTTCGACCTCCGCCCCGGCGGTCGCGCCAACGTGGTCATGACCTCACCGGAGGGCGAACGGCATCCCTATCTGGGCGTCTTCCTCGAAGTCGTGCCCATGAGCCGGATCGTCTCGACCAGTGCCATGACCGAAAACTGGACACCTCAGCAAGGCGACATGAGTTTCGTCCGCATCGACACTTTCGAGGCCGAGGGAGAAGGCACCCGCTACACCGCCCGCGCCCTGCACTGGCACCCGACGGCCGCCGCCACCCATCGCGATATGGGTTTCGAACAGGGCTGGGGTACCGTCGCGGACCAGCTCGCCGAGATCGCCGTCCAGTCGAACGTCCCCGGCTGACGTCACGCGCGTCAGCCTCTCACAAATGGCTCAAGCAGCGAGCGACCGCGTCGCGAGCGTTAGCCTCT
>QBLX01000137.1 GCA_003241825.1 Alphaproteobacteria bacterium
CATCGAAATGACCCCCTTCGCCCGGCGCCGCCTGTTTCCCGGCGACGGACGCCGCGTTCGGCCAGCAGGGCCAGCATGGGCGTCTTGCCAGAGCCGGTGGGGCCGTCCAGCAGCACGACCGGGCTGGCCAGGGGACGCTCATACAGGGCCGCCACGACGGTGCGGCGCCAGGTCTGGTAGCCGCCGTCCAGCAGGGTGACCGGCCAGCCGACCTGATCCATGACGGTGACCATGGCCCCCGATCGCTGGCCGCCGCGCCAGCAATAGACCAGAGGCTGGAATGAGCCGTCGCGGTCGCCGAGGGCGGTTTCCAGATGGCCGGCAATGTTCCGCGCCACCATCGCCGCGCCGTGACGGCGGGCAAGGAATTTCGAGCGCTGGACATATTCGGTGCCCACGGCGATGCGCTGGGCATCGTCGAGTACCGGCAGGTTTATCGCGCCGGGCAGGTGATCCATCGCGAACTCCGACGGGCTGCGCACGTCGATGATGGCATCGAACCCGGCGCGTGCCGTCGCTGACAGGTTGGTCGTTCGACGGATCATCCGCCCAGAACGCGCAGGCCGACGGAGCCATCGACGACCCGGCCGATGACGGTCGCCTGATGAAAGCCGGCGTCGCGGGCGAGGGCCAGGACGGCTTCGGCCTGCTCGGCCGCAACCGAAATCAGCAGCCCGCCGGATGTCTGGGGATCGGTCAGAATATCGCGCCGGAAGGCCTCATAGTCCTGCGGCAGGTGGAGAAACTCACCATAGCTGTCCAGGTTTCGGGCCGAAGCTCCTGTGCGCACACCGTCCCGTGCGAGGGCCTCGACGCCGTCCAGCAGAGGCAGGGCGGCGGTGTCGACCTCGATCGCCAGACCCGAACCGCGGGCCATCTCCAGAGCATGACCGGCGAGGCCGAAGCCGGTCACGTCGGTCACGGCATGGACGCCGTCCATGCCTGAAAGGGCGGCACCGATGGTGTTCAGCTGCGTGGTCGAGGCGATCATGGCGGCATACCCGTCTGCGCCCAGCCGATCCTGCTTGAGGGCGGCGCTGAAGATGCCGACGCCCAGCCCCTTGGTCAGGATCAGCACGTCGCCGTTCCTTGCCCCGCGATTGGTCAGCACATGGTCCGGATGGACCAGGCCCAGGGCGACGAGGCCATAGATCGGCTCGACACTGTCGATCGAATGGCCGCCGGCAACGGGGATGCCCGCCGCCGCGCAGACCGAGGCCCCGCCCGCGAGGATCCGACCGATGGTCCGGGTCGACAACTGGCCCACCGGCATGCCCACAAGGGCAAGCGCGAAAATTGGCGTCGCTCCCATGGCATAGACATCCGACAGGGCATTTGTCGCCGCAATCCGCCCGAAATCGAACGGGTCGTCGACGACCGGCATGAAGAAGTCCGTCGTCGCCACCAGAGCCTGCTGATCGTTCAGCCGCCAGACCGCCGCATCGTCCGAGGTCTCGGTGCCGACCATCAGGCCGGCGAAGGGCCCGGCCTGGGGCATTCCGGCGAGGATTTCACGCAGCACGGCCGGCGATAATTTGCAGCCGCAGCCCCCGCCATGGGCCAGCGACGTCAATCTGGGTTCGGACATCGCAGCCTCTTCGCACCACCGATCCCGGCTGGATCGCGCCCCGCCATACGCCCTGTCAGGCCGCGGGTTCAACGCATCCCGTGTCGCGCCCTTGACTTCGAGGGTCCTCGCCGCCATTTCGGGCAATCGGATCACGATGCTTAAAGCGTGAGGTATAGGCGGCGGCGGCATAGCCCGGCGCGCCGTTTCTGGCCGCAAATGCGCCCCTCGCCAGGCAGATCCGGGACCCTGCGGCCTGTGCCGCCTCCGCTTCCGGTCATTCGGGGGCGGGTGCGAAGCCTTGGAGCGAGGTGGTCCGAAAGACAGGAAATCGAGGTGATGCGACCGTTTCGTAACGAACGAGGCGGGCTGGCGTTGTCTTTTTTTGATGCGTTGCAAATTTGTCGAAGGGCCTGACGGCCCCGCCGGCACGGAGACGAGACTTGATGAGTTCGCAAGCCGAGACCCAGGATACCGAAGCCCAGTCCGACGGACCGCTTCTCGACCTTACCGATGCCGGGGTCAAAAAATTCATCAAACAGGCCAAGGCGCGCGGCTATGTGACGATGGAGGAACTGAACAAGGTCCTGCCGTCCGAGGAGGTCACGCCTGACGCGATCGAGGACACGCTGGCGATGCTGTCCGAGATGGGCGTCAACGTCGTCGAGGCCGAGGAAGACGCCGCCGAGAGCACCGGCGGAGAGGTCGCCGAGCGTGCAGAAACACAAATTTCTGATGAAAATGCAAAGCCTACCTACGATCGGACCGATGACCCCGTTCGGATGTATTTGCGGGAGATGGGCTCCGTCGAACTGCTGAGCCGCGAGGGCGAAATTGCCATTGCAAAGCGGATCGAGGCGGGTCGCGATGCGATGATCAGCGGGCTGTGCGAGAGCGCCCTGACGTTCGAGGCCATCATGGTGTGGCGCGACGAGCTGGCGAACAACCGCATCCTGCTGCGCGAGATCATCGATCTGGACGCCACCTATGGCGTGATCAATCCGGCCTCGCTGCCGCACAACCAGCCGCCGGCGGCCGAGCCGGGGCCGGCACCGTCATCGCCCGAGGGACTGGCCGAGAAGCCGGATGCCGAGGATGACGAGGACGAGGATTTCGACGACGGCGGCGGGATGTCGATCTCGGCGCTGGAAGCCGAACTGCGCGACGGGGTCATGGAGATCCTGGACGCCATCGCCGGCGACTTCGACGCCTTCCGCAAGCTGCAGGAAAAGCTGGTCGAGACCCGGCTGCAGGGCGTCGACCTGAGCGCCAAGGACCGCAAGGCCTACGAGACCCTATCGGCCGGCATCTCCGGCCGCCTCAAGACGGTCAAGCTGAACAACAACCGTATCGAGGCCCTGGTCGAGCAGCTGTATGCGATCAACAAGCGGCTGATCGGTCTGGAAGGCCGTCTGCTGCGTCTGGCCGACAGCTATGGCATCAGCCGTCCCGAGTTCCTGAAGGCCTATTTCAGCAGGGAACTGGACCCGAACTGGTCCGAGACCGTCAAGGCCATGGGCGTGCGCTGGACCAAATTCAGCGAGAACGAAGCGGTCCAGATCGCCACGATCCGCAACGACGTCGCCGCCGTGGCGGTCGAGGCCGGCCTGCCGATCGACGACTATCGCCGCATCGTCCAGACCGTCCAGAAGGGCGAGCGCGAGGCCCGTCAGGCCAAGAAGGAAATGGTCGAGGCCAACCTGCGCCTGGTGATCTCCATCGCCAAGAAATACACCAATCGCGGCCTGCAGTTCCTTGATCTCATTCAGGAAGGCAACATCGGCCTGATGAAGGCCGTCGACAAATTCGAGTATCGTCGCGGCTATAAATTCAGCACCTATGCGACCTGGTGGATCCGTCAGGCGATCACCCGCTCGATCGCCGACCAGGCCCGGACGATCCGTATCCCGGTCCATATGATCGAGACGATCAACAAGATCGTCCGGACATCGCGCCAGATGCTGCACGAGATCGGCCGCGAGCCGACGCCCGAGGAACTGGCCGAGAAGCTGGCCATGCCGCTGGAGAAGGTCCGCAAGGTCCTGAAGATCGCCAAGGAGCCCATCAGCCTCGAGACCCCGATCGGCGACGAGGAAGACAGCCACCTGGGCGACTTCATCGAGGACAAGAACGCGATCCTGCCGATCGATGCGGCGATCCAGTCGAACCTGCGCGAGACCACGACCCGGGTTCTGGCCTCGCTGACACCCCGCGAGGAGCGGGTCCTGCGGATGCGTTTCGGCATCGGCATGAACACCGACCACACCCTGGAGGAAGTCGGCCAGCAGTTCAGCGTGACCCGCGAACGCATCCGTCAGATCGAGGCCAAGGCCCTGCGCAAGCTCAAACACCCGAGCCGCTCGCGCAAGCTGCGCAGCTTCCTCGACAGCTGAGAACAACAGCCGTTCGACCCGGGCGTAATCTCCTTCTCCCCTTGCGGGAGAAGGTGGCCCGCAGGGCCGGATGAGGGGTTTCGCGGCCTGTCGAAGGTTTCGCTCCCATCCCCGGTCGCGGGAGCGGTCAGAGAGGCCAGCAGTCGGAGCGACCCCTCATCCGTCCCGCTTCGCGGGCCACCTTCTTCCGCAAGGGGAGAAGGGGCAGGGATCGCTCCATCTCCCCTCCTTCGGGAGGGTTTTCTGACCCGTTTTGTACCGGTTTGATCTGTACCCGGGGAGTCCCGGGTTGTCCCTGTCCTGCGGGTACAGACCGGGACAGTTTCAGGCCGGAACCAGCCCACGACCGATACTGTCGCAGGGACAGGCGAGGGTGGGGCATGAAACAGGATGGCATCCGCACCCGACGCAATTTTCCGGTCGAGACCTGGGCCGTCGTTCGTGACGCCTATCTGGGCGGCGAGACGGCGGATTCCATCGCCCGGCGTCTGAACATTTCCGAGAACACGATCCGCAAGCGGGCCACGCGCTGCGGCTGGACCCACAGCGCCCACAAGAAGGCCCTGGCCCGGGCGGCAGAGGGCGAGCCCGTCTGGCTGGATGACGGCGAGGACCTGACCCCGCAGCAGGCCCTCGAACGCGCCACCCAGCAGGCCGCGCGCTGGCTGGCCCAGGGGCGGGGCCCGGAAGCGACCGCCCTGATCCGCGCGGCCCAGGGGCTGAGCGCCCTGATCGAGTCCACACCCGCACCCGCCGCCTCGGCCGGGACGGCGGCCCCGGACGCGGCCCCGCGCGACGAGGGCGAGATCCGCGCCATGCGCGAGGGTCTGCTGAAATCCATCATGGCCGAGGCTGAACGGATGGCCGCCCAGATGCTGGGCGACGAGGTGACCCGGTCGCTGGCGCTGGGGTCGTTCGCCTACCACTGGCGGGCCCGGAATCTGGGGCCTGAATGCGCTGCGGCGGATTATGCGCAGTGCCGCTCCAGCGGCAGTGCCGCGCGTTACTGGGACGCCGAGGGAAACCTGCTGCCGATGGACAATGCCTTTGACCAGCAATGGCAGCAGGACCGCTGGTACTTCGGCTTCCGCCAGGCCGACGACGATCCCGACCGGATGGATTGACGGCTCTCCCGAAGCAGGGCGATGCCGTCTAGCGTGATCGCCTTCTCCCCTTGCGGGAGAAGGTGGCCCGCAGGGCCGGATGAGGGGTTTCGCGG
>QBLX01000138.1:0-3464 GCA_003241825.1 Alphaproteobacteria bacterium
CCGGCCCCGCCTCGAAGGCATGGCCGTTCCACTCCATGGCTGTGACCACGATCTCGTGGGCCGTCCATGTCACGTCGTTGAAGGACGGACGCGCCCCACGCTCCCGCTTCGACAGGGTCCCGCAGCCCACGGCGTAGGAACACCGGTCGGACAGATCGATGGCGAGGGCAAACGGCACATGCACATGGCCTGTCATGATCAGGTCGACCCCTGCCTCGGCGAAGATCAAGGCGGCCTTGTCGCCCCGCTTGACGTCACCCGTCATCGGGGTGCCGACCATCTCGATCAGCGGGTGATGACAGGCCAGGACGCGAAGCGCGCCGATCGGAGCCTGGCGCAGGGCCTCGGCTGCACGACGGGTCTGGTCGAGGTCGATCACCCCCTTCGACCAGTTCGAACGCGCCTGCCAGCCGCGCGCGGTGGCCACGCCCCGCACCATCACGCTGTCGCCGATGAACTGGTGATCGTGGGCCGGATGGCCCGTGGCGGTCTCGAAGGCCTTCCAGGGTTCGAATACCCGGGCGAAGACGTTGTAGTAGGGGACGTCATGGTTGCCGACGATGACGAAATGCGGCTCGGGCATGGCGCGCATCCATCGTCCCGCAGCCTCGAACTCCTCAGGCAGTCCCTTCTGGGTCACATCGCCCGTGATCAGGATCAGGTCCGACGGCGTTGCGTGAGCATAGTCCAGCGCCGCCTGGCAGGCATCCGCATGTTCCACTCCGAAATGAACGTCCGAGAATTGCAGCAGGCGGCCCACTAGCGGTCGTCTCCAGCGGCTTCGGTTCGGGGTGCGAGCGCCATGAAGGCCTTTGGTATGAAGGTTATGACGGTTTCGTGCGGCAACAGCATTGGTTCACCGTCAACGACCGCCGGAATCTTGGAGCGCCCCCAGGCCTCGATGCGACGGGCCGGTCTTGTCGAGACCGATGGATCAAGCCGCCAGTCGCTGAACAGGGCATTGGCGGCCAGCCGGAAGGCCTGGCTGGCGTCTGACGGGTCCATGGCCGCCGCTTCCAGCCCGACCGGCTCATCCATGGCTGCGGAAATCATCGGGCTGATCAATACCAGGGCCTCGGTCTTGCGGCGATCGGACCCGTCAAGAGAGTAACGCAGTCGGCCGGAGAAGGCGCGCCGCAGGGCCCGGCGTCCATATTGCCACGCCTTCCTGAATTTGCCGGTCCGCATCGCTTCACGGGCCGGGGCCCAGAGCGCCGGCGAACCGAGGATGGCGGCACAGAAGAAGGCCCGACCCTCGACCGTTCCGCCTGCCACGGGTTGGGGAACACCCTGCTCCAGCGCCTGTCTGAGGGCCAGTTTCCAGTCGGTGGTGCCGTAAAGGGCCTTGGGCAGCATGTTCATGGTACCGCCGGGCAATGGCGCAACGAGGGGACCTTTCGGTCCGGCCTTCGAGGCTACCGTGCCAGCGGTCCCGTCGCCGGCCAGGACGAAGATCGCGTCCGGCTTGCTCGCAAACGCCTTCTCGACCTGGGCATCAAATCCGCCGTCCTCCAGAGAGACCACCTCGAACGCCAGGGGATATTCAGCCAGGATGGCTTCGAGCTCGCCAACCGCCCGCGGCCCCACCGAACCGGACAGCGGATTCACCAGCACGCTGATGCGATGGATCGCCACATGGGGTGTCAGGCTCCGGATTTCAGGCGCGGAGGCGACCCCGCCCTGGGCTTCGGAATGTGTGACTGTGTCGCTCATGGCCCCCGAACGCCCGCCCTTGCGGACTGTTCCGCCTCAAGCGTCACTATTGGCACTGCAATCGAAATATGGCCATCTGCGCTCGTCCCTGGTTCGAGGATCACTAGGTCGTTCAGGGAACAGTCATTGTGAAGCTGCGTTGTTGCGACACGGGGGCTCGAACTTTCTCCAGACCCAAAAGGGATCTTGTCATGAAAATCGCTATCATCGCCATCGGCGCTGCAGGTCTGCTGGCCTCCGCCTGTGCAACCGACCCATACGGTAACGGCGGCCCCAACGAAGCTGTCCGTCAGGGTGCTATCGGCGCTGGCCTCGGTGCCGTTGCCGGTGCCATCATCGGCAACAACGTCGGCAGCGGCAATGCCGGAGCCGGTGCCGCCATCGGCGCCCTTGCCGGCGGCGCTGCCGGAGCCATCCGCGGCTCCAACCAGGACCGTCGCAACCAGCAGCGTTACGGCTCGCAAGGCCAGTACTACTACTGCTACGACAACCGTCAGACCGAGTGCTACTGGGAAGACGGTCGCCGCCGCCAGTAGGCTGAACTGATCCTGGACTGACAAGCGTCAGTCGGGGCTGGGGGCGGTCCGTCGACGACGGGCCGCCCTCTTTCTTAGTGGGACTGAATCAAGGGGGCCTGGCCGTTGCCGGGCGACAGGGGAGACACGATGCGCTTTGCCAAATTTGTTGCTGCCGCGGCTCTGGTCGCGGGGCTTTCAGCCTGTGCCAGCGGGAGAGGCCCGGCGCGGGAGACGATCGTCGCAACGCCGTCGGACTGTCGGTCACAGACGTTCGAGGTCTATTTCGCAGACGGCGAGGCTCGCCTGACGGAAACCGCACGGCAGGTGATCGGGATGACCGCCACCCATCTGCAGGGATGCGACATCCAGAGGGTCCAGGTGATCGGCCTGGCCGACGCCAGCGGGCCCGCGAGCCTGAACCAGAACCTTTCACAGCGACGCGCGACGGCGGTCGCCGAAGCCCTCGCCGCAGCCGGATGGCCGACGCCCGTGTTCGAGGTTGCCGCGGCTGGCGGTCAGGGTGCGACCGTGGCACCCGGCGTGACCGAGCCGCTGCGTCGCCGGACCGAAGTGATGGTGACAGCCGCTCCCCGGTGACGGGCAAAGCCGTCGCCATCTAACGCGCCGCCAGGCCCGGGCGAAGGTCCGAGTGCGACCCTTCGCCCAATGTGATGGTCCGATCCCATTCGGGCGGCTAGGGTAGCGTCAGCACTCGTCCCGGAAACTGCCGCTTGTCCCGACTGCTCCCCTTTCTGCTCAGCCTGTGTCTGTTTGCCGGGTTCGCGCCAGCGGTCGGTTCGCAGCCCGTGCCGAGCCCAGCCACGGCTTCGGCTGCTGACACCCTGGCCGGGCCCAAGCGCACGGAAAGGATCGAGGCGGAACTGGTGGCGATGTCCGCCTGGGGTGCGCCCGGTTCCACGGCGATCGTCGCCGTCCGTCAGGTGATCCAGCCCGGCTGGCACACCTACTGGCGCAATCCGGGAGACTCGGGTGGCCCGACCACACTGAACTGGTTCGTGCCGACCGGCGTGACGGCCGGAGCCATCGTCTGGCCCCTGCCCGAGCGGCAGCGGCTGGCGACCCTGATGAACTATGGCTATTCGGGCGAGGTCTTCCTGCCCGTGCCGGTCGAGATTCCCGCCGACGCCGTGCCCGGCACAACGATCGCCCTCGTGACACGCGCGCTCTTCCTCGTCTGCAGCGACGAGATGTGCGTGCCGGATGAGCTGACCT
>QBLX01000138.1:3474-4669 GCA_003241825.1 Alphaproteobacteria bacterium
GCGGCTGGCCCTGCCGGTCCGGGCCGGAGCAGCGCCGCTCGACGCCCGGTTCGGGGCCGCGATCCAGACCGTGGTCGAGACCGCCCCCCGTCCTGCCGGTATCGAGGCCCGCGTGACCCTTGAGGGTCAGACCCTGAAGTTGACGGCGACCGGCGGTCCCCTTGCCGGGGCCGGTTTCGGCCGGGCCTGGTTTTTCCCGGACCGGGGCGGCGTCATCGACCATCCGGCCCCCCAGCCGGGCGAGCGCGGTCCGCAGGGGGTCACCCTGCAACTGCCCATCGGCGGCGAGATTCGCGCAAACGGTCTGACCGGGCCGGTCAGCGGCGTTCTGGCGACGGATGCCGGGGCCTGGGAGATCGTCGCCACCCCGGGTCCCGCCCTGCCGGGTGCGGATGGCGGGGCAAGTCTGGATCTGTCGGAAGGCGGTTCGAGCGACAGCCCGACATCGGTCGTCACCTTCCTGCAGGCCGTCCTGTTCGCCCTGCTGGGTGGCCTGATCCTCAACCTGATGCCCTGCGTCTTTCCGATCCTCGCCATGAAGGCGGCCTCGCTCGCCGGGTCGGCGCATGATCTTCGCGGCGCCCGTCGTGATGGTCTGGCCTTCACGGCCGGCGTGCTTGTCACCTTCCTGCTGCTGGCGGGCACACTGTTGCTGCTGCGGGCCGGAGGAGAAGCCATCGGCTGGGGCTTCCAGCTGCAGTCGCCCGGCGTGATCGCTGCCCTGTCGTTGCTGATGCTGGCGGTCGGGCTGAACCTGTCCGGCGTCTTCCACATGGGTACCTCGCTGCAGGGTGCGGGAGCCGGTCCCCTGTCGCGCCTGCCCGGCGGTGCCGGAGCCTTCTTTACCGGCGTGCTGGCCGTCGTCGTCGCCGCGCCCTGCACGGCCCCCTTCATGGCCTTTGCCCTCGGCGCCGCCCTGCTGATGCCGGCACCGATGGCCCTGGCCGTCTTCCTGATGCTGGGCCTGGGGCTGGCCCTGCCCTATCTCGCGATCAGCCTTTCGCCCGCGCTGCTGCAAAGGCTCCCCCGGCCCGGCCCCTGGATGGACCGGCTGAAGACCCTGCTGGCCTTTCCGATGTACGGTGCCGGTCTGTGGCTGATCTGGGTGTTTTCCCGTCAGGTCGGCGGCGAGGGTCTGGCCCTGCTTCTGGCCGCAAGCCTGCTTCTGGCCTTCGGCCTCTATCTCTGGGGCATG
>QBLX01000138.1:4766-5089 GCA_003241825.1 Alphaproteobacteria bacterium
AGGCGGGCTGGATGGCTGCGACGGTCGAGACGGCGACCATCCTGCCGTCAGAAACCTGGTCCGCAGCCGCCGTGACGGCAGCGCAGAACGAGGGGCGGCCGGTCCTGGTCAATTTCACCGCCGACTGGTGCGTGACCTGCAAGATCAACGAGCGGACATCGCTGTCGTCGGCCCGGGTCGCCGAGGCCATGACGTCGTCGAACACCCTTTACCTCGTGGGCGACTGGACCTCGCGCGATGACGCCATCACCCGCGAACTCGAGCGTCACGGACGATCGGGTGTGCCCCTCTATCTGGTGTTCCGGCCCGGCCAGGCGGAGCCG
>QBLX01000139.1 GCA_003241825.1 Alphaproteobacteria bacterium
GTCCTGACGAAGGACCAGGTTGCGATGCTGGAGAGCGACAACGTGGTCGGCGTCGGCGCACTGACACTCAATGACCTCGGGATCGAGGCCACCGGGCTCGAGGCCATCGCCCCGTCCTATCTGTGGCGCTATCGCAAGGGCGGGCAGTTCGCCGAGGGGCCCGGCGCTGCCTGACGCAAGCCGCGCGGTGTGCAGACACCGCGCTCTCCATCCATGAAATGGAAAAGGCCGCTTCCGGTGAGGAAGCGGCCTTTATGGTGGAGCTTAGCGGAGTCGAACCGCTGACCTCTTGCATGCCATGCAAGCGCTCTACCAGCTGAGCTAAAGCCCCAATCCTCAAGGCCTTGGCCTTGCGGTTGGTATTGCCGCGGGAGGAGTGAAGTGCCCCTCGGCAAGGCGGCGGAACCTATGTCAGGGTCATTTGAGGATCAACCCGGTTTCGCACTTTATTTTCGCATCTTTTCGGGCGGTGATTTCACCGCCCGAAAAGCGCGTGACCGGATCAAATCAATCGTCGTCCTGGTTGGGTTTGACGACCTCGTCACCGAAGGCATCGTCATCCTCGTCTTCGATGAACGGGACGGAATCGTCGTCATCGTCATCGTCGGCCAGAACGTCGTCGTCGCCGTCGGTTGTGCCCATACCCGACTCCTCGCTGGGATCGGCCACGGTGTCATCTTCGTCGTCCGGCGTCAGGATGGGCTCATGACCTTCCTGATCGATCTCGGGCGTGGCGGGCGTATCGTCCTCCTCGTCCTCGTCGGCGTCGGCCTTCTTGTCGACGACCTGATCTTCGGCGTCGTCGGATGCATAGCCGCCGGGACGGCCGCGACGGCTACGCAGCTTGATCGCCTCTTCGGGGTCGAACTCGGTATCGCATTTGGGGCAGTGGGCAGGACGGCGTGTCAGGTCGTAGAATTTCGCCTGGCAGTTCGGGCAGACCTGCTTGGAGCCCAGTTGGGGATCGGCCAAGGTTTGGAAGCCTTTGAAGGGTGGGATTTCGGGCGCGTCCCTTGCCACCCCCACGGCCCGCTGTCAAAAGCCATCTGCAGCGTGCCGGGTCTTGCCTGATCCTCTTCGCCTCCCGACAATCCGAATTCCGAGGCGCAACACGTGACTCAACTCACCCATCTGACGGCCCGGAGCGGCTTGGTCCTGCAGGGGACGGTGCATGCGCCGGGCGACAAGTCGATGTCGCACCGGGCCTTCATTCTGGGGGCTATGGCGCATGGCACGACCGAGATCGAGGGGCTGCTCGAAGGTGAGGACGTTCTCGCCACGGGCCGCGCCGTCGAGGCATTCGGGGCCCGCACGGAGCGGCTCGGTCCGGGCCGCTGGCGCGTGACAGGGCGGGGCGGCTTTCAGTCTCCCGAGGGACTCATCGACTGCGGCAATGCCGGTACCGGCGTTCGCCTGCTGATGGGGGCCGCCGCAGGGTATGGAATTTCAGCGACATTCGACGGCGACTCATCCCTGCGCAAACGGCCGATGGGGCGGGTGACCGACCATCTGGAACGGATGGGTTCCAGGTTCGACTGGAGTGGGGACCGGGGTCTGTTGCCCGCGACCCTGAGCGGCGGAAGCCTTTGCGCGATTGATCACGTCCAGACCGTCGCTTCTGCCCAGGTGAAGTCGGCGATCCTGCTCGCGGGACTGAACGCGACAGGCACGACGACCGTGGAAGAACCGGAAAAGAGCCGGGATCACACCGAACGTATGCTGCGGGCCTTCGGTGCCGTGGTCGAGGTGCATGAAAGCGGGGAGGGCTGGACCATTCGGCTGGCCGGCGGGCAGGCCCTCTCGGGGACTTCGGTCTCTGTGCCCGGTGATCCTTCGTCGGCGGCATTTCCGCTCGCGGCGGGGCTGATCGTTCCGGGGTCGGTCGTGACGGTCGAGGGCGTGATGCTGAACCCGCTCCGGACGGGGCTATTCGACACCTGGATCGAGATGGGGGCGGACCTGACCGTCTCGAACCGCCGCCAGAGCGGTGGCGAGGAGGTGGGCGACATCACCGCCCGACACTCGCGGCTTCGGGGTATCGTGGTGCCGGAAACGCGGGCTGCGTCGATGATCGACGAATATCCGATCCTCGCGGCAACGGCAGCGTTCGCCGAGGGCGTGACTGTGATGCGCGGTATCGGCGAGATGCGGGTCAAGGAAAGCGACCGCATCGCACTGATGGTCGCCGGGCTGCGGGCCTGCGGCGTCGTGGTGCAAGAGGAGCCGGACGGGTTTCTGGTGACAGGTGGACCCGTCGCTGGCGGGGCAACCGTCCACACCGCTCACGACCACCGTATTGCCATGAGCCATCTGGTGCTGGGTCTGGCGGCAGAGCGGGCGGTCACCGTCGACGAGCCTGGCATGATCGCCACCAGCTTCCCCGGCTTTGTGGAAATGATGCGCGGTCTTGGGGCCGAGATTAGCGAGGACATACAATGCGACGCCTGATTTCATCGGGATCCAGCTTCGAGGCCGAAATCGGCTATTCGCGCGCCGTGCGTGACGGCGATTGGGTGTTCGTGTCTGGCACCACCGGGTTCGACTATGCCGACATGACGATTTCCGACGATGTGGCTGCGCAGGCGGCCCAGACCCTCAAGAACATCGAGGCGGCACTGGTAGAGGCCGGGGCCCGTTTTTCGGACGTCGTGCAGGTTCGCTACATCCTGCCGGACGCGGCTGATTTTCCAGCCTGCTGGCCAGCCCTGAAGGCCGTGTTCGCGGACGTCCGGCCTGCCGCGACCATGATCCAGGCCGGACTGGCGGATCCCCGGATGAAGATCGAGATCGAGGTGACGGCGCGGGTTGCGCCTGGCTGGTGATCGAACGCTTAACGATATGTCATTGGATTTTGCCGCGGCGCCGTGCTGGGGAAGTCCGCTAATGTATCCCTCTCTCGTCATTGCCGTTGATGGACCCGCTGCGTCGGGCAAGGGCACGATCGCAGCCCGATTGGCGACGACCTATGGTCTGCCGTTTCTTGATACAGGCCTGCTGTATCGCGCGGTCGGGCTGGAAGTCCTCGCCGCTGGCGGAGACCTTGCCGACGAGGCCGCTGCGGATCGTGCTGCACAGGCGCTGGATGCGGACCGGTTGTCCCAGGACGCGCGGCTGACGACCGGCGAGGCCGGGGAGGCAGCGAGCCGGGTGGCGGGTTATCCCGGAGTCAGGGCCGCCTTGCTCGATCTGCAACAGGCGTTTGCCCGACAGCCGCAAGGGGCTGTCCTCGACGGGCGTGACATCGGCACAGTGATAGCGCCCGACGCCATGGCCAAGCTGTTCGTGACCGCGACACCCGAGACGCGCGCGCGCCGCCGCTGGCTCCAGCTTCGTGACCGCGGGGACGACATCAGTTTCGACGCCATGCTCGCCGATATCCTCAAGCGCGACGAGCGCGACGCGGGGCGTGGATCAGCTCCCATGGTCCAGGCCACAGACGCGGTCTTGCTGGATACGACCGATATGGATATAGAGCAGGCCTTCGATGCGGCCCGCCGTATCGTCGAGGCGGCGCGTGCCCGGCATACCCTCTAGGGGTTACGGACAAATCCAACGCTCCAATCCTCGGCTTCCGCGGGCGTTCTGGGGTCATTTGACCGCTCGTATCCAGACGATCTGACTTCCCATCTTTCTTTCACCTCGCGCGGGGCCGTCCGGTCACGCGCCAAAACCCATTCGGAAACACCAGAGCTTCATGACAGATACCCTCAACCCCACGCGCGACGATTTCTCGGCCCTGCTCGACGAGCAGCTCCAGGGTCGTGACCTCGGCGAAGGCCAGGTCGTTCACGGCCGCGTCGTCGGCATCGAAAAAGACATCATCATCATCGACGTGGGTCTGAAGACCGAAGGTCGTATCCCTGCCCGTGAGTTCGGCATCGGCGAAGGCTCAGTGATCCCGAAGGTCGGCGACGACGTGGAAGTCTACCTCGAGCGCGTCGAGAACGCCCTGGGTGAAGCCGTCATCAGCCGCGACAAGGCCCGTCGCGAAGAAGCCTGGACCCGTCTGGAAGTCGTCTTCGCAGAAGGCGTGCCGGTCAATGGTGCCATCATCGGTCGCGTCAAGGGTGGCTTCACCGTCGACCTCGGCGGCGCATCGGCCTTCCTGCCCGGCTCGCAGGTCGACATCCGCCCCGTGCGCGACGTCGGCCCGCTGATGGGCAAGGAACAACCGTTCCAGATCCTCAAGATGGACCGCCCGCGCGGCAACATCGTCGTCTCGCGTCGTGCGATCCTGGAAGAAGCCCGCGCCGAACAGCGCACCGAGCTGGTTGGTCAGTTGCAAGAGGGTGAAATCCGCGACGGCGTCGTCAAGAACATCACCGACTACGGCGCGTTCGTGGACCTGGGCGGCATCGATGGCCTGCTGCACGTCACCGACATGTCGTGGAAGCGCGTCTCGCACCCGTCGCAGGTGCTCGCCGTCGGCGACACCGTCCAGGTGCAGGTCGTCAAGATCAACCCGGACACCCAGCGCATCAGCCTCGGCATGAAGCAGCTGCAGTCCGATCCGTGGGATGGCGTCGAAGCCAAATATCCCCCCGGTGCCAAATATACGGGCCGCATCACCAACATCACCGACTACGGCGCATTCGTTGAGCTGGAAGCCGGCGTTGAAGGTCTCGTCCACGTTTCGGAAATGTCCTGGACAAAGAAGAACGTCCATCCGGGCAAGATCGTCTCCACCTCGCAGGAAGTGGATGTCGTGGTCCTGGACGTCGACAGCTCCAAGCGCCGTATCTCGCTGGGTCTCAAGCAGGCCCAGGACAATCCCTGGGATGCGTTCGTCGCGGCCAACCCGATCGGCTCGACCGTCGAGGGCGAAGTCAAGAACGCCACCGAATTCGGTCTGTTTATCGGCCTGGACAACGACATCGACGGTATGGTGCACCTGTCCGACCTGGACTGGAGCGTCTCCGGCGAGGAAGCCATCCAGCGCTATCGCAAGGGCGAAATGGTCAAGGCCAAGGTGCTGGACGTTGACGTCGAGAAGGAACGCGTCTCGCTCGGCATCAAGCAGCTGGGCGGCGATCCCGTCGGCGAGGGCGACACCTACAAGA
>QBLX01000013.1 GCA_003241825.1 Alphaproteobacteria bacterium
CGAACCTGTGACCCCTGCCTTCGGAGGGCAGTACTCTATCCAGCTGAGCTACGGGTGCGTCGGCCGACCGGAAGGCCGGGACGGAGGTTCCTACAGCAGGACGACCCCCGTCTCAATCCGGCTCGACAAGAAACCTTGTGCCGGGCGGCCTACTGGACGGCGAGGCGGACGAGCTTGCCGTCTTCCTCGTCCGTGATGGCCCAGACCGCCCCGTCGGCACCGACCGCAACGTCGCGGATCCGCGAGCCCATGCTGACCAGCAGACGCTCCTCGCCGACCACGCGCCCATTCTCGATCACCAGCCGCGCGATATGCTTGTCCTTGAGGGCCGCGACCAGAAGGTTGCCGTTCCATGCCGGGAACATGGAGCCGGTGTAGAAGGTCATGCCGCCCGGCGCGATGCTGGGGTCCCAGTAATAGACCGGCTGTTCGGTGCCCTCGCGGGCTGTCACGCCGCCATTGATCGGGGTGCCGCGGTATTCGACGCCATAGGTGACGTCCGGCCAGCCGTAGTTGGCACCGCCGCTGACGAGGTTGATTTCGTCGCCGCCGCGCGTCCCGTGCTCGACCGTCCAGGCGGCTCCGGTGCCGGGCTGGATGGCCACGCCCTGGACGTTGCGGTGCCCGAGGGACCAGATCTCGGGCAGGGCACCCTCCCGGCCAACCAGGGGATTGTCCTGCGGCACCGAGCCATCGGCATTGATCCGGATGGTCTTGCCCATATGCGAGCCCGGGTCCTGGGCCTGCGGGCGCATCGGGGCGTCGGAACGGTCGCCCAGGGTGACGAACAGATGGCCTGCAGGATCAAACGCCAGTGAAGATCCGAAATGCTTGTCCCCGTCATAGGCCGGAAGGGCGCGGAAGATGACCGAGACATTCTGGAGGCTGCGACCATCGGCAGACAGAGTCCCCCGCGCGACCGAGGTGGCATTGCCGCCGGTGCGGGCCTCGGAGAAGCTCCAGAAGATCATCCTGTCGCGGGCGAAGTCGGTACCGATCACGACATCCAGCAGACCGCCCTGGCCGCGCGACACCACGGGCGGCAGGCCCGAGACGGGCTCGCTGACCTGGCCCTGTGTGTTGACGATGCGCAGGCTGCCTGCCTTTTCTGTCACCAGCCACGACCCATCGGGCATCTGGGCCAGGCCCCAGGGGTCAACGAGGCCGGAGGCGACAATGCTGTGGGCCATGGATACATTCGACTGGACCGAAGGCACCCGGGTCTGGTTTTCGAAAGCGGGTGACTGCCCGGTGGCTTCGGTGGGGCGGGTCTCCACGGGAGCGCCGGTCGACGCGGCCCGGGCCTCCTGGGGTTCGCTGCTGGCGTTGCAGGCAGCGGCCAGGACGAGCAGGGAGGCCGAGGCGGCAAGGATCATCGGGCGCATGAAAACTCCGGGTTCAGGATCGGGAGAGGTTCGAACGGAAAAAGGCTGCAATCCGGGTTACCGTTCCTGCTCCCCGCCGTCCAGCTTGCGTCGTACAGCACGGGGATGAGTGCGACTTGAACCCGGGCCCCAGCCTCTGTATAGGCACGCCTCTCTTGCGCATCGGCCGATTTCGCCATGTGCCGGGGCTGGGTAGCTCAGATGGTTAGAGCGGTGGATTCATAACCCACAGGTCGGCGGTTCGATCCCGCCTCCAGCCACCACTTTCGGCGTCTCTTGTTGTGGCCCATTGCCTCCCGGCCCTAGCATACTTGATGGGGGTCCGTCGGTGATCACTCGGGCACGACCGATTTCATCGGGTCGGCACATCCCTTCATTGCGAGTCTTTTGCCGCAGAAATCACGGAGCGAAGACGAACCGCTGGTAGATCGACGTGGTGACCCACGCAAACGATGTGAGAGAAGTAGATCGCCAGCTTGGACTAGCACTGAACAGCTAGGATCTACTTGTCGCGTCTGGCCCTGCGCCGCATACAGGCCTCGCTCTCGATCGGCGTTTAACGGGCAGAAAGATTTTCCATCACATGTTCAGTGGGCTAAGAAACTACTTCCGCCGCTTGGGACACCGTCATCGCGCCGCCAGTCGCTGGGCCAAAGCTGCGGACGCTTACGGTTGGCATGTTCGCCTGCACCCCCATGATATTCCCGACTGGATTCGTTTGGCGGAGTGTTCTCTGGCTTCGGGTCGGTCGGACAAGGCGGCACGAGTCTACGAGTATCTAAGGAAGTTATCGCCCGATAAGCCTGACATCGCTTTTCAGCTTGCCCATATCCTGAAAATTACTGGACGAGACACCGAAGCTTTGGAAATGTTTCAACGGGCTTTGCTTCTGTCAGAGCGAATTGATAATAATTCAGTCAAAATTTGGCCAACACCCGATACCGTTGCTGCTGATACTATCCTGTACTCCGTTCAGGATATGATTAACTACCTGACCCGCAACTCTACGGTGACCGGGATCCAGCGTGTTCAAGCGGGTATAGCGAGGCATCTTATTGAAGCTGGCGGCAGTGGGGTCGGCTTTGTTTTAACGGACGCGGAGTACGGGGTACGACCCGGGGATTTCTGGTTGCTGGATCCCTTGAAATTGCTCGCGTTGATCGATGCCGTGGAGTCGGTTGATGGAGATCATGCAAGCCTAAAAAGGCTTATCGTGGCATGCCGTAACAGTGCGCGTCCCATTCGCCCAGGGTTAGGCCATACCTTGATCATTCTCGGTGCCTTTTGGGCGCTTGGAAATGCGCCGACCCGCTATCTTGCCGCCAAGAAGCGCGGCGCGCGAGTAGGTGTCTATATATACGATCTTATACCCATTACTCACCCGCAATTTTGCGAAATGGAACTCTGCTTGCATTTCAGCGTCGGATTCAGTCAAATCTGCGCCCTAACGGACTTTTTTCTAACCATATCTGAAGATACGGCCGAACGTGTTCGGGTGCTGTTGTCGGCACATGATCGAGTCCTTGTGCCCGTTCAGGCCGTGCCTCTCGCACACACGCTTTCGAGATGTCCGGACTTAACGCCGTCAGTAGAGACTGATAAACTGACCTTAATGACGCCTTTTGTTGCCTACGTGTCGACGATCGAAGGTCGAAAGAACCACATTTACGTGATGCGGATTTGGGAAGCACTGATAGCCAGGGGCGTAGCTGTTCCAGATTTGTGGTTCGTTGGGCGCCTTGGCTGGAAGATTGGCCCCTTAACTGATGTTCTAGAACAGACCAAAAACCTCGGCGGCCGCGTACGATTGATGCACGATCTGACTGATGCGGAACTAGCCCAGGTCTATAGCCGGGCATCATTCACAGTTTTTACAAGTTTCGTTGAGGGATGGGGTCTACCTATCGGTGAAAGCCTGGCGCACGGAACGCCATGTGTATCTTCAGACACCTCATCTATGCCCGAAGTCGGGGGGGATCTGGTCGACTACGTCGATCCGACCGATACCGAGCAGGGCTTGGCGTTGATCGGCCGCTTGCTGAACGATCCATTCGAACTCGAAGAGCGACGTCGCCGAATAGCCGAGAAGTTCGTAGCGCGAACCTGGGATGACGTTGGGGCTGATTTTGTTAAATCAATCAGATGCTTGAGTCTGAACCCAACGCATCCTGCTCGCCCTCCGCTGTTAGAAGTCGATCAATCATTCAGACCCGGCGAGATGACCGACGCCGATTTCAGTTTCGCCACGCTCATGCGCTCGCCGAGGGGCTTGCTGCTTGCTGAATTTTCAGGCGGGCTTGACGATCATGGGGCGTGGATGGGGCGCGAGGATGCTGTCATCCGGTTTCAAAGCCCCTTGCCGCCCGGCACTCCTATCACGCTGACGCTGGGATTTTACCGCCGCGGCTCTCCAAACGTCGGCGAAGTGTCGGTTACTAGCGGCGACCATCGGGTCGATTTTGGACTTCAGTCGCTTCCCTCAATCCAGAGCCCACCGCGGCTGATATCCTTGAACGGACGTGTGGCAATCGACGGAACAGTGACCCTTTGTCTGGCGATTGACAAAGCGGCGCTTGTCGAAGATTCGTGCCGGGTTGGTTTGTGCTCGATTGGCTATCAGCCTCGCATTCCGCAGTGAGCGCATGAGCAGTACCGGTCTCAGTTACTCGAAACATCGAAATTCGAATTCAGCGCTGTTTGGCTAGGCTCCTAACTGTGGGAAGGCCAACAAAGCCTCACTGCCCCCGAGGCGAAGGTACTGCTCCCACGAAAGGTCGGTAAAAGTCTGCCTCCAGCCACCACTTTCGGCAGCGTCTTCAGATGCCCGCATACCATTCATAGCCGCGATCGGGCCAGTAGCCGCCGTTGCCGCCCTGGATGTCGGCGAAGCTGTCAACGACCTCGATCCGCTTTATGTATTTGGCGTGCTTGTAGCCGAGCTGGCGCTCGACCCGCAGGCGCAGCGGGGCTCCATGGGGGACGCCCAGGGTCTGGCCGTTCATGTCATAGGCCAGCAGGGTCTGGGGATGGCGCGCGTCGATCAGGTCGATACTCTCGTAGTAGCGCGGGCCGTCCTCGGTCTGGGTCAGGGCGTCGAAACAGTGGAAGACGATGTAGCGGGCCTCGGGCCTGAGGCCGGCTTCGTCCAGCAGGGTCTCCAGCCGGACGCCGGTCCATTCCCCGATGGCGGTCCAGCCCTCGACGCAGTCGTGTTTGGTGATCTGGGTCCTGGGGGGCCGGGCCCGCAGTTCGTCCAGTGACAAGGCCATGGGCCGCTCGACCAGCCCGTCGATCACCAGCCGATAGTCGGCAAAATCGCCGTCGCGCAGGGCCACATAGTCGGCGGCAGCAGGCGAGATCGAGCCGTTGGGCTTGAAGTCCGGAGAGATGTCGGCCCGGCTGTACTCCGGAGCGAGAGCGTCGCGAGGAATGATCAGCCGCTGGGCGCGGTAGGTCAGGGCCTCGGCCGATATCTTCAGTCGCTCGCCGATCGCGATGCCGCGTTCGCACCCTGCGAGTACCACGACGCCTGCCGTCGCGATGGCGCGGCCGAGCCAGGTCCGGCGCGAGAGGCGCGTGTCGGTCATGGCTGGCCTCGATCACGGGGTCGCGTCGGCTGGATCACGAACCAGCCGGTGATCATGGCGCGCATGTTGTTGAACAGCCCTGTCCAGATCACCAGGCCGACATGGATGACGATGAAGCCAACGATCATGGCGGCAGCGATGAAATGCAGGGTCCGGGCAGACTGGCGCCCCCCCATTATATCGAGAAGAACGCCACCGATCGCGTTGAAGCCCGGTGACATCGACAGTCCGGTAATCAGCATCAGGGGCAGGACGACGAGGATCATCGTCACATAGGTCAGCTTCTGGATGACATTATAGGTCCGGGCATGGTCGTCCCTGGGGAAGTCGAACCGGGCATGTTTGACGACCGAGGGCCAGAATCCCTTGAGATCGGGAAGGGTGGGCCAAAGCCAGCGTCCGAAACGGCCGCTGACAAAGCCGTAGATCAGGTAGGCGAGACCGTTCAGCACGAACAGCCAGGCAAAGAGAAAATGCCAGTGGCGAGCCTCGGCCAGGTTGCGACCCTGGGGGATCAGCAGCCAGTTCGGAATGGTCGGGATGCTGACCCAGGGATCAGCAAACGTCGACCGGATGCCCCAGTAGAGATGCGGATGGGCCATGAGGATGTTCAGCCCGCTCATCACCAGCACAACGACAGCAATCACATTCAGCCAGTGGCTGACCCGGACCAGCGGCGGGTGACGATAGGTGAGGCTTCGGCCTCCGGACAGAGGCCTGTCAGCCAGCCGCGAATTGCTGGAGACAGCCACCGGCATCTCGTCTGTGGCCTGATCTGTCATGCCCATCCCCCGGGTTGGCTATGGTCTCATGTCCGGGACCTGCCTTCAATGACGCCGCATGGGAGGATACGGTTACACCCCTGATGCACTGATCCCGTGGCAATGAGCGAAAGGAATGGCCGTGGCACGAAAATCCCGGATCAATGTCGGCCTCGTCGGTTTCGGCTATGCCGGAAGGACCTTCCACGCCCCCCTGATCGCCGCGACGCCATCACTGTGTCTGCACACGATCGTGTCAAGCCAGCCGGATGCGGTCGCCTCCGCATGGCCTGATGCGCGCGTGGTCAGGGATGTCGAGGCTTTGGTCGAGGATGAAGGTATCGATCTGGTCGTGATTGCAACGCCGAATGCGCTTCATGCACCCTTCGCGCGGCGGGCACTGGAGGCGGGACGTCATGTGGTGGTGGACAAGCCTTTCACCCTGACCGTGGCCGAGGCCCGGGATCTGGTCGACCTTGCGAAGTCTGTGGACCGCTTGCTGTCGGTCTTTCACAATCGCCGTTGGGACGCCGACTTCCTGGCGGTGAAGGACCTCGTCGAGGCGGGCGCCCTGGGAAGGGTCGGGCGGTTCGAAAGCCGGTTTGACCGGTTCCGCCCCGAGCGCCGCGACCGTTGGCGCGAGCGGGACACGCCGGGTGCCGGTATCTGGTACGATCTTGGCCCCCATCTCATCGATCAGGCTCTGGTCCTGTTCGGGCGGCCTCTCGGCATTACCGCCGATATCCAGGCACAGCGGGCCGGGGTCGGTGCCGACGATTATGCACATGCCGTTCTGCGCTACGAGCGGCTTCGGGTCGTCCTGCATGCAGACATGCTGAGTTCGGCCGCGCCTTTCCGTTTTGCGGTTCATGGCGACCGGGGCAGTTTTGTCATCTCGGGGCTGGATCCGCAGGAGGAAGCCCTCAAGGCGGGTGAAATGCCCGGCGGTGCGAACTGGGGCGCGGACCCTTCGCCAGGCACCCTGGCACGCGAAGGCGGAATTCTGGAACCTTACGCCGGCCCAACGGGAGATTACCCGGCCTATTATGCGGCCCTGGGTCAGGCCATCCGCGGTCTCGCCCCCAATCCTGTGCCAGCCGACCAGGCACGGGAGGTCATGGAGGTGCTGGAAGCAGGCTTCCGATCGAGCAAGGTCCGCAAGGAAATTTCCCTGTCGTGATTCCCGGCTTTCCGGATCACCAGCACTGTCATAGGGTCGCAATCATGATCCTGACCACGTCCGCCGGTGACTATCCTATCCCGCCCGAGGTCGCGCAGAAGCTGCCGACCGTACCGCCCTTGCCGGAGCAGGGCGCGCCGGACTATCGCCAGCAGGTCAGGGATTTTGAACACTGGCTCGACTCCGAACCCGGCCACACGATCGACTTCGAGCGGCTCCGTCGCTGGCACACTGTGCAGGAAGAGCGGGCGTCCTCGGCGATGAACGAGGGACGTCCCTTTGTCGTTACCGATGACGGTCTGGAATAGGGCTTCAACGGGTCGTCATCGTCCTGTCTTGACCGCAGGGCATGGAGCGTGGATGCGCCTGGGCCTCTTCGTCCTGTTGTCGGGACTCGTCTGGGTCGTCGGGGTTTCCGGTATTGGCCCTGCCCTTGCCGAGGCCAAGGCTCCCCCTGCCGTGGCCGTCCAACCCTCGGCCCAGTTCTACGTGCTCAGCTTTACCGAAGCACCGATCGCCGAGGTGGCGGAAGCGGTGGTCGGCGGGGCGCTTTCGCGGGAGCTGTCGATCGATCCGGCCATCGACGGCACCATGAGCTTTTCGGCAGAAGGTGCCTTCACCTCCCAAGCCCTGTTGAATGAGTTTGGCACGGCGGCGCTCGATCAGGATGTCGCCCTGATGCGGTCCCGGGCCGGAGCCTTGGCCCTGATGCCGAGGTCCAACATGGCGGCCGAACTCGCGCGGGGCTCGGTCCTGGTTGCACTGGCTCCGCCCGGAACCGGACAGCCCGCCCGCCTGACTCAGACGGCAGCCGCCCCGATCATCTATGGCACGGCGCGGTGGTGGGAGGGTCCTGTCGGGGGGCTCCTGATCTTCCTGACTGGTGCCGCGTCCGGTGCCGGCGCTCTGTACGCCGGGCAACGTCTGCTGCGACCTGCAGGACCCTCTGGCCCCGCTCTCATCCGTATCGCGCATGAGCCAACGGTTCCCGATGCGCCGGCGAAACGGGACGGCATGGATGACCCAGAACTGACCATCCCGCATTTTGAAAGCCGTTCCGGAGAAAGACAGAGCCCCGGGTCTAGGGAGCCCAGTCTTCGTAGCTGACGAAAGCGCGGCCCTCTTCGTCGATCTCGCCACGGGTCTTGCGGACCTCTTGCCAGGCGGCGCGGAGCAGCTCCGGCACGCCCTCGCCCGAGACGCCCGAGACCAGCATCGGGACCTTGCCCGACGCCTTGGCCAGGAGGGCAGCCTTCTCGACGCGCAGTTCCGGCGTCAGGGCATCGATCTTGTTCAGGGCGACGATCTCGTGCTTGTCGGCCAGGCCCTCGCCATAGGCATCCAGTTCGTGGCGGATGATGCGATACGCTTCGGCGACGTCGTCCTGCGTGCCGTCGACAAGATGGATCAGCGACGCCGAACGTTCCACATGTCCGAGGAACCGTGTCCCCAGGCCCGCTCCGTCCGAAGCCCCCTCGATCAGACCGGGGATGTCGGCGATGACGAACCGTTCGCCGGGGCTTAGGTCCACCATGCCGAGGTTGGGTGCCAGCGTCGTGAAGGGGTAGTCGGCGATCTTGGGTCTCGCAGCAGAGGCCGCAGCGAGGAATGTCGACTTCCCGGCATTGGGCAAACCAGCGAGACCGATGTCCGCAATGAGCTTCAGCCGAAGCCAGATCCATTTCTCCTGGCCTTCCTGGCCAGGATTGGCGTGCCGGGGTGCCTGGTTGATGGGTCCCTTGAAACGAACATTGCCCCACCCGCCGTTTCCGCCGCTGAGCAGCAGTTCCTTCTGGCCTACCTCCACCATGTCCAGAACGACGGATTCCTTGTCCTCGGACAGGACCTGGGTGCCGACCGGGACCTTGAGGACGACATCCTCGCCCTTGGCCCCGTGCATCTGGCGACCCTGCCCGTGAGCGCCGGTAGGGGCCTTGAAATGCTGTTGGTAGCGATAGTCGATCAGGGTGTTCAGACCGTCGACCGCCTCGATCCAGACGTGGCCGCCATGGCCACCATCACCGCCGTCCGGCCCGCCATTGGGAATGAATTTCTCGCGCCGGAACGAGACGGAGCCCGCCCCGCCATTGCCTGAGCGGATATAGATCTTGGCCTGGTCGAGGAACTTCATCGCGGAATTTCTGAGTAAGGACGCTGCTGCATGCGTCGGAACCCGTCCGGCGCAAACGGCTTGAACGCAGCTTATGGCGCAAGACAGCGGCGATTTACAGGCATCGACATTCGCCAGACTTCAGTCATCGTCCTCGATGGCATCGATATCATCGTCCGTCAGGCCGAAATGGTGGCCGATCTCGTGGATCAGCACGTGGGCGATCAGATCAGACAGGGCCACATCCCCGCGCTCGCACCATTCGTCGAGGATGGGCCGCCGATAGAGGAAAATGCGCGAGGGCTCCGGAGCGGGGCCCAGGCTGTCGCGACTGCCGATGTCCACGCCGTGGTAAAGGCCCGTGAGCTCGAACGGGTCCTGCATCCCGAATTCGGCGAGAATGTCCTCGGAAGCGAAGTCGTCGATGCGAATGACGACTTCGCCCGCTGCGGAGCGAAATGTGTCGGGCAGGGCATCGAACGCTGCCTTGGCCAGGGACGCGAAATCATCGAGCGAGGGTGCCGAATATTTTGTCGGGTCGTTCATTGGCAGTCCACTCCGATGCCCACCCTTTGCAGTGTCCGACATCAGCGAGATCACTTCAACTCGGGGAGGGCGACGAGTGCTTCGCGAATATGGTCCAGAGTTGCCCTCAGTCCGGGCGTGTCCCCATAGTTCGAGATGGTCTGAAATGTCGACCATGCTTCTGGTGATGGACTCGCCCGCCTCGCCAGAAACCCAACGGATTGTCCGGCATTGGCGGCTTCAGGGTCGTGGGCGGTGCTGCTCCGCGCGCCACAAGGCTTCCGGCAAAGGAGGACGTTACGATTTGATGCATACCGAGGACCGCATGAGCGATGCTTCTGGGGCATAAAGACGATGAAGTCTGGAGTTCATGGACCAACGGCCTGGGGCGAGACAATCACCTGAAAAGGCGCTCCAACGTGATGGTCGAACCGTGGTGCGGTGGTCTATCCTGCGGCTTTCTTACCGGGCAATATGTCGCTACACACCCGCCCATGGCAATATTCCCGGTTATAATGTGCGGTGGTTCGGGGACCCGTCTCTGGCCCGCTTCCAGGCCCTCGCGTCCCAAACAGTTCATCCCTCTGGCGGGAAATCGGTCCTTGTTTCAGGAGACGGCGCTGCGTATTGCGCCGCTCGCAGAAGGTGGGGGGCACCTTGTCATTGTCGGAGGCGTGAGTCACCGGGACTGGATCGTAGACCAGCTCGACGAGATTGGTGTCGAGGCCCAGGTCCTGCTGGAACCTGAAGCACGCGATTCCGCGCCGGCCATGGCGGCGGCGGCCGTATGGGTACAGGCCGTCGATCCGGAGGGTGTCATCGCCTTTGTGGCCTCCGATCACCACGTGCCGGATCACGACGCCTTTCGCCAGGCCGTTCGTGACAGCGTGACGGCGGCGGGTGCGGGACGGATTGTCACCCTTGGTATTACGCCGACCGAGCCGTCTTCGGCATACGGCTATATCCGGACCTCGGGCCCGGGCCTGTCGGCCGTGGAGGCATTTCAGGAGAAGCCGGACGTCCTGATGGCAGCCAGCTACATTGAGTCCGGATACCTCTGGAACAGTGGAAACTTCATTGTGTCCGCGACCAGCCTGTTGAGCGAGCTTGTGCGCTTCGCACCCGCCGTCGAGAGCGCTGCGCGTGCTGCCGTTCCAACAGACCGGGCGGCCTCCATCGAGGTGCTGGGTCCGGCTTTTTCTTCGGCACCTCGCATATCGATCGACTACGCGGTCATGGAGAAGACGGGTCTTGCCTCGGTGCTCGAGGTTGATTTCGCATGGTCCGACCTCGGCGCATGGGATGCCATCCACGCCAGCGGCGAGGGCGACACGGGGCAGCATATCTTCGAGGACGCAGAAGGGTGTCTTGTTCGTGCGGGCGACGGCGTGATGGTTGCCGCTATGGGCGTCCGCAACCTGGCCATTATTGCGGAAGCCGATGCGATCCTCGTTTGTGACCTCGCGCGCTCGCAGGACGTCAAGCGGGTAGTCGAGCGCATCCGGGCGGTTTCGCCACGACATCTTGATTTTACGAGAGCAACGCCCGAGTCCCTTGGCGATGGCACGAAACGCTTTGCGGACTGGCTGAGACTGAATGCCCTGCCTCTGTGGAGTACCGTGGGTCAGGGAGAAGACGGTGGCTTTGCGGAGGCCTTGAGCCTGGACGGCCGAACCTTCTCGTCGTCGCGCCGCGCCCGCGTCCAGGCTCGCCAGATCTATGTCTATGCCCAGGCTGGAGCGCTCGGCTGGAGCGGACCCTGGAAGCGCATCGTTTCGGCGGGCCTCACCAAGCTCTATGCGGACTATCTGCGGGAGGACGGCCTGTGCCGGGCCGTCCTGACGGCGGAGAGCGCTCCACTGGATGATACAGCGATGCTGTACGATCAGGCCTTTCTTCTGTTCGCCCTCGCCACAGCGCGCCGGGTGGGCCTTGCCGATCCGGACCTGGAAGTGCGCGCCTTGCGTGTCCGCGATGCCCTGATGGCAAAGGTCCTGCCGAATGATGCCTTCCTTGAAGCCGGCGACCATCCCTATCAGTCCAACGCCCACATGCATCTGTTCGAGGCTGCCCTTGCCTGGGAAGAAGCTGGAGGTGATGCGGGGTGGGCTGGCCTTGCGGATCGTATCGCGACCCTCGCAATGACCATATTCATCGATGCTCGTGGCGGCTTCCTGCGGGAGTTCTTCGGCGCGGATTGGGCACCTGCACCCGGCGACGACGGGCGTCTCGTCGAGCCAGGGCATCAGTTTGAATGGGCCTGGCTTCTGGCGCGATACGCTCGACTGCGTGGGGATGACGCTGCCCTGCAGGCGGCGCGGCGACTTTACGAGAATGGACGCCGGGGAATCACCGAGCGCCCGACTGTCGCAATAGACGCCATGAACGACGACATGACTGCCCGCAGCAATCGTGCCCGACTATGGCCGCAGACCGAGTGGCTCAAAGCCGCATTGATCCTCGGTGAGGTCGCCACTGATCGCGATCGTGTTGCGCTGCTCGCGGATGCAGCAGCAGCCCAGCGGGCGATCTGGATGTATCTTACGCCGGAAGGCTTGTGGAGAGACAAGCAGTTACCCCGTGGCGGTTTCATCGACGAACCAGCACTTGCCAGTTCATTCTACCACATCATGGCCGCTTTTGCGCAGGTCTGTGACACCGGCAGGGCTGGAGGGCTAGCCAACGTCGCTGTGACGGGGCTTCGATGACTTAACAAATCAGCAAGCATCAATTCCGTTGCTGCGACCACAGCCATGCTTGTCCTTTGTTGATCTCTCGCTACGGTGGATGCCGACCAATGCCAAGCGATGAGGACGGATCATGCCTGTTACCCGGTATCTGGATGGTTTCAGTGAACAGTCCGATTACGGCTCCGGCCGCTTTGTAGAAGGCGGAGGTAGCGGAGGAGGATCCGGCAAGGCGTTGTCGCCCTTCGGTAATGTCGCTGACTACGGCCTTTGCGCCGGTTGCGGCAGCTTCCACGCAGTGTTCGACGGCGGAACACCGGACCCCCTCGACATTCTCAGCGCGGATGATCGCGGCGGTTTTGGCCCCAATGGGCGGGCCTCGCTCAGCACATTGGACGCCGGTGCCCAGATCACCAGAGGCAACCTGAATTGGGCCGGTGGCGTCGGGCTGGGTCAGCCTCTGACAATAACTTTTGCTTTCCGTACGACGGCGCCGACCACGATGCCGACCGATACGACCGGCTTCTCGCGGTTTACTGATTTCCAGATCGCCGCCACCCTGCAGGCCCTGGCCTCATGGTCGGATGTCGCCAACATCATCTTCCAGCGGGTCAGTGGGGTCGTCGGCGAGGTGAACTACTCCAACGATGCGACGATTCTGTTTGCCAACTATTCGGCCGGTCAGTCCGGCGCTGCGGCCTTTGCCTATCTGCCGGGCTCCCGTGAGATTTCGTCGAACGCCGGCGACGTCTGGATCAACAGTACGCTTCTCTACAACCAGGCCCCGGTCATTCTCGGCTATGGCCAGCAGGTTCTGACGCACGAGATCGGTCACGCCCTCGGCCTGAGACACCCTGCTGACTATAATGCGTCTGAAGGCGGGTCGATCACCTATACAAATGACGCGAACTATTTCGAGGATTCGCGCCAGTTTACGGTGATGAGCTATTTCAGCGAGCGCAATACGGGCGGAGATTTCGGGTCGCAACGCTATTCGGCTGTGCCGCTCCTGGATGATATCGCCGCAGCCCAGCGCCTCTATGGTGCAAACATGACGACCCGAACAGGCGATACCGTCTACGGGTTCAACTCGACGGCCGTGCAACCCTGGTTCAACGCCAACAACAGCAGCAGCGTCCTGATCTTTGCGATCTGGGACGCCGGCGGTGTCGATACGATGGACTTCTCGGGCTACGCCCAGACCCAGGTGATCGACCTCCGTCAGGGGGCCTTCTCGAACGTCGGTGGCCTGACGGGCAATGTCGCGATTGCTCTTGGCGCAATCATCGAGAACGCTATCGGCGGGTCTGATTCAGACCGGCTGATCGGCAACTCCGCCAACAATGTTCTGACCGGCAATGCGGGCAATGATTTCATCGACGGCGGCCTCGGCAGCGACACGGCTGTGTTCAGCGGCGCGCGGTCCAACTACACCATCACTGTTAATGGCCAGACGGTCACGGTAACCAGTGTTGCTGAAGGAACAGACACCCTCGTCAACGTCGAGTTCTTGCGCTTCTCTGACCAGACAATAGCGGCGGGGACCTCCGGAGCGCTGACGTTGAGCGGCGATATCCTCAATAATGTGATGGATGGGACCACGTTCAATGACACGCTGAATGGTCTGGGCGGAAACGACACCCTGAACGGGCTGGGTGGCAATGACACCCTGAACGGGGGCTCCGGCAATGACACCATCGCTGGCGGGGATGGAAACGACTTCGTCACGGGCGGGCTTGGCAATGACACGCTCAATGGCGGGGCCGGGTTCGATGTCGCCGATTATTCCGGCGCCCCGGGAAGCGTGCAGGTCAATCTGACGACCGGCGTCGCCACAGGCGCGGCGGGCAGTGACACCCTGACGGGCTTTGAAGAAGTCCGGGGTGGAGTGTTCAACGATGTCCTGACCGGCGATGCCCTGGCGAATACGATCCTAGGCGGCGGCGGGGTCGATACACTGAATGGCGGTGGAGGCAACGATACCCTGATCGCAGGTGCCCCCGGAGTTGCCGGGGGTGCGCCGGATATCGTCAAGGCTCGCGCGACGGCGAACGCGACGATTGCCACAGCCGTCAACACTGCGGGGGCCTTTGACCTTCAGGCGCGCGCCGGCGTGGAGAACGCAACGACTATCCCGCATGCGACGATCCTCGGCACGTCCCACGGCGGGGTAGAGTTCTACGCCGTGACGGTTGCCGCAGGCGACGTCGTCCGGTTCGACATCGACAACGCCTCGTTCGATGCCGCCCTTCGGCTGTTTGATGCAAACGGGGTAGAACTGACCCAGAACGACGATGCCGCGACCGGAACCGGCGACGGGGGGGCATCGACCGATTCCCTGATCAGCTATACCTTCACCACAGCCGGGACCTATTACATCCAGGTCTCCCAGTGGATTGAAAGCGGCACGGGGGCTGTCTTCGCATCAGGCCCGCCCCCTGCCGGCGCGACCTATCAGCTCAATATCTCGATCCCCAGCGCTCCGGTTGTTCCCACGTTTTTCCTGGGCTCCACACTGAACGGTGAGGCCGGGAACGATACCCTGACCGGGGGCTCCGGCGCAGATACCTTGAATGGCGGCGCAGGCTCGGACCGGATCGACGGCGGCGACGGCTTCGATGTGGCGCAATACGCGGGCGTCCGTCGCCAGTACGGGGCCACGATCTCCAGCGTCACTGGCGGACCCGAAGGCGGGACCGACACGATCAGCCGGGTCGAGGAATTCCGGTTCGTCGACGGGGCGCTCAGTTTCGATGTCGATGGCATCCCGGCCCAGGTCATGCGCCTCTACGATGCCGCTCTGGACCGAGGGCCGGATCAGGCCGGGCTGGAGTTCAACGCGGGGCTGATCCAGGCTGGCAGTTTGAGCCTGATCGCTCTGGCCAATGCCTTCGTGGCCTCTGCCGAGTTTCAGAACCGCTACGGCGCTTTGTCCAATCAGGCCTTTGTGGAGCAGCTTTACCGCTTCAGCCTTGACCGCGAAGGCGATGCCCCAGGCATCGCCTTCCATGTTCAAGCGCTGAATGCCGGTAAGAGTCGGGGTCAGCTGGTGATTGATTTTTCGGAAAGCCCAGAGCATCGCACCCTCACCCAGCCGACGCTGAACCAAGGTCTGTGGACGCCCGATCGCGAGGCACTACAGATCGCACGCCTGTATGACGCCACCTTCGACCGGCTGCCGGATTCAGCGGGTCTAGCGGGGAATCTGGCTGTGCTCGATTCCGGCATCACCCTTCTGCAGATCGCCTCTGCCTTCGCCGCTTCGCCGGAGTTTCAGGCCCGCTATGGAGCCTTGTCCAACCAGGCCTATGTCGAACAGCTGTATCGATTCTGCCTAGATCGCGAGGGCGATCCGGCAGGTATCGCCTTCCACGTTGCCGCCCTGAACGGCGGAAAGAGCCGGGGCGAACTGCTGTTCGACTTTTCGGAAAGCCCCGAGCACATCGCGCTGACTGCCCCTCTGTGGTCAGGCGGTATTCGCACCATTGACTCCACATTCAACAGCGCTCCCACCGGGGCCGATGGCAACAAACACCTGGACCACGGTCCGCAAGTTCTGGTTCTGGCCGACGACGCTTCGTCCGACGCCAAGACCGTCGGTGTCGCCCAGGTCAATCCCGCTCTGGTCGCCTATGACCCAGCGGACATCGTGATCGACTTCAAGTCCGCCGATGACGCCTTTGTTCTGCCTGCGTTGGACGGACTTAGCCCGTTGGTCGTGCCAGCAGCTGATCCTCCAGACACCGTCGCGCTGGAACAGGATTCGCTGCCGTCCCTCAACGGCAACAGGATGCTGACTTTACCGATGGGCGAGGGCGGCGCTCTCGACGAGCCTACCTTATGGTCTCGCACCAGCGATCACGACGGCTGGCTGATTCAGTAGGAGGCTATGAGGCTGCGTGGATCCATTAAAGGTCAGATCTCCGCCCTTCTAATCGGCGCACAGTTCGCGCTTGTTTCCAGCTGCTCTAGCAAGGTGCCGCACGCCGCGATCTCCCCGCCGCCGGCCTCTTAACGGACCGTCGAGGCTAAGCCCCCGCCTTGACCCCGCCGCGTTGGACAGCGACGCAGCCCTCAAAGCCTATGATGACTCGTTCGAGAGCTGGAGAGAACGGGGATGGCAGGCTGTCGGCCGACTGTGCCGATGGTCGGTCACGATGGGAGACAAAGGTCTGGAACGCGCTCCGTCGCGACGACCTGAGTCGGGAATTAACACCTAGGACGACTTTTAACAGCATCGACGAACCCAACATGCTCGCATAAGTGGAGTAAGCCGACCCTGTCGTTGGCCCTGAATGATTGTCTGACATGGCCCGGCGATAAAGAATGCCAGCCAAAGAGAGGCTGATGGAAGAGATGCGTCAAGGGTCTCCGTTTCCAGTCCTCCACAAGGACGTTAGCCGTCAGGGTGAACGGTACGAACGGGAATGACGTGTCTGTCGGGACTGCATACGCCGACACGATCAACGGACTAGGCGGCAACGACCAGATTGATGGCTGGGCCGGCGACGACGTTCTCGTCGGGGGCACTCCTTTTGATACTTTGGTCTGAGGAGTTGGTAACGACCGTCTTATCGGTGAAGACGGGGAGTTCGACATCCTGGACCGTGGCACAGGCGACGATCTCCTAAACGGCGGCGCGGGGGGATAGCGGCAGCCCAATTCTTCTAGAACGATGCTCATCAATGGCGGCGATGTCGCGCGCTATTTTGATGTTGCGTCCGGCGTCACAGTCGATTTGGCCGTCAACGGAGCCCAGAACACGATCGGTGCCGGGCGCGATACCCTTGTGGCCATCGAGGACATCTATGGCGGCACGTTCGACGACACTCTGAGCGGTAGCGATGGAGCCAATCTGATCGCGTCCGGCGACAGCAATGACCAGATTTTCGGACGCGCCAGGAATGATGTGCTGGTCGGCGGCCGCGGCAATGACGTCATCGAGGGCGACGACGGTGATGATCTGATCTGGGCCGCATCGACCACCGACGGACCACTCACATTTAGTGGCAACGACATTGTTCGGGGCGGCAACGGGAATGACCGTAATCTGGGCTCGGCCGCCAGCGATACACTTCAAGGCGACGATGGGAATGGCGAGCTTACGGGTTTTGCGGGCGCTGAAATCCTGGTCGGCGGGGCTGGAAACGATCTGGTTCGCGGCGATCTGGGCGCTCTGACGCTCGACGAAGGTTCCGGCAATGACACGTCAATGTTTCGCCGCTGGAACAGGGAGGGGCCTAACGATTGAGCTAGGTCACAGCGGGATCGGGGAACGACACGGTCTCGCCGGCGCTATTCGCCACACCATCCGACGACTGCATCGAAGGCGGTGACGGAGTTGACCGTCTCGAAATCCGAGACTCCGACCAGGGCGTAAACCTTACTGTCCAGACGGTTTGGCTACAACAGAGCGGCTATTCCGGCATTACCGCCTTGGAGTTCGAGACGGTGAACATTCTGGATAGTCTGGTCATCGTCCACGGCAGTGACGGCGACGACCAGACCGTCTGTTCCACCGGCAGCGGCATTCTGGGTGCTCCCATCAATGATGTCCTTCGCGGATATGGTGGAAGCGACCTTCAGACCGGCGGCATGGGTATGGATACCGCTGCTTATGCGGGCATCCGCCGGCAGTACTGGGTCTCGATGACCTCGGTGAGCGGCGGCCCCAAAGGTAGAATTGACACCCTCGTGTCGATCGAGGAACTGTGGTTGGTTGATGGCGTGCTGAGCTTTGACATCAGTGGGATTCCGGACGAGGTCATGCGGCTTTATGATGCCGCTCTTGACCGAGGGCCTGATCAGGCTGGGCTGGAGTTCAACGCGGGGCTGATCGAGGCCGGCAGTTTGAGTTTGATCGCCCGGGCCAATGCCTTCGTCGCCTCTGCCTTCGCCGCTTCGCCGGAGTTTCAGGCCCGCTATGGAGCCTTGTCCAACCAGGCCTATGTCGAACAGCTGTATCGATTCTGCCTAGATCGCGAGGGCGATCCGGCAGGTATCGCCTTCCACGTTGCCGCCCTGAACGGCGGAAAGAGCCGGGGCGAACTGCTGTTCGACTTTTCGGAAAGCCCCGAGCACATCGCGCTGACTGCCCCTCTGTGGTCAGGCGGTATTCGCACCATTGACTCCACATTCAACAGCGCTCCCACCGGGGCCGATGGCAACAAACACCTGGACCACGGTCCGCAAGTTCTGGTTCTGGCCGACGACGCTTCGTCCGACGCCAAGACCGTCGGTGTCGCCCAGGTCAATCCCGCTCTGGTCGCCTATGACCCAGCGGACATCGTGATCGACTTCAAGTCCGCCGATGACGCCTTTGTTCTGCCTGCGTTGGACGGACTTAGCCCGATGGTCGTGTCCATGCCGGACGCGACCGAGGCAGGCCCATTGTCGCCGTTGGATCGCCTGACAGCGCTGTCGTGGTCCAGCGATCACGCACTGAAAGTGATCCACGCCGACGATGGCAACCTCGACCATCCCCCGCCGACGCAGGAAACCGGACACGACGACGGAGGGTGATGGTTCGTCTGAGGGGAAGGGGCGACCGAGACAGAGCGGGTTGGCCTGCCGCGGCGCACCCGATTTGATCTCTGGATGGAAGTTTGAGCCCGCCTTCGTTCTTGATTGAGCGCGGGCTTCGGGTTTGATGGTTGACCCACCAATCAGCTTGCCGTTAACGCTAGCGGAGATACGTAACCTACCGCCGATATGAATGTCGCGCTGCAGTCAATGAAATGGCAGTAAGTGCAACTGTAGCGTAATATATTAGAGGAAAAAGCATGATTCACGCCCTGTCCCACCACCACTCTGTCTTTGATTCGACAGCAATGATTCAGCGCCACGAAGTTAAAGATCGCGAAGCGAGGCCAGGTTTCCTAACAAATTTTCTGGATGTATCCATCGACCCTGCCGTTCACCCCGAGATACTGTCTCATACGGCAGGGTCTATTGAGGGGCTGCCGCTGCCAGCAAATTGGCATGCTGACGTAGCGGAATGGGCGGCCACGCTTCGTGCTGTTGAACTCAGCCAGAGCACCTTTGCAATGATCGAATTGGGTTGCGGTTGGGGGTGCTGGGTCAACTGCATGGGAAAGGCGGCCCGACGTACGGGAAGGCATGTCGATCTGGTCGGCGTTGAAGCCGATCCGAATTTTTTGGGATACGCAGTGGAGGCTTTGCAGCGTAACGGGTTTGCCGCTTCAGATTGGGTGCTTCATGAGGGAATCGCCGCCGCGACCAATGGCACGGCCTTGTTTCCCCACGCTGATGGAACAGCTCCTAATTGGGGCCGGGAGCCCATGTTGGATGTGTCGGACCCCGACATTGATCGCGCAAAGGCTGAAGGCGGGTTCGCGATCCTGGATATGTTCTCACTCGATCGATTGATCGATGGAAGAGACCGTATCGATTTGCTTCATATCGACATTCAGGGTGGCGAACTGGATCTCGTTCTGAAATCCATTGATCTGCTCAACGACAAGGTTGCCTATATGGTAATCGGCACCCACAGCCGCAGCATTGAAGGCAAGCTATTCGACTTCCTTATGGATGCAGGGTGGACCCTTGAAGTAGAGCGTCCGGCCATTTTGAAACTTTTTGAGCACGGTGGGCACCCGCAGACTATCGTGGACGGGCTACATGGTTGGCGAAATCCGCGACTGTTTGATTGACGAGACGTTTTATCGAGCCGGTTATGAGAGAGGAAATAAAGTTATTATCTACCGATAACTAACTGATTCGACGTGAAGACTTAGGTGGCGGGTGTCGTTGTTTCCAAGTTCCTCGCCAGGCGCCCATTTTTCGGCATCGAAAATGACGCGAACACGATCGGATGTCCGTTCGATGTCGATCACGGTCAAGCCTGCTGAAACAGTTTGATTGATGAGGACGTTGTTTTCCACCGCCATCATGAGAGAGATTGGAGCGGGCCTGAAACTGTGGAGATGAATCCGGGCACGCGATGTCTTGGGCGGGAAGTTCACATCGAACCAGCCATTTCCGGCGATTACGCCCCACTTGCCGTCCGAGGAGGAGCCTTCCGAGGCCGTCGTCTGAAAGAACTGTTCGCCCGTGATGTCCTTCCGCATTGGCTTTCCGATCAGGAAATGGCCAAGGCTCGGATCCGGATCCTGGACGACCGTGAGCGACAGTCCACAACGCGCAAAGACATCGCGCATGAATTCGAGAGACCATCCGCTCTCGAACCAACCGAATTTACGCATGCAATAAACGGACAGGGGATCCAGACGCATACCCCACGACGTCCACCACAGGCTGTTGATCGGCTCACCGGCAAGAACGACCGATCCGTCAGTATTCAGCCATTCCACGAGTCGCCCGAGTACGGTCCAGGGCCGCACGGCATGGTGGAGGCACTCGTAGAACAGGATGACATCGACCGGTGTTGTGGGAGTGTAGTCGTCGAACGTTCCCAAGGTCGCCGTTATGGAACGCGAGGATCTGGCCGCTCGCTCGTTCACGAGAGCGACGAATGACGGGTTGATATCGACGGCCGTCACGTTCAAGCCGATATAGGCGAAAACTTCGGATGACAAACCCCACCCGCACCCCATGTCCAGAAGGCGTGCCCCGACCTTTGGCTTGGCTAGGCGAATAGCGCGCGACAATCTCTCAATATGCAGAGCTAGGGCACTGGGGTCTGGATGGTTGTAAGGGTTCGGAGCCGCCGCATGGGCAGCGATGTCGAGTGCCGTCTGCTCGTTGGCCTTCTGGTCGAATGCACGCCCTGAAATTTCACGGTGGAGTTCGAGTTGTTGCGCAGCATAGGCGTCTGAAAAGGGATCCAGAGACTGGTCCATGACAAGGGTGGGTTCATATTGAAGTTGTGCCCAGAACGACTCGCACTCCGGAGCGCCCGGGCCACCCAGACGATCAGCTTCAGCGACGAATGCGTCGAGGGTACTTTGGTTTAACTTCATATGGGTCTCCGGTCCCTGAAATGCTTGGCGGCGTCGTCTGACCCCCCCTCCACATTCGAAAAAGCGTAAATTCTAACTTCGGCTCCCATAGGAGGAGTTGCACCTACACATGGTGGACAAAAATGGCTAGGCCAAGCCCTGCTGCCACGGGTGCCGGATGAGACGAAACATGGTCAAGCGTATATTGCGTCAGCTGGGACTTCTGCCGAGAGGACGAGCCGCCCGTCTGAGGCGCGAGGGAAACCTCAACCGCGACGCTGGACGATGGAGTCAGGCTGTTGAGACCTACAGGCTTTATCTGCAACTCAAACCCCAGGATTCGGGTGTCTGGGTGCAGCATGGGCACGCGCTCAACGAAGCAGGATTCCCAAAGGATGCCGCTGATTCATATCGTGAAGCTATCCGATTGGCACCGTCATCGTCCGATGCCCATAATCATCTCGTGCGTTCGTTGATCAGGTCCGGCGATGAAACGTCAGCAATCCATCTGATACTGGATGCCCTGTCACGGGGCCTCTCACTCGACAGCAGCAGCCTGGCGAATTCGACCGAGCGGAATCAGACGTCCGTGCCGTCACTTACTCTGCCGACGGGTATGACCCTGTATTCGTTACAAGATATGATCGGCTACCTTCACCATCACGCCACCTTGAGTGGAATTCAGCGCGTCCAGGCCGGGATTGCTCGGTATCTGATTGAACAGGCCTCAGATCAAACGGGGTTTCTGCTGTCGGGTGCATTGGGGCGTGTCGGGCCCGAGCAGTTCGCTCTGATCGGAAAGCCGGAACTTGCCGCGGTCATCGAACATGCTACCAGTGACAATGTCGATCCGTTGGTTCTGCAGGGGCTTTTGCTGCGATGCACACTCTCGGCTCAACCGGTAGTCGTTGGTCGTGGGCATACGCTGATTGTATTGGGGGCTTTCTGGGCTTTGGGAAGCACGCCAAAGACCTTGTGGCCGGCCAAACGGGCAGGTGCGAAGATCGGCGTTTACGTCTACGATCTCATTCCGCTGACACATCCACAGTTCTGCGTGCCGGAACTGACGCGAGATTTTTGTCGAAGCCTTTCGCAAATGCTGGAGTTCGCCGACTTCTTCTTGACGATCTCCGAATATACGCGTCTTGCGCTGTGTGACCTCATAGTGGCCGAAGGGCTGGCGCTTCTTCCCACCGCGACCGTACCGCTCGCCCATAAGCTGACACGCGATGACACGGGCATAGGTTGGCCAGCATCCCTGGCAGATCTGACCGACACGCCATTCGTCGCCTACGTTTCCACGGTCGAGGGTCGAAAAAATCACATCTACGTCGTTCGTGTCTGGCAGTATCTGATCCAAGAGGGCGTCGAGGTCCCGCATCTGGTCTTTGTAGGGCGTAAAGGTTGGCGGAACGATTCACTGTACCGGTTGCTGGAGGAAACGGCCTACCTGGACGGCAAGGTGCATGTCGTGCACGACTTGGACGATGCTGAACTCAACGGCATCTACGCCAAAGCCCGTTTCACGGTCTTCACCAGCTTCGTTGAAGGGTGGGGCCTACCAGTCGGCGAAAGTCTGATGCACGGAACACCTTGCGTTGCCTCGAATACGAGTTCGATACCCGAGGTCGGCGAATTCTTTGTGGACTATGTCGATCCCAACGACATCGGGACAGGAGTAGCGGTCGTTCGCCGCATGATCACACAACCGGACTATCTACAAAGTCGGCGCGAACTCATTCAGGAACGGTTTCGACCTCGCTCATGGGACGATGTCGGCCAAGCTTTCGTCCATCAGGTCGATACCCTGTCGACCGCTCCCGCACGCGTCGCGATGGCACCGCTGATTGCGCCCGGAAATTTCGTGCTCACCAGCCCACCATCGCATCTAGAAGATCCGACCTGGTATTTTTCCGATGTTTCGGAATCGTTGGTGCGTGACGACTTCTACGATGTCGAGCAATTCGGCGCGTGGATGAAGGGTCAAAAGGGTATCGTGCGCTTCCGATCCGATGTGCGGCAAGGCACGCCCGTATTAGTCTACCTGTCGATCTGTACGAGCGATCCATCTTCACTGGTCTCATTGACGGTCAGGGTCAACGGGCGTGATGTCGGGCGTAAACCTGTCGCAACGCTGCCGACCTTGGGCGCCGATATCCATGACAGCCTCTTGCGCTTCGAGGGACATGTCGAAGCCGAGGGTGTGGTTTCAGTCGAGCTCGAACTGGACGGGCCCGTCACCCAACATTCACTATCTGATCCCAGGCAGTTCCTGATCGGTCTCCGCGGGATCGGCGTGGCAGAACTTGATGGTCCAACTCGTTCGGATTTCCTAGAAAGCATCCTCCTTACGGTCCGCCGATGAAAGAACGGCGCGGCCAGAACCAGCGATCTCGATGACTTGGGCACCCTAGCGCTCTTGAATCGGTGGCAATACGATCGTGACAAACCCGTCCCGTCCGGATCCAGCGACAGTGCCGACAGGTGGACCCCAGAAACGCTCGCCGCCCACCAGCAGATGACTGTGGTTTGCTCGTAGAACCACCAAATCATCCTCGGGCACGACCCTTGTCCAGCGCGGCCTAGGGTCGGGGTGTAGCATGACGACTCGACCATCCAACAGCACACCCAGGCCGGAGCGTTGCAAGCGACAGCAAAAATCGATGTCCGCAGCCTCGGGACCCAGTTCTGCGTTGAGCAGGCCGTTGTCGGCAAATACAGAACGACGAAATAGCATGCAGTGGCGTGAGACGATCGACACCTCTCGCAACCCGTCGAGTCGGTCAACATCGGTCATTTGCCGAGGGTCGTCGCGCTGCACAAAGCGTGCGATGTAGCTGAACTGATCGTCTGGGGCGATCGCTATTCCGGCATGGCGAACGCTCCCGTCGGCATAGATCGTCTTCGGCGCTACGGCTCCGGTCTCGGGGATCAGTGCGGATTCCACCAGGCGTTCCAACCAGTCGGGTGCGGTCGGCGACACCCCGCCGTCGATGAGCAGCACGAGATTGCATTTGGCCGGGGCCCGGCGCACGGCCTGATTAACAAGCGTCGCATAGGATGTGTCGTCGCGGACGTTGGAAATCGTCATCGCCTCGCCCGCTCGTCCCGAAGAGGACGTCCGCGCGCCCTTCGGACGTACAATCGTAAGATGATAGCTATCCGCCGCAGTATGAGCCCGAAGATCGGCCAAAGAGCGCTCGAGCTCGCCATCATCGCATCGTACAAACATGATGATGGCGACCTTCCATGGGTCCGTGATCGGCGAGCGCACGTCGAATTTACCGCCCTTCTTTTCCGCTACGATGGTAGGGCGGGCCAGTCGACGCGTGTACGATTGAAGGGCCGCGATCGTCGGGCGTCCCTCGCCGATGCGCCCGTCCGCCCGTTCGCACAATGCGACAGGAACGTAGGTAATCGTATGGGCGTGCGAGACGAGATGCAGGAGGATCTCACCGGTGAGCGCCGTGGTCGAGGGCAGTCGGAGCCGTTCAAGAAGGCTTTTGTGCACCGCGATCACTCCGCCGAGCTGCGTATCTCCGAGAAAGGCGTGATGCGAAAAGGGACCGTTGACCCGCAGCCGCCTGAACGGTTGCCTATCCAGAAGCACGATCTCGTCGCCGAAGACGATATCGCTGTCCGTCGTATTGGCCGCGTCTATCAAGCGCGCCATAGCCAAGGGATCGAGTACAGCCCCCGGCGCCACGAGAATCGCATGGGCCTGTGCCGTGGCGACTGGTGCGCATTCGTCCATCAGAGCGGACCGCTGAGGATAAGTCGACGGCCTTCCGGCCGTCGATCCAGTCCGCTGCGATCGAAAGGCTTCGACGCTAGCTTCGAGGGCGCTCAATCGCGGCAAAACCCCGGAAAGCGCCTGCACATTAGGCGCGGTCGTCTCCAGCATGGCTTCGACCCGGTGCTGATCGGTCGCGCTAGTTGCCTGAGTCTCCGGCTGCTCGTCGTGGACGTAACCGGCCAGTAACCTCTGAAGATCGGGATCGTCGATTGCACGACCTCTTCCTTCATCAGAAAAGTGTATCTGCGCAAGTACATCGCGCCGTTTGACGCCACTTTGGAGTGCTGCGGTCCATCCATGAGGCGCATCCGGATCCGCTTCACGACCGAGCAGCACTCTGTAGCTGTGCTGGATAAAGACTTTTTCCTGCAATCGTGACCAGACTGTTGAGTCGGACAGGTCGGCTGTCTTGCCTTTTCCGAGTTTTCTTCGGAACAGTCGCGCGGCACGCGCTGGCAGCACGGCCGTTCGCAAGCCGTGAATGTGAGGTTTGAGTTCCCGATGGCTGGCAAACTCCGACATATCGAGAAGCGTTGCCCGCTTGCCAGCGCCGCGGTTTAGGCGCTCAAGCCAAGGCATCTCTGCAATTTCGTGCCGCGCAGGCCCAATCAGCGCATCGAGCGCCGTCCTCACAAATGCTATGCCATCCAATCCTAGAATTTCTTGCGCGGTCAGCGGGCTCACGGAAGACACGGCGAGAGACTGCGCCTCCTGTCGTGCTTCTTCTGCGATCTTGCGCCGCAACATGGCTGTCTCGGCGCGTGGCATCCGCTTCGCGGCACAGGACAGGATGACCTGCTCGAACTTGTCCAGATGGGCGTCCCAGTTGAATTCTGCCGCCCAGAGACGAGCGCGGGCCGAAAGATCCGCGCGCAGGACGTGATCGCTCGAAATCCTTGTCAAGGCTCGGAACATATCCTGTGGCGTCTTCGCCAATAGCCCGGTCTCATTTCGGCTGACGATTTCCGGATGCGGGCCCAGATCGTAGGCCACCACGGGCGTACTCTGTATCTGGGCTTCGAGAAGGGACAGATTGAAGCCTTCCCATCTGGACAGGTTTACTAAAACGTCGGCTGCGGCGTAGACAGTACCCATCTCGCTGGCTGAAAGATTGGCGAGGACGGTGAAGCCGCCTCGCTCCAGTTTCTGCCTGTCGCGATCGGAGACGCGCCCGGCTATGACGAAGCGCGCACGTTCGATATGCGGGTGCACCAGCGGCATCAGCGCGATTAACTCTTGAAAGCATTTGTAGGGCTGCTCGTCATTGTCGAGCTGCATTCGGCCAACCCAAAGTATCATTACGTCTTCAGGCAAGATGCCCAGAGAGGTACGAAGCGCCTCTGATTTATCACGCGAGGTCTGAGGGTAATGATCACAGCCGAGATGGATGACCGTGGAGAAGGATTGCGCATTTTCCGGCATCCATTCGTGAATCGATCGGGAAATCGAGACGATGGCGTCACAGGGCAGCAGGCAGTTGTAGGTTCCCTTCAGTCGTTTGGCCGCCATTGCATCCAGATGGCCTCCAATTACAGGTGGAAACATATCTCCCGGCGGCGCGCCATACTCAACAAACAGGACCGGTCCGTCGAGAAATTCCAACCAATCGTAGAATGGCGGTGTGTGGAGTATCCAAAGGTCCGCATCGATCCGGCATTGTGCCAGTGCGTGTTTCACCCATTTCTCTGAGTAGAAATCGCCGAGCGGCATGATCCGGTTGAGGACGACCAGCCTGTAGGGATGGGGCGGCAGAGCGATGTCTGCGTGAATAACCACGACCGTCACATCGAAGCCTCTCTCTGTCAGTCGGCGCGCCTGTTCGTCCACCACCAGATCGACGCCAAAGCCTAGCTTCATCCGCTCGGTCAAGAGGCAAATCTTCATCGGCTAAATCTCAGGTGAAGAAGAATTCGGGGTGCGTGTGGACCGGGCATCGCTGGCGCTTTCAAGAATAAGGTCAGGATCAGACGTCGTTATAAATCTCGACTAAACGCTCGACATGCTTGGCCCAGGTGAATTGCCTGCTGCGGACGAGTCCAGAAAAGCGCAGCGAATCTGCATAGGCTGGATCGTCGAGGATACGCGCCAGCGCCGCGGCGGCTTCATCAGGCGAATGTGGCGAAACGGTTTCGCCACATTCGCCCAAAACTTCCGGCATTGAGGACGTGTTTGAGCAGACTACTGGACAGGATGACTTCATTGCCTCAAGTATCGGCAGACCGAACCCTTCATAGAAAGATAGATAAACGAAAGCTTCAGCGTGTCGATATAATGACGGCATATCGTGCAGATTGACATAGCCTGTAAAAATTATATTCTCCTGGTACGGATACTCATCCATATATTTGGAAAGAGAATCGTTTTTCCATCCCATTGGGCCCGATAATACTAATCGTACATCACGATAATTTGGCTCTGACAATAACGCCTTGAACGCCTCAAGTATGCCTATGATGTTCTTGCGCGGTTCAATCGTGCCGACGCTTAGTATATAACGGCAGCCATGATCGATATTATATTGAGGAAGAAAGTCAATTCGCGAGACAATACGTGGTGAATCATAGGCTCGATCTGCGCCTAGATAAATGGTCGTGATCTTTTCTTCAGAAACCCCGACGTGATTTATTAAGTCGTTCTTGGTAGAATTCGATATCGCGATGATTCGGTCGAAATCTTTTAATGACTGTTCCTTTCGTTTTTCTTTTACGACATTAGTATGCTCGTGGAAATTTGAGTATAGTCTTGTCGTTAAATCATAATACATAAGCAAGTTGTAGCGTGCGTGTGGCACCGCGTAATGATACCAGTCTGTTGCCTGGTATATATCGCCAGGCGCAACGGCACTTTCCACTTCTTCGCGCCGCGCCAGTCGTGCGGCCAAGTTTCGGTCTCGGATAAGCCGTTTAATCCGACCGAGCGCATCAATGTCTTCGATCCGCTCGACGACCCTGCTGTTGAGGCGACATTTAACGAAATGAGCGATCTCAGGGTCGGTGAAGTTATGATCTTCAAGTAGAACGCTGATATCGAAATCGGGCCGATTCACTAATTCTACGAGTATATTGTAAACGTGATTGACGATGCCGGTCCGCGGGAAACGGAGTACGAATCCATCGATGGTAAGCCGTTTCATCCCTAGTCCTTAACGCTTCGGCGCACGGCGACGACTACGGCGAGAGGCTTTGTTGGTATTGAAAGCGGGGCCGGAGATATCGGCTGATTCGAGAACGTCGCCATCACTTGAACCCCGGACTGCGGTGACGCCGAGGCCACGAATAGCGAGATCGCCCCATGAGAGATGAAATAAGGCCCGTTTCTCCGGAACCGGCGCGGTAATGTAACCATCGGTCTGATTGTCAGCGATCAGCAGATTGTCTTGGGTGCCTTGGCGGAAGGTCCGGCTCCCAGGCCACATTCTGGGCCCGTAGCCACGGCCGTTCTTGCCGACAAGCAATGTCCGCAACCCCATCGAGGCGATCCGGCGCGTTATGTTGTCCACGCCATGCTCCAGCAGGTGGGCGTCAATTTTCTCGACCAAAGGTGCTTTGGGGCGGATGGCGATGAATAGATCTCGCCGCAGCATAAAGGCGTTGGATCGCAGATGCACGTTCGGGAATGGAATATTTCGCAACCCCGGATGCTGCGGTGCCTCATAAGACGCTGTGCAACCGACCATCCCGACATCGGGCTGGTCCAAATTCGCCGCCAGCTTCGCGAGCCAGTTTGGCCCGCATATCCTGCTGGCTGTGTTGAGGAAACAGAGTTCATCATGAACCACTCGTTCCGCGGCGATAAAATAGGCACCTAGATCAAAACCGGCATCGTCGAGATAGAGCGCGTGATAGTCCAGATCACCCAGCGCCTCCTGCCCCTTGATCAAGTCTTCTGAATTCCGGAAACCCTTGAAGATCACGTGGAGTTGGTGATCCAAGCCCGCATTCCAACGTCGGTAGGACTCGGCAAACGCAGAAAATTTCTCGCGTGCATCTTCGTCCGCCCCGCGCGCCAAATACACAACGCCGACACGAGATACCTGAAAACGCGCCGCGATCAATGTTTCCGCTCCGTATAAGCAATATCGAAGGTCGGCGGATGCGTGGAAAAGGTATATTCGTTATAGAAGCGGTCATTCGCCATATTCGCCCATTTCCGCCAGAATAACTGCGTATCCTGTGGTCGTGGTGGTTTTACGGCACTCACCGACTCGTAATGCATCAGTTCTGCGTTTGGTTCATAGACTATGTAGAAACCACTCTCCGAAACCTTGTAGCTAAAATCGATATCATTGAAATCAATCGGAAGATCTTCTGAATAACCGCCCACGCTCCAGAAGTCCCGCGCTCTCATCATGGATACGGCACCCGTCACCGCCATGTAATTGCGTACGCCGCTAGTGCTGAAGGCGTATCCGATATCGCCGCGTGGCTTGCCGCGTCTTACATGATCCGGCAGTCCGTCGCAGAGTACGACTCCGACATGCTGCAAAGTATCGTTCGGGTAGACAAGCTTGGCGCCAACCAGTCCGACGTGCGGCTTCTCAAGGTGACCGAGCATTCGTTCGATCCAATCGTCAACCAGTGGTTCGATATCGTCGTTAAGGATCATCAGTACATCGCCGGAAGCATGCGATGCAGCTATGTTGATCTTCTTCGCAATATTTACCTCGGGCAGCAAATATGTAACGAATTTTAGTCGGTCGATCTTGATATGTCTGATCCGGTCACGATCGAAATCGCCGTTGTCAACGACGATGAACTCGATGTTTTTGTAGGTCGATCGTGTCGTGATGGATTCAAGGCATGCTACGATTAGGTCGATCCGGGTGCCCTCATAATCGATGACGCGCGCAGCCGTCGGAATAAGCATGGACACCAGCGGCTCGTTAGCGACGCAGATCTTTACGTCGTAGCAATCTGTGCCCGGTACAGCCACCGTCACGACGCCATTGCGACCGGTCCGTTGCAGGCGGCCTGCGACGGCGCGCATGTCCGAGGCCTGCTTCTCGTGCAGAGTCTTCTTGGACCCACCGACCGGGCGACCGAGGAGGACGCGGTCAATATGGGTTATTCGGGATGCGTGTTCGGTGAAGCGGAGGATCAGATCGTATCGGCTCTCCACCTCGCTTAGAAGGCCCGCCGCCAGTGATAGATTGAAACAGGCCGCTGGCCCGATATAGTCGAACGTCTCCAGATAGTCGGGGCTCCAGGCCGGTTTGTGCATGGGTTGATAGTGGCGGTGGTCAAGCGCCACTTCGTGATCGAAATAGATGAGGTCGAGATCTGGATCGGCATTCAACGCAGCGGCAAGTTCGTACAGCGCGTCCGGCATCAGCACATCGCCGGCGTCGAGCCACAGGAAATACGATCGCACGGTCGTCTCGCTGTCCGCGATCCCCGCCGCCGCTGTGAGAGAGTCTGCCACATGTAGACTCGGATAGAGTTGCTTCTCCAGACTGTTCCGTGTGGCCGCCACCGCCCGCCCGCCGTCACCGTTGATCACGACCACGAAATGCGGTTTGACTGTCATTATCTCTATATGGCGCATAATCTCCGGCAACTCGTACCGCCGGTAATTGTTTTGTGTCGCCCGATGTACGTCATAGGGCCCGAACGCAGAATAGCGCGACGGATTCTGCGGCATGACGTGGTGCAGAAACTCAGCAAGCGGCAACAGACCGTGTCTGACTGCCGCAGAGTTTGCGACGGCGATATCCTCCGTCGTGAAGAACGGATGGGGATCGTGACCGAGCGCCGCACCTTCCGTGATATAATGGGCGAGTGGATTCAGGCCTTGGCGATTCGCCTCTGGATAGGCAGACAGATACCAGCGCGTGTCGAAAACCCGGTTGGGATTGCGTGCCTCGGCGACACCGTGCATCAAAAAATGCTGGAATGGATCGCCGCCGGATGCCGCGACATCGCGATATGTCTCCAGATACCAGTCCCGCTCGAACAGCAGAGAGTCAAGGATGATGTCAGCTTGGACGTCTAGTGGCATGGCGGCGTCGCTCAGGCGCGCTAAATGCTTGTGCTCCCTTAGTATCTCATGGCTGAAAATGTTGTCACCGAAAATTGCGCGGCGGATTTGATGCCAGGACGCTGCCTTGGCAATTTGCGCTCGTGTCGTTGATGCCATCGGAAGGCGGGTGACAATCCAATTCTTATGTTTCGCCTCAGGCCGCGAAGCAAAACATTCGCCTTGGGGAGACTGTCCAGCCATGATTGTATCATAGACCTTCAGCCTGAATTCCAGCGAACCGATGATTTCGTTCGCGACGTCGCCGATGGGATGACCGATCCGACCGTCAGTCCTTCGGATCTCTTCGCTTTGGATCTCCCACGGGCGACCGAGGAGCACTTCGTACAGTGCCGCCAGATCCTCTGTGCACGTAGCGATCCTCGCAAGTCGCGCCGCCGGTGCCGAACCGAGTTGCGAAGCGACGGCCTTAATCCCCAGAACCGTTTCCTCAAACACAGGATCGCCGAAGATCGTACGATGTATCTCGTACCAACAAGTACATTCCCAGATCGACACAAGGCTTGACGGCGACAACGGCAAGCGCAGTGTGATCCAATCCCGATGATCGGCGCTCGGTATGGATTCGAACACGGTGCCTTCCAGCCGCCTGCCCGCAATCATCGTGTGAAACACGGTGACGACGAACTCTTGGGAGCGGATGAACAGACTTGCGACATCGGCGACATGCTGTCCCAGCCTGTCATCCGCAAGACGTTCCTGCTTATTCCCGGTTTCCCATTCGCGGCCGAGGAATATCCGATAGAAAAATGCCAGATCGTTTGCGTTCACGACTGAAATCGACGACAGGCCAAAGTCGTGAGTTTCGGTTTGAACTATACTATTCAGCTCGCTTGATAAATTTTCCACGGCCTACCAGTCAAGACAATAATCTAAAGTATGAACGTTATGACGCCTAGATGCTAAAACGTTCGTACGAAAGCGTTGGTCAATCTCTTAAGGTAATTTGAGGCCCGATCCACTGTGTAAGAGGAGGCGCTCAACTAAACCAATTTTATAATCTAAGCTTGAAATAACGATAACAGTTTTTTGTGACGATTTCAATGGTGGTCGAATTTGACCGGTGATTTGCGTTAGCCATAGTCAAAAAGACACCAGTAGGTAGCTTAATCTCTAGACGATGGCCGATACATAGTCCGCCAGCGCCTCTTGCCACGGTCGGAGCGATACGCTGGCGGCTTCTGCCTTACTGCAATCAAGTACAGAATAGGCAGGCCGCCGCGCCGGGGCATAGCTTCCGCCCCGATTCACGCCAACGACCTGGCTCGAGACAGAGGCGGTTCGATAGATTTCCGCGGTGAAGGTCGCCCAGTCGCAAGACCCGCTGTTCGTAAGGTGATAGAGGCCCGGTGCCGCCCCATTTTCCAGCAAATTCAGGATGCCGTCCGCTAGATCGGCGGCCGATGTCGGCGTGCAGACCAGATCGCTTCCGACTTCGATAATCCTTTTCGTCGTTGCGTCGGCAAGGCGCGCCAGCACGAAATTGCCGGATTTCTGCCGGCTCGGCGCATGCCCGTAGAGTCCGCACGAGCGAATGACGAAAGCGCCCTCGGGATGCGCCGAAAGCGCCGCTCGCTCGCCCGCTACCTTCGATATGCCGTAAGCTTGGATGGGATTGGCCGCATCGCTTTCGAGATAAGGGATGCGACCTGCGCCATCGAACGCATAATCGGTCGAAACCGTGACGAAGCGTGCGTCGATCCGTTCTGCGGCTTTCGCCAGGACGGAGACCGCCAAGGCATTCACCGCGAGCGCGTCAGCGAACCGTGTCTCGCAAAGATCGACGACATGGAAGGCGCTGCAGTTTACGATCAGATCGGGGAGGGAGGCCTCGACGGCAGCGGACAGCGCTTGGGCATCGAACGCATCGAGCCTCGTCCTGGACGGGGCGGTGATGTCCCACCCATGCTCCCCTTGCCGCCACAACTCCGTTCCGAGCTGGCCGGAGCCGCCAATCAGGAGGGCGCGCCTCTTCATGCGTTTAAAGCCTCGAAGCGCGGCCAGTCGCGATCCTGAGTGGAGATGGCCGACACAGGTAACGGCCAGTGGATGCCGAAGGCCGGATCGTCCCAACAAAGGCCCGCACCCATGCCGGGCTTGAAGGAGGGCGTAATCAAATAGATCAGTTCGGTCTCGCCTTGCAGCGTCTGGAAGCCATGAGCGAAGCCCGCAGGGATATAGAGCGCCAGCCCGTTTGCTGCGGAAAGATCGAAGGCTTGCCACTGGCCATAGGTCGGCTCGCCCGGCCTGAGGTCCACCACAATGTCGCTGACCGCCCCACGGGTACAGCGCACGAGCTTCGTCTCGGCGTGCGGCGGGTGTTGGTAATGCATGCCGCGTACCGTTCCCGCCGTCGCGTTGAAGGAGATGCTCGCCTGCGGGAAGCGCGATTCTAGCCCCTCGCGCCCGAACGCCTCTTCGCAGAAGGTCCGCGCAAAATGACCACGTTCGTCCTTCATGCGTTCGGGGTGCACGACCAGGAGTCCGTTGAACAGGGTCCGTTCGAACCGCATGTCCGCCCCTACTCGACGACCTGGAGGGACGGGATGGGCACGACGAAACGCCCCCCCCAACCACGAATGAAGGCCAGTTGTTCCATCACCTCTTCCTTGATGTTCCAGGGAAGGATCAGGACATAATCGGGCCGGTCTTGCGCAATGGCTTCAGGAGCTTTCACTGGGATACGGACGCCCGGCAAAAACCGGCCTTGCTTCATCGGATTGCGATCGACCACATAATCTAGCAAATCCACGCCGACGCCGCAGTAGTTCAGCAGTGTGTTGCCCTTGGCGGCGGCTCCGTAGCCGACGATCGACTTGTCTTCCTCTCGAACCGATATCAGGAAGCGCAGCAGGTCGCGCTTCACCCGCCGTACCTTGTCTTCGAAGCCGTCGAAGCCCTCCGGCGTATCGAACCCACCGGACACTTCCCGCGCCTTCAGCAGCGCCATGGCGTCGGTGACCGGTAGGGCGTCGTTGGCGGCATGGCGCGCAAAGATACGCAGCGATCCCCCATGAGTGGGGATTTCCTCGACGTCGAAGATCGTCAGCCCTTGGGACGCGAAAACGCGTTCAGCCGTGTGCAGCGAGAAATAGGAGAAGTGCTCATGGTAGATCGTGTCGAACTGCATTCCCTGGACCAGACGGACGATGTGCGGGAATTCCATCGTGACAACGCCTGCGGGCTTCAGCAGCCGGGCTATCCCACCGACGAAATCGTTCACGTCCGGCACATGGGCGAGCACGTTGTTGCCGAGTATCAGATCGGCATGCTTATGATTTTGTGCGAGAGTGTCGGCCAGACGCGTCCCAAAGAAATCGACGATCGTCGATATGCCCTTGGCTTCCGCAGCCTCCGCAGCCTCCGCAACCGTTCGCGACGGATCGATACCCAGGGTCGGGACGCCCCGTTCCTTGAGGTATTGAAGCAGATAACCGTCGTTAGAAGCTAGTTCGATGACTAGGCTATCCGAATTCAGTGACAGTCGCTTCACGATCATGTCGCAATAGGCTTTCGCATGAGCGAGCCAACTGTCCGAGAAGGAAGAAAAATAGACATAGTCGTCGAAAATCGCCTCGGCGGAAGCATGTTCAGGTAGCTGGACCAAGGTGCAGCAGTCGCAGACGTACGTCGTCAGCGGATAGTTCATCTCGCCACGGGCCAGGTCTTCGGGACGCAGGAACGAATTCGACGGCGGAGTTGCGCGCAGGTCGCAAAATACGCGCGACAAGGTTGCTCCGCAATGGCGGCAAACGTAGTAAGCCTGTGTCATTGATCTCAACTCCCAGAATTCATATCATGCGAAAGCGTGACACGCCGCGACCCGGACATTGTCCGACGTGGCCATCCGCCCATCCGCCCATCCTTGCGCCGATGGCCCGCATCAAAGCGCTGCGAGCGCTTCATACATTTCGATCTGCTCAAAAACGAGACCCTTAGCAGACTCTCCGGCTCCATGGCGTTGCGCCCAGTCGACTGTCCATGACAGTGCATCACGAAGCGACAGCAGAGGACGCCAGCCGAGCTCTGCGCGCGCCTTGGCGGCATCAATCGCCAGCAGCCTCGCTTCGTGAGGCCCGCCAGCCCCGCTGTCGAGCCACCGCGCATCGCTCCCCCATCTCTCGACCATTCGGTCCGCCACCCACGAGACGGGCTGCACGTCCGAAGGATTCGGGCCGAAATTCCATGCACCTGCGAATCTATCGCCGGACTGTTCGTACAGGCGTTGCGCCAGCATTAGATAGCCGGAGAGGGGCTCCAGCACATGCTGCCACGGCCGCGTCGCATGGGGGTTACGGATCGCAATCGCTTGGCCGTCTGCAAGCGCCGCGATACAGTCCGGAATTAGACGATCCTTTGCCCAATCGCCGCCGCCGATGACGTTTCCGGCCCTGGCGGTCGCGACACGTGTCCCCTGCTCGGCGAGGAAGGATCTTAGCCGCCGAGGGAATCGTCCTCGCGATACGGCCAGACCCATTCGCGGTTCAGATACACCTTGTCCGTCGTCACCGAGACGACCGCCTTGACCGAAGACGTCTGCCGCACGGCCTCCAGCACGTTCATGGTGCCGATGACGTTGGTTGACATTGTCTCGAACGGTTTGTCGTAGGAGCGGCGGACGAGCGCCTGCGCAGCGAGATGCAGCACGATGTCGGGACGCGCCTCCTGCATCCGTCGGGAGATCGTTCCGATCTCGCGGATATCACCGATGCCGACGACGGTGTCGTCTCCCGCCACTTCACGCCACAGGCTCGGGCCAGATTCGGGTTCCAGCGCGAAACCCACCGGGATGGCTCCCAGCCGGAGCAGCCACAACCAGAGCCAGGCACCTTTGAAGCCCGTCTGCCCTGTCACGAAAACCCGCTTTCCCGCCCAAAAGGAGCGGTCCGGCATCACCAAAGCCGCCAAGGCGCGTCTCCCTCGGCCCAGAGTTCTTCGAGGTGACGTTTGTCACGCAAGGTGTCCATCGCCTGCCAGAAACCGTGGTGGTAAAAGGCGCGCAGATGCCCGTCCGCGGCAAGGCCTTCCAGCGGCTCGCGCTCCCAGATGGTTTCATCCCCCGCCACTCGGTCGAGTACGCGCGGATGCAGGACGAAGAAGCCGCCATTGATCCAACCGCCGTCGCCGGTAGGCTTTTCCTGGAAACCTTGCACGCTGTCACCGTCCAATCTCAACGCGCCGAAACGCCCCCCGGGCTGAACGGAGGTCACCGTGGCATCGCGCCCGTGGCTTTCGTGGAACGCCGTCAGGGCGCGAACATCGATATTGGCCACTCCGTCGCCGTAGGTCATGTAGAACGGCTCGTCATCGAGATAGGAGCGTATGTTTTTCAGGCGCCCACCCGTCATAGTCTGCTCGCCGGTGTTTATAAGCGTTATTTTCCAAGGTTCCACGTCGCGCCGGTGGACGGTCATTTTCTGGGTGGACAGGTCCAGTGTCACATCCGAAAGATGCATCGCGTAGTTGGAGAAATACTCCTTGATCACATAGCCTTTGTACCCGAGGCAGATAACAAAATCGTTGACCCCGTAAAACGAGAATATCTTCATTATATGCCACAGAATGGGGCGACCGCCGATCTCGATCATGGGCTTGGGACGAAGTTCCGTCTCTTCGCTAATTCGGGTTCCAAAACCGCCGGCCAGTATTACAGCTTTTTTGAACACGGTGATCCTAATGGTTCTAAGTTTGAAAATCGACTTGCGATGGGTCTCTATCGCCGTGTGTGGACCCGATCCAATTTACCACAACCCCGATCGCCTAAGGGAGACAGCCTAGACGCGCGACATCACAGAATTAATAATTTTGGTTGCCGGACAACATGACACGACGAATTGTAAGGATGGGCATTCGCGTTCAAACGCCGTGGTGTCATGCAAAATTCCCCTCGATATCCAGCCCTTAGGGCACCTGTTGCCTAGATTCAACAGCCAAATACCCGATCGGGCTCCTGATGAATTCCAGCCTTTGAGCTGATGCAGTCGGGGGAACCTCGATTAACGACGATGGGGAACATGCCTGCCGATGTGGTCGGCGTCTGATGATCGTTAGTGGACTGATGATGACCAATATACCTACCCTAGTCGATTTGTTCTTCGCGCACAGTGGCAGGCTCGTTGATAAGTGGGAACAGTACCTCAGCGTCTACGAACAGGAACTCGGCAGTCTTGCCGCCGCAGGCAAGCCGCTTCGATTGCTGGAGGTCGGCGTTCAGAATGGAGGGTCCCTTGAACTCTGGGCGGATTTCCTGCCGACGGGATCGACCATAATCGGGTTGGATATCGATCCGCGCATCGGCGAACTCGCATTCGACAACCCCGGCATAAGCGCGCTCGTGGCGGACGCCACCGATTCTGCAGCGATCGATCGCGCGCTTGGAGACAGGCGTTTCGACATCATCATCGACGACGGATCGCACCTCTGCCGGGATGTGCGTGCGACGTTCGAACTGCTCTACCCGCGGTTGGCGCTGGGCGGACGCTTCATCATAGAAGACCTCCATTGCAGCTATTATCAAAGTCATGGCGGCTCGTTGAGCGGGCCTAATTCTTCCATAGAATTTCTCAAGGGATTGGTAGACGCACTCAATGCCGATCATCTACCGGAAGGGAGCGGACCGGTCGAGGAAGTCGACCGACTGCGCGCCTATAACAGGACGGTGGCGCGCGTCTCTTTCTTTGATTCCGTAGCGGTCATCGAGAAACTGCCGCACGCGAAGGATCGACATTATCGACGCATTATCAGTGGAGAAAAAGGTGATGTGCAGTCTTTTGGCGACTGGATCGGTTACGCGCCGCTGCCGCACCTCCGTATGCTCCTGCTCGGCGAGCCGGCGGCGAAGCAGTTCGAGAAAGACGCGATCAAGCTTATCGAGAATGCACGGAGGGACGCGCTCGCTGCCGTCGCCGAAGCGAACCAGCATATCGCTGATCTCACCGTCGAGGTCGAGCAATTGACGATCGCGTTGAGCGCATATGCCGTGCCTTCGGCCAGAGTCGAATCGCAAGACTGAGCTTCCACCTTATCATGCAAGCCGCCGCAGATCGCCCCCGAGATCAGCCGCCTCCGGATCAGGACGGTCACGACCTTTGATCTTGCAGCTGACGCTTCAACGCGAGGGGGCAAGGAAGGGTCGACATCCCAAGAATCTTTTGAAACGAGGACCTGTGCGGTCATCCGATGCGGCATGGGCAGCCTCCTTGGTCACTCTGTAACGGCGACCAAAGAAACTAGTTGTGCGCCCCCGGCCGTCCCCTCTATCTGACGCCACGCGCTCACTAAGACTTGAAAGCCCGCCATGACTAAGAAATGCGCCGTGATAACCGGAATCACCGGCCAAGATGGGGCCTATCTGGCTCAACTGTTGCTGGACAAGGGGTACCGCGTCGTCGGTGTCGTGCGGCGGTCGAGTCATTTCGGCGTGGCCACGCACCGGCTCGATTGGCTGGGCATCACCGACCGGGTCGAGATGATCGACGGCGATCTGCTGGATCTCAGCGGCCTGTGCCGGATCATCCGGGATGCCAAACCGGACGAAGTCTATAATCTTGCGGCCCAGTCGTTCGTAAAGACCTCTTGGGACCAGCCAGTCCTGACGTCGCAGTCGACCGGCGTCGGCGTCGTCAATGTTCTGGAAGCCGTGCGACTCGAAGCGCCCGGCGCGCGCTTCTACCAGGCGTCCTCGTCCGAGATGTACGGCTTGATCCAGGAGCCGATGCAAAGCGAGACCACACCCTTCTATCCGCGCTCGCCCTACGCCGTGGCCAAGCTGATGGGACACTGGATGACGGTGAACTACCGCGAGAGCTTCGGCATGCACGCTTCGTCGGGCATCCTTTTCAATCATGAATCCCCGCTGCGGGGTCTGGAGTTCGTGACCCGCAAGGTGACGGACGCCGCCGCGCAGATCGCCCTCGGCCACGCTGACGAACTACGCATGGGCAATACGGACGCCAAGCGCGATTGGGGCCATGCCAAGGACTATGTCGACGCCATGTGGCGGATGGTGCAACAGGACACTGCCGACGATTATGTCGTCGCTACCGGCCGCACCACCAGCGTCAAGGATCTGATCGATATCGCCTTTTCGCACCTAGGCCTGGCCCCGGATCAGTATGTGAAGCTGGACCCCGCCTTCCTGCGTCCGGCCGAGGTCGACGTTCTGCTGGGCGACGCCTCCAAGGCCAAGAAAGCGCTGGGTTGGGAGCCTGTCATCAGTCTCGAGGAAATGGTGCGCGAGATGGTCGATGCCGACATGGAACGGCACCGCCGTCGGCATGCCTGAACCGGATGTCGTGACCCCTTCGGTGATCTGGTCGAGCAGGATCCTAGTGACCGGGGCCAGTGGGTTCGTCGGTCGGCGTCTGGTTCGCGCCCTGCGCTCGAACGTCTTGACCGGCACGCTGCTGGCGGCCCATGGACCGGGGGCGGCGATCGACGACGACGGCTCGACGGCACTCGATCTGACCGACGCAGCGGCGGTCGCTCGGGTGGTTCACGATTTCGAGCCAGAGGCCATCGTGCACCTAGCTGCCTTTTCGTCCGTCGGACTTGGCGCAGGCAACGCCGATCAGGTCTGGTCGTCCAATTTCGACGCCACGCGCGCCGTCGCAGCGGCAGCTCGTGCGTTGGGTCGGTCCCGTGGAGTGCCCGTCCGGCTAATCTTCGCCTCCACAGCCGAGGTTTACGGCACAGGCTTCAACGACGGCCCGAGAACCGAGGACTCACCGTTGGCCCCGGCTTCGACCTATGCCCGGTCCAAGGCCGCGTGCGAGTATCTGCTGCGTGACATGGCGGGAGAGGGCCTTGATGTGACGGCTCTTCGGCTATTCAATCATACCGGCCCCGGTCAGGCCGAGAATTTCGTTGTGCCCGCCTTGGCGGCTCAACTGGCGCGGCTGAAACCCGGCGGCAAGGGAAGCATCCGTGTCGGCAATCTAGACGCCTGCCGCGACTTCACCGATGTCGAAGATGTTATCGACGCCTATCTAGCGGTCCTGTCGCGCCCTCCCAAGACGCCGGGTATGAGCGTCTATAATGTGGGGTCGGGGCGATTGCTGCGGGTCGGCGCGATTCTGGATGCGTTGATCGCGCACCACGCGGGAACGGTCGAAGTGATCCAGGACCCCGCTCGTATGCGCCCGTCGGACGTGCCCGAAACGCAAGGGGTGTTCGACGCTTTTGCGACCACTTACGGCTGGCAACCGAAACGCGATTTTAAACAGACCATCTTCGACATCTACCATCACGAGGTGAGGCGTCACAACGGATCCTGAGCGGTCGGAGGTTCAGCCATTCCATCGACCGATCTAGCGCCGACATCTCTGGTCACGACAGTCAGACAGTGCTTTCTGTCCCCAGCTAAGTGGCCGAGTCCGCGACCCTTACTTAGGCGGCTGACGTTTCCGGCGTGGAGTCCGCCGCGCGCGTCACGCGACACCTATTGAGCGTCAGCCGCCCCTGGAACAGCGGCAGTGTCAGCCATATCCGAACCTGAGCCTGTTCGAGGACATCCCAACGCCGGTTCAATGTGATCCGGTACTGTCCTGCGGTGCTGACAGACGTCCTATGGGATACGAAGCGATCTCCCGCGCCCCATTCGAACATCAGAGCTATAGTGCTGGTCTGTGTATCGATCGAGGCATCGATGTCGATGGACCACAAACCTTTGGGCAAACAGATATACGGTCCGAACAGCAGCAAGCGTGCGCGTCCAGTCAGGTCGATGTCAGGCGTGCCTCCTTCCATATTCGGTCCCGCGGGGTAGCTGAAGATCGTGGGACACCAATCGGCCGAGGCCCCTATGGGGATAGGAAGGGTCGTGAAGATATCCAACGGCCCGCGCGCCGTTCCCCCGGCGACCGCCGCGGTTTGAGGGGCTCGGTCGACCCAACCGAAATCAGATAGGAGAAGGCGTTCCGCCCTGGCGTCCAGGACTTCGACGTCCGTTTCCCGCGCGGCCACAGAGGCTGATGACGCCAGCCGAATCGATGTGCGCACAAGCGAGATTTGGACGAAAGGGTCCACGCCCAAGGAGGCTCCGACGACCGCGGCTGACTCCGTTGGGTCTTCAGTCAAAATGATCCAGCGCGTGGGATCGAGTTTTTCCACACCCTCGATTTCCGTGGTGAAAAACACTGACGATCCAGACGGAGGCTCCAGTGGCCATTCCTCCGCTACGGCCAGATCGTGAACGTTCCAGCCGATGTCCGAAGCGCGGCGACGGATCGCGTCGGTCCACTCTGTTTCCGTACTGGACGGAAACTGCAGGACGCACAGCCGATGACATCCGGTCATGCCGCGCGCAGCCATGTGTAGATCTCCACGGCCTCATGGATGTCATCGAATATCTTGGCCTTGCCGCTCTCTATAATCAGGGCGCGATCGCAGTATTGTGCGATCAGATGAATTTCGTGCGACGCCATCAGGAAGGCTCGGTCGCCGCGGTGGGTGAAGAGCTCTTCCTGACATTTCTGCATGAAGCGTGCGTCGCCAACGGCCATCAGTTCGTCGATCAGATAGCAATCGAACTCAATGGCTAGTGACAAGCCAAATGCCAGCCGCGCCCGCATCCCCGACGAATAATGTTTCACTGGCAAACGCAGCGATCGACCCAACTCAGCGAAGTCGTCAACGCGTGCGAGCACGTCTTCTATCGGCCGGTTGTAGAGGCGGGACAGGAATTTAATGTTGTCGAGCCCGGACAGGCTGCCTTGGAACGCGCCGCCGAACCCGATGGGCCATGACGCGGTCATGCCCCAGTCTATGCGCCCGTCGCTTATGGGTAGCACGCCGCCCAGCATCTTGATTAGAGTCGACTTCCCCTGACCATTGCGGCCCAGAATCGCCAGACGCCCAGACCGGTTCAGGGTGAAGTTCAAATCCTTGAAAACCGGTCTGTGCGAGGTCGGATAGGTCTTAGAGAGATTTTTGACTCGGAGTCCGACCTCCTCGGAAAGTTCGGTCATCACGTCTGACGGTGCTCCCTTACGCCCGACCAGATCAGCCAGCCGACGCCATAGATCAGCATCATGGTGGTAAAGACCGTCAGAATCGCACGCAAGCGGTGCGGTTCGTTGGCCTCATCGGCCAGGCTCGGGCTCACGACACGTTCTAGATAAAGCCTTTTGCGCCGCCCCTCCTGTTCGGCGACCAACACGGCGGCACTGGCGTTTTCCAACTCGGCCACCGCGAATTCGCGTTGCGCGACCAGATCCTCATAGGCCCCGATTTTGGGGGCCAACGAGCCCCGGTCGCCGGCGATCTTGGCCCGTTCGGTCTCAATCTGGCGCTGATATGCGGCGATACGCGTGTCGATCGGGGGCAACTGCGGACTGGAGGGAGCCTCTGCCGAAACTTGGGCACGTTCAGCCTGTAACTGGGCTACCGTACTCAGCAAGCCGCCGATCAACTCGGAGCTCTCGCGAGCGGTCAGGGCGGGATCAATGAAGGCCTCGCGGTTGCGGAAGGCGCTGATCTGCTGCTGGGCCTCTGCGACCCGGTTGCGTGCTTGTTGCTGCGACAGCCGCGCGTCGTTGATGGCGTCTGTCGAGGCGCGCGTATTCAGGCGGTTGATCAAATTCTCACCGCCCGCCAGCAGCGCCTCGGCAACAGCCTGCGCCTCGCGTGGATTGAAGGCCTCCACCCTCAATGTGCTCAAGCCTGTCGTGGAATCGTAGCCGACGGTCATGAACCTCTGAAATCCTTTGTGGAGCCCCTCGAAACTTTCGGCCTCACCGGGCCGCGGATAGCGCGAAAAAAGATCCGCGCCCGCAGGGTTGAGAATGGCACGAACGTCGTATCGACGGGTCAATTCCCTTAGCCCATCGCGTGACGTGATGTACTCGTGCACAGCGAATGCATCTGTTTGACCGGACGATATGCCAACGCCTTGCAAGGCCACCCCCAGTGAGGACGGCACGCGTTGATCCGGTGCCCGCACCAGGAAGCGCGCTTCGGACACATAGCGGGGCGAAGCGATCGACAAATAATAGATTGCCGCGATCAGGGTCGGCAGAGCGACAACTCCCAAGAAGCCTAGCGGGAGCCTCTTCCAAAGCGGCGGCCTTGACCGGTTGAAGGTGAGGGCCTTCGGGATGGGCCCGACATAATTCAGTTTCGCTTCGGTCATGGCGTTTCCGTAGTCGGTCGGTCTGATTGGGGAGACATCTGACGGTCACTCAACATCGACGTGCGGACGACCGACTGCGATTAGAAGGAGGCCGGTCAAAACCATCACGGTGCCGACCATGAGCGCATAGCCGGGGTTATAGTGAGTTTCAACGAATTCACCGAACACGGCGGCCCGGATCATCTCGATCCCGTGAGGAAAGGGAATGAGCAAAAATTCATCACGATAATCGGCGGGAATCCAGCTGGCCATGCTAAATGCCCCTGACAAAGGAATGAGGGCGTAGCTGAGGAGTGGGACAACCCGCTCCACCGCTTCATACCGCATCGAGAGACCAGCCAAGATCAAGGCGAAACCCTGTGCGACCCAGGCCAAAACAAGCCAGCCTGTGTAGAGCAGTAACGGGTCGTGCGGAAAATCGACCTCTCCGACCGCGAACAAGGCGACATAGACAACGATGAACGCGGCAGTCGTGCCTAAGAATTCCAGAAAGCCTCGAGCGATGAAAATGTGAATGGGCGCGATCTGCCTGTGATGCAGCAGCCCCATGTTCGCCTGAAGCGCAGTGGACGCCTGCTGAATGAAATGTCGGCACAGCAGGATGGACATGTAGCCAGTCATGACGAACGGAGCGAGGCGAAGGCCATGCTCATAGGCCGGCTTGGTCAGGCCCCACAGCAAGAGAACGCCGAAACAGAAGGCCAGAGGCTCGGCCACCAGCCAGAGGAAGCCGATGCCTTCGCGGCCGAAACGCGTGTTCATTTCCCGAATCATCAGTGCGCTGATGATTCGGGATTGCCGAACGAGAAAGGCGTCGGTCATGGCTGGGTCAGCTCTGTTGGGCGGGGTCGGCCGCTGAGGTCCTGATGAATCTGGGCGATGTCATGCGGCGTTGTAGACTGAAGGGTCTTCCTGACAAATTTGCGGCGATGACGAACAGATGCGCATATGAATGTTGTTGATCAGCGGACGCAATAATCGGCACACGTGCCTGTGGACGCTCATAAACCAACTTCGCCCGGGTAGGGTAAAGATGTTTGTGCGGTGCGTGAGCCCTGGAACACATGACCTGAGCCGTCAAAGGAAAACTCTCTGTATCCTTAAGGACACGATCATATCGGCTCTCGGAAACCCCGAGCGTTTCTGTCTCGACCGGCAACGGCAACGCTGATAAGGACGGCCTTTGGCGGGGAGACCGCCGCATGATCAATCTACTGCGGAGGGCTCACCCCCATGTTCACCAAGACCACATTCATGGCCACCACAGCTGCCGTGGCCCTCGCCCTGTCGGCCGGTGCTGCCTCGGCTGAGCCGGACGGCTGGTACGGCGCGGTTGACGCCGGCT
>QBLX01000140.1 GCA_003241825.1 Alphaproteobacteria bacterium
GCATGGCCGCCTGGACATCGAACAGGGCGATGTCGATCTGCTGGCCCTCGCCCGTGGCCCGGGCATGCAGCAGGGCAGCGAGAATGGCATTCGATGCGTACATGCCGGTGAACAGGTCGGTGACGGCGACGCCGACCTTCATCGGCTCGGCCCCGGGGCGGCCATCCGCCTGACCGGTGACGCTCATCAGTCCGCCCATGGCCTGGATCATATAGTCATAGCCGGCCTGGCTGGCGCGGGGACCGGTCTGGCCAAAGCCGGTGATCGAGCAATAGACGAGGCGGGGATGGATGGCCGACAGGCTGGCGAAATCCAGCCCGTATTTCGCCAGGCCGCCGGTCTTGAAATTCTCCACGACGACGTCGCAGGTCAGGACCAGTTCGCGGGCCATGGCGGCACCCTCGGGCGAGGCGATGTCGAGCTCGACCGACTTCTTGCCCCGGTTCGCGCACAGGAAATAGGCCGCGTCGCCCGGTGTGCCGTCAGTCCGGGTGGTGAAGGGCGGGCCCCAGGCGCGGGTGTCATCGCCTGTGCCGGGCCGTTCGATCTTGATCACCTCGGCCCCCAGATCGGCCAGCATCTGCGTCGCCCAGGGGCCGGCGAGCACCCGTGACAGGTCGAGGACGCGAACGCCCTGCAGCGGGCCGTGGGAAAGGGTCGCATCGGTCATGCCCCTGACCTAGCCCGCCCGCCCGGGGCCGCAAAGCCTCAGTTTCGCGTCCGGGCCTTTCGCCGGGTGACCCGGTCGGCGACCTGTTCGGCATGTTTCAGGGTGAAGGCCAGAGCCGCCGGATTGCCCCGCCGGGCTCCGACCGAGTCCGCGACGATCGCCCCCCGTGTTCCAAGGGGGGTGGCATCCCCCGTGGTCGTGTCGATGGCCGTCTGGTGCTCGATCTCGGCGTTCAGTTCGGCACCCATCAGCACGATCTGCACCGAAAGCCAGGTCCAGAGCAGGAAGCCCATCATCGCGGCCAGAGGGCCGTAGCTGTCGGTGCGAACAAAATTGCTCAGATACCAGCTGAACAGGACAGACAGGGCCACACTGGCCGTGGCGGCAAAGACGGCACCGGGGGTCAGCCACCGCCAGCGCGCCCGGGCCCGGCAAGGGCCGAACCGGTAGATCACGGTCAGGGCCGCGGCATAGATCACGAACAGGACCGGCCAGCGCAGGGGGGCCAGAGCCGCCCATTCGTCCTGCAGGCCGAACACCGAAAGCGCCAGCGGCACCCCGACCACGAGGGCCGCGCTCAGCAGGACCGCCGCCAGACCCGTCAGGGTGAAGGCGAAGCACAGCAGGTTGTAGTTGACCAGATTGCGCTTCTCGACCTCGTGGTAGGCGACGTTCATGCCGTAGAACAGGGTCTTGATCCCGTTGTTGGCCACCCAGAGCGACAGGGCCAGGGTCCACACCAGGGTGAAGGTCAGTTCCGAATTGGTGTTCTCGGCCAGTCGCTGCATCTCGCCATTGATGAACTCGGCCACGTTCGACGGCAGGGTCGTATAGAGAAAGGATACCCGCCCGGCGGCGTCTGCAGGGTCTGCAAACAGGCCGTAGATGGTGACAAAGGCGGCCAGGGTCGGGAACAGCGAAAGCAGGAAGAAGAAGGTCACGCCGCCGGCCACGAAGCCGACGCGGTCGCCGAAATAGGCCCCGCCGGTCCGCCACAGGATGTCGGTCCATCCCTTCAGCGGGATGTGGTGCGGGCGTTCCGCAAGCCGGCCCCGGCCCGGCTCACGGGAGTCATAGTCGTGGGGCGTCGGCTCGGGCGTCGCCGGCCGGGCCGGGCGCTCGGTCCGCAGGTCGAGCCCGATCTTGTGGCCCTGGCTGTAGAGCAGGTGTGCAGCCGTCGCCCCTGTGGCGAGACCTCCAAACGCCGCTCCGATGAATTTCCACAGGGATCCTGCCCCGGAACGGGAGTGGCGAGGACGGTGCCCCGCGAGGCTGCGGGGGCGGCGGTCAGATGAGGGGAACAACATTGCTGGCTCAAACGGGACTGGAGGCCGACTGTTCCTCCAGCCTGTCACTTGCCTGAAAGAAGGACGTAAGGCACTCAGCGTCGTGTGCCTGCCATCGTAACTGCCCTGTATCGCCACCCCGTCAAGGGGTTCACCCCCGAACCGCTGGAGCGCGTCTCCCTCGGCGCGGGACGGCATTTCCCCGGCGACCGGATGTATGCGGTGGAGGTCGGGCCGTCCGGGTTCGATCCCGAGGCTCCGGACCATGTGTCCAAGATGAAATTCGCGGTCCTGGCCCGGATAGCCGCCGTGGCCAGGGTCCGTACCCGCTGGGACGAGATCAGTGGCCGGTTGTCGGCGCGGCTGGAGGGTCAGCCCGATCTGGATGTCGATCTGGAGGACCCTGCGGACCGGATCCGGCTCGAGGCCTGGCTGGCCGGGGCGCTGGACGACGATATCGACGCCCCGCTGAAACTGCTGTCCGCCGCGGGTCACCGTTTCATGGACGACCCGTCCGGCCATGTCTCGATCCTGAACCTGGCCAGCGTGCGTGCGTTCGAGGAGCGGCTGGGGCGACCGGTCGATCCGCTCCGGTTCAGGGCCAATGTCCATGTGGAGGGCTGGCCCGCCTGGGTCGAGAACGACTGGAGCGGTCGCGCGATGGCCGTCGGTGGAGCCGGGCTGTCGGTGGTCAAGCCGATCGTGCGCTGTGCCGCGACCCATGTGGATCCGGCGACAGGCGAGCGTGATATCGATCTGGTGCCCGCCCTGTTCGAGACCTATGGCCATCGCTGGTGCGGCCTCTATCTGTCGGTGACGACGGACGGGCCCGTGGCGATCGGCGACCCTGTGGAGATTTCAGAATGAACGAACCGGCCCGGACTCTGGTCGCGACATGGAAGGCGGCGCAGGCCCGGCTGAAGGCGGCGGGCATCGACAGCCCTGCCATCGACGCCCGGCTGTTGCTGGAGGCCGCAACCGGGGCCGGGCGGGTCGAGATCCTGACCGATCCCTACCGGGCCGTGCCGGACGACCAGATGGCGGTGCTGGATGGCTATGTCGAGCGCCGGCTGAAGCGCGAGCCGGTGTCCCGCATCCTCGGCCGCAAGGCCTTCTGGAAGATCATGCTCAACGTCACGCCGGACGTGCTCAGCCCCCGACCCGATACCGAGACCCTGCTGGACATCGCCCTCCTGGCGTTCGAGCCGCACAGGGTCTTCAGCGTGATCGATCTGGGGACAGGGTCGGGGGCCATCCTGCTGGCCATCCTGGCCGAGCGGGCAGGCGCGACCGGTGTCGGCACCGATGTGTCGTCCGAGGCCCTTGCGGTGGCAAAGGAGAATGCTGCCAATCTCGACCTCGATGGACGGGCCGCCTTCCTGCGGACGGAATGGGCAGCCGGGTTCGGGGATCACAGCTTCGATCTGGTGGTCTCGAACCCGCCCTATATCCCGTCAGACGACATCCCCGGCCTGGACCCGGAAGTCCGGGAGCATGACCCGATCCTGGCGCTGGACGGAGGTCCGGACGGGCTCATGGCCTATCGTGAACTGGCCCCCGAGATCCGGCGCATCCTGAAGCCGGACGGCATCTTCGCGGTCGAGATCGGCTGGGACCAGGCAGCGGCGGTGCGGTCCCTGTTCGTCGAGGCGGGTTTCGAGGGCGTCCGGGTGGTCAAGGATCTGGGTGATCGAAACCGCGTCGTGACCAACGGGCCGGACCCGCGCACCAATCCCATCCCCAGGGGCTGACGATCGTCCGTGATCGAAGGCGACAGCCGGTATCCAGCGTGTTAGCTCAGAGCTGAGCATAAGCTCCCGCCTTATCGTGATCAGCCAGAGCGCGACGTGTCCTTCTTCCATGCCGGTCCCGCGCCCAAGACTTTCGGCCCGCGACACGGGGCGTTGCGCGATGGTCTGACCCTCAGCCCCGGACTGACGGTCGGGCTGTTCGGAGGCTCGTTCAATCCGGCCCATGACGGCCATGCCCATGTCGCCCGGACGGCCTTGCGGAGGCTGGGGCTGGACCGGGTGATCTGGCTGGTCTCGCCGCAGAACCCTCTGAAGTCGGCTGACGAGATGGCTCCGCTGGCCCGGCGCATGGCCTCGGCCAGGGCCATGGCCGAGGGGCCGTCCATGATCGTGTCGGATTTCGAGACGCGCGCGGGGACCCAGTGGACCATCGACACCCTGAGGGCCCTGACGGCGCGGCACCCGGGCGTGCGGTTCGTCTGGCTGATGGGATCGGACAATCTGGCGAGCTTCCACCGGTGGCGGGGCTGGATCGACATCATGGAGATGATGCCGGTCGCGGTCGTGGCCCGGCCGGGCACGATGCTCGAAAGCCGTTCGGCGCCGGCGGCGCGGCGGTTTGCGGGCCACAGGGTCTCGTCGCGCGAGGCACAGTCGCTGCCGTATCTGGCCGCTCCGGCCTGGACCTATCTGAGAGCTCCGCTCAACAGCACGTCCTCGACGGCATTGCGGGCACGGAGGGGGGTGCCGGGCTGATCCTGCGGCGCGGGGTGACGTTAGTGGCCGTTCGTGCTATGCCTCGCCTTTATAGTCCTCCCGGAGCTTTCCGCTGACCCCCTCGCCCGCGCACGATGCGCAAGCCGATGCCGTGTCCAACACGGCGCACGAAACAGACCTTATCGATCCGGTCCACGACGAAGACGGCGGTGCCACCGCTGATCAGGACGATGATCTGAGCGACGATTCCGCCGCCGACTTCCCGCTGTTCAGCGCCGATGACGGCGAGGACGACGACACCCCATCCTTCGGTGCCCAGGGTATCCTGCCAACCGGCTCGACCGAGCTGGAAAACGCCATTCTCGCCAAGCTCGACGAGGACAAGGCCCAGGACATCGTTCTCATCGACCTGAAGGGCAAGTCGCCCATGGCCGACACGATGATCGTGGCCTCGGGCCGCTCGCACCGTCACGTCGGTGCCCTGGCCGATCACCTGCAG
>QBLX01000141.1 GCA_003241825.1 Alphaproteobacteria bacterium
GTAGGCCGTCTCGTTGCGGAAGGTGACCAGCGCGCTCTCGACGACCGATATCGGCTGGACGAAGCCGGTGGCCAGCCCTCGGCGGGCATTCTCGAGCCCGGCATCGTAGAAGCTTGCGACACCGGCCAGACGGGTCAGCCAGGCCTCGGCATCGGCCCGGGTGGCAATGCGGGTGGTGCTGGCCAGATAGCCGGCGGACTGGCCGGGACCGCCCTCGGAATCGAAGGCGAGACGGCTGCTGTCATAGGCGATGGCCTCGATCCCGCGTTCGACGATCCGGGTCAGGAAGGCGTGGTTCAGGGCATCGTCCGGCGACAGGCCGGCGGGGTCGATCGCGGCCAGCCGGGTCTTGAAGGCGGCCAGTGGCCCGGCCTGGGCTTCCTCGAAGGCGCGGGTGGGGTCGGGCAGGCGGGACTTGGCCGCCTGGTCCCCCTCCTGACCGGCGGTGATCGGGTCCAGCGCCCGCAGATAGGTCTCGTAGTCGGCGAGGATCGAGGCGAGGGCCGGGCTCCGGGCCTGCGCCGTCGCAGCGGGCGGGGTCGCCTGCGCCAGAGCCGGTACGGCGACCGACGTCAGCAGCAGGGTGACGAGACTGAGTGTGGCGATGCGATTCATGGAAGACCCCGGATGACAGGCGCGCATGGAGCCCGCGCGAGGGGGTGGCGTCAACCGGAACCCTAGCCGTGGATGGTCTCGCCATGCTCCGAATAGTCGAGCCCCTCGATCTCGGACTCCTTGCTGACGCGCAGGCCGACGGTGAATTTGCAGATCATCAGGATGATGAAGGTGCCGATGGCGCTCCAGGCGATGACGGACGCCAGGCCGATCGCCTGTTTCAGGACTGTGGCCCCGTCTGCCACGCCATTGATGGCGGCATTGGCGAAGACGCCGGTCAGCAGGGCCCCGACGATGCCGCCGACGCCGTGAATGCCCCAGGCATCGAGGGTGTCATCATATCTGAGCCAGCGCTTCAGCCAGACTGCGCCCGCATAACAGGCCGGGCCGCCGATCAGGCCGATGAAGAAGGCGCCCTTGGGGTCGACCAGACCGGCAGCGGGGGTGATGGCCACCAGCCCGCCCACGATGCCGGACAGCAGACCCAGCAGGGTCGGGCGTTTGCGGTCGATCCATTCGATCACCATCCAGCCCAGGGCGGCCGTGGCGGCGGCGAGTATGGTGTTGAGGGCTGCAACGGCGGCGATGCCGTCTGCGGCCCAGGCCGAACCGGCGTTGAAGCCCAGCCAGCCGACGAACAGCAGGCCGGTGCCAATGGCGGTATAGGCAAGGTTGCCGGGGGCCATATTGTCTCGCCCGAAGCCGTAGCGCGGCCCCAGCACGATGGCGCAGACCAGACCGGCGACCCCGGCATTGACGTGGACCACGGCCCCGCCAGCGAAATCGAGCACGCCCATGGCTCCGAGGAAGCCCCCGCCCCAGACCTGATGCGCGATCGGGACATAAACGATCAGATGCCACAGGGCGAAGAACAGCAGGGTAGCGGAAAATTTCATCCGCTCGGCAAAGGCCCCGGCGATCAGGGCGGGTGTGATGATGGCAAAGGTCAGCTGGTAGGCGATCCAGAGAAACTCCGGCAGGCCGGGCGCGAGACTGTGGGCGGTGTCGATGCGGACGCCGTCGAGGAAGACCGCCTGCAGCCCGCCGATGAAGGGATTGGTCGCCGGCCCGCTGGTCCCGAACGACAGGCTGTAGCCGACCAGGAACCAGAGCACGGTCACGATCGCCAGTGCCGCTGTCGAATGGGCCAGTGTGGCGATGACGTTCTTCTTGCGCACCATGCCGCCGTAGAACAGCGCCAGGCCCGGCAGGGTCATCAGCAGCACCAGGGCCGTGGATGTCAGGATCCAGCCGGTGGAGGCCTCGTTCAGGACGAGGACCGCCTGATGGGCGAGCAGCTCGGGCGCGGCGGCAGTGGTCATGCGGGGACGGCCTCGATCGGCTCGGCGGCACTTTCCGCCCTGGCAACCGGTGTGGGGACGATGCGCACGAAGCGCAGGACGTTGTCGCTCCAGTCGGCAAGCAGCCGGCGGGCGAGCGGCGATCCGGTCGCCTTGAGGTGGGCCTCGACCAGCGCCTGAAGCCGGTCAGCGGATTCCGGAGTCACGGTCGCGATGGAGGCGAGGTCGCCGTTCAAAGCCAGGGCGACCCGGTCCGGCGTGCCGAGGACGAACAGTTCGCCGCCGCTCATGCCTGCGGCCAGGTTCCAGCCGACCGGACCCAGCACGACGACGCAGCCGCCGGTCATGTATTCGCAGCCATGGGCCCCCAGACCCTCGACGACGGCCAGGGCACCGGAGTTGCGGACAGCGAAACGCTCGCCCGCCGAGCCCGCGACGAACAGCCGGCCCGAGGTCGCGCCGTACAGGGTCGTATTGCCGATGGCGGGCTGGTGCTCGCGCCATTCGACCGGCTTGACGACGATGTCCGCGCCGGAAAGCCCCTTGCCGACATAGTCATTGGCCTCGCCGGTCAGTTCCAGCTTGAGGCCCCGGGCCGCGAAGGCACCGAAGGACTGACCCGCCGAACCGTTCAGCCGCAGGGTCAGGACGCCGGTCGGGCCGGTCGAGCCCCAGCGGCGCACAATGGCCGACGACACCGCCGCGCCAATGGTCCGCATGACATTGGAAATCGGATAGGTCAGCTCGGATGTCTGGCCCCGGTCGAGGAAGGCCCAGGCGTCGTTGAGGACGCGGGCATCCAGTGTATCGGACACAGGCGCACGGCCCTTGTCGGCCCAGGCCTTCTTCTCGGCGGCCTCGACCCGGACGAGCAGGGGGTTGAGGTCGAGGTCATCCAGATGCACGCCGCCGCGCCGGACCTGTCGCAGCAGGTCGGTCCGGCCGACGATCTCGTCCAGCGACCGGGCACCCAGCATGGCCAGGTATTCGCGGACTTCCTCAGCGATGAAGGAGAACAGGTTCACGACCTTGTCCGCCGTGCCGGTGAATTTCTCGCGCAGGCGGGGGTCCTGGGAACAGACGCCGACCGGGCAGGTGTTGGAGTGGCACTGCCGGACCATCAGACATCCCATGGCGATCAGGGACGCGGTGCCGATGTTGAACTCCTCGGCCCCGAGGATGGCGGCGATGACGATGTCGCGGCCGGTGCGCATCCCGCCGTCCGCACGGACCACGACATGGCTGCGCAGGTTGTTGAGGCTGAGCACCTGATGGGTCTCGGCGAGGCCGATCTCCCACGGCAGACCCGCGTGCTTGATCGAGGACTGGGGCGAGGCCCCGGTACCGCCGTTGTGGCCGGCGATCAGGATACAGTCGGCCTTGGCCTTGGCCACGCCCGAGGCGATGGCCCCGATGCCCGAGGCACTGACCAGTTTCACCGTGACGCGGGCGTCGGGGTTGATCTGTTTCAGGTCGTAGATGAGCTGGGCCAGATCCTCGATCGAATAGATGTCGTGATGCGGCGGTGGCGAGATCAGGGTGGTGCCGACGGTCGAATGCCGCATCCGGGCGATGAATTCGGTGACCTTGAACCCGGGCAGCTGGCCGCCCTCGCCGGGCTTGGCGCCCTGGGCGATCTTGATCTCGATCTCGCGGCACTGGTTCAGGTATTCGGCGGTGACGCCGAAGCGGCCCGAGGCGACCTGCTTGACCGCCGAGTTCATGTTGTCGCCGTCCGGACGGGTGGCGTAGCGGTCGGGATCCTCGCCCCCCTCGCCGGAAACGGACCGCGCGCCGATTCGGTTCATGGCCACGTTCAGCACGCCGTGCGCCTCGGGCGACAGGGCCCCCAGCGACATGCCCGGCGTCAGGAAGCGCTTGCGGATGTCGGAGACGCTCTCGACCTCGTGCACAGGGATCGGCTTCAGGCCCTCGCGCCAGTCGAGCAGGTCGCGCGGCGCGAGATCCGGCTGTTCGCGGACGGCCTCGGAATACTGTTTGAACCGCTTGTAGTCGCCGCGATTGCAGGCGTCCTGAAGCAGGTGGATGGTCCGGGCATCATGGGCGTGGGCTTCCTGACCCGCGCGGATACGGAAGAAGCCGCCGATGGCGGGCGAGGGCGTGGCCTCGGTCCAGGCCGTGGCGTGGCGGCGCATCGCCTGCTGTTCCAGACCGGCCAGGCCGATCCCGGAAATGCGGGACGGGGCGCCGGGGAAGAATTCGGCCGTCAGGGCGCGGGACAGGCCCAGGACCTCGAACTCGCACCCGCCGCGATAGGCGGAGATCACACTGATGCCCTTGCGCGCCAGGGTCTTCATCAGCCCGGCCTCGAGGCCCGCCTTGTAGTTCAGGCAGGCGTCCCGCAGCGACAGGCCGGGATAGGCTCCGCGGTCCAGACGCTCCTGGAACATCTCCTGCGCCAGCCAGGGGTTCACGGCGGTTGCGCCAACCCCCACCAGAACCGCCACGCCGTGCGGCTCGAGCGCCTCGGACGAGCGGACCACGATGGAGACAAAGCTTCGAAGGCCCCGGTCGGTCAGCCGCAGATGGACCGCCGCCGTGGCGATGATCATCGGGATGGTGATCCGGTCTTCCGACGCGCGCTCGTCGGTCAGGACCACGAGGGCCGACCCTCCACGGACGGCAGCCTCTGCCTCGATCTGGACGCGGTCGATAGCGGCGCGCAGGCCCGCACCGGAGCGGTCGCCTTCGGCGGGAAGCGGGTAGGAACAGTCGATCGTGACCGTGGTCCCGGCTCCGACGACGCCGAGCATCCGCTCGTACATGCCGGTGGTCAGGATCGGGCTGTCGAGGACGAAGACATTGGTCTGGGCCTCTTCCTCGGCGAGGATATTGCCCAGGTTCTTGAACCGGGTCTTGAGGCTCATGGCCCCGGCTTCGCGCAGGGGGTCGATCGGCGGATTGGTGACCTGCGAGAAATTCTGGCGGAAATAGTGGGCCAGCGGGCGGGGCAGGGTGGACAGGAC
>QBLX01000142.1 GCA_003241825.1 Alphaproteobacteria bacterium
CCATGGCACCACGGCCCGCTGCGCCTGTTGCCGCCGGCGCACCGGCGGTCGCGCCCTCGTCCCGGCCGGCCCACGAACCAGCGAAACCTCTGATGCAGGCACCGGTGATCGAGGCCCCGACAGGGGTGGCCGACCCTGTCCCCGCACGGCCAGCCGTCAGGTCGCAGCCGACCAGCCGCATGCCGCTCTATGCCGGGTTCGCCGTGATGGCCGTGATCGGCATTGCAGCGGCGGCCTGGGTTCTGATGCGGCCCGAGCCTGCGACCGCGCCTGCAGCACCCGTGCCGGAGGCGGTGCCGGGGGCCATGCCAGCCCTGCCGCTCCCGGAGGCAACGGTCCCCGCGGGGTCAGTCGAGACATTGCCTCGTGTGCAGACAAACCCTGCAGAGCCAGACCCGGAAGTGGTCACACGGACCCGGCCCGTCACGCCCTCTGTGCGGTCGGTGGCACCAGCGACTGCCAGCCCTGCACCCGCCGTCCGGGTGCAGGTCCAGCCCCAACCCCGGCCTGCAGCGCCGGCGATCGTCGTGGCTCCGCTCGATCCCCTGCCAGCCGGGCCGCCGCCCACGGTGGCCCAGCCCTCGCAGACCGACCCTGATGCGCCGATCCTGACCCGGCCTCAGCCGCTGGATCAGGCCGACTTGAGCGTCAGATAGTTGCGCTCGACCATGCGGCGCATGCCTTCATAGACTTCGGCCAGTTCCTCATAGGCGAGCCGAAAGGCGTTGAGGCGGGCGGTCTGGTCCGGCGTGACCGGCGAGCCGGATTCGGACAGTCGCAGGGCCTCCGCCACCCAGCGCGCCCGGGCGGATGCGACCATCACGGCCAGACGCTGGAAGGTGCCGGCGTCGACCTTGGCCAGGGTCGTGCCAATCACCTCCCTGTTGGAGATGAAGGCGGTGTAGTCGATCTGTTCGAGAATGCCGCGCAGACGGCGCTGCTCCTGGGGATCGATGTCCTGAGGCTCGAAATGGTCGCTCTGGCGGCGGAAGCTGGAGGTCATGATGCTGGACACGTCGGGCTCCGGTCTGGTCGACCAGACTTTGCGCCAAGTCGGTTAACGACCTGTTCCGTTCCAGTCGGACGTTCCAGACGCCGAAATCCCGGGCTTGGGCGCGCTGGCGGCAGGCATGGCGCTCCGGCCCACCGGACTCGACGGCTTTCCGGTCGAGTGCCCGATACGACGGCGAAGCATCGATCCGGCGGTTACATGGCCCCCGACGGGGCACATCCTGTTGGCGAGATCGAATCCCGAGGTCGTCGCCTGCACCCTCGACCTTGGTCGAAATGGGCGGTGCGCGGCAATTTTCTCGCCCGATTGCCCCGCTTCGGTCATGACCGGCGCGAAAACACTCCCTATATAGACGCGTCGCTCTCCGCGCGGACGGGTGCACGGCGACCAAGGGACGAGACGAATACGATGGCGGACGATGCCGGCCGGTTGAACCAGGTCTTTGCCGAGACCAGCTTCCTGTATGGCGCGAACGCCGGGTTTATCGAGGACCTGCACGAACGCTGGGCCAATGATCCGGCGTCGGTTTCCGGGGAATGGCGAGCCTTCTTCGACCAGCTCCGGGACAGTGCGGAAACGGTCAGGGCATCTGCGGATGCCGGTGGCTGGGGCCGCGCCCCCCTGACGGAACCCAGTGACGAGACCGGCGTGTTCGATGGTCGCTGGCCCGCTCCGAAACCTGTTCCGGCCAGGCCGGGTGCGCCCGCTGCAGCGGCTGCCGCGGCCCCGGCGGCGGCGGCGACCAGTGCCGCAGACATTCGTGCGGCAGCCCATGATTCGATCCGGGCCCTGATGCTGATCCGGACCTATCGGGTGCGCGGACATCTGCACGCCAAGCTGGATCCGCTGGGCATCGAAAAGCCGGTCGAGAACGCCGAACTGACGCCGGAATTCTACGGCTTCACCGAGGCCGACCTGGACCGCCCGATCTATCTCGATGGTGTCCTGGGCCTGCAGTACGCCAGTGTGCGCGAGGTGATGGCCCTGCTGGAGCGCACCTACTGCGGCACCATCGGCATCCAGTACATGCATATTGCCGAGCCGGAGGAGAAGTCCTGGCTCCAGCAGCGGATCGAGGGCCCGGACAAGTTCGAGCAGAACGGCTTCACCCGGGAAGGCAAGATCGCCATCCTGCACAAGCTGATCGAGGCCGAGGGCTTCGAGCGGTTCCTGCACAAGCGGTTCCCCGGCACCAAGCGGTTCGGCCTTGATGGCGGCGAGGCCATGGTCCCGGCGCTGGAACAGATCATCAAGCGCGGCGGCAACCTGGGCGTCGACGAGATCGTGCTGGGCATGGCCCACCGCGGACGCCTGAACACGCTCGCTGCTGTCATGGGCAAGCCCTACAAGGCCATCTTCCACGAGTTCCAGGGCGGCTCGACCGTGCCCAGCGACATCGAGGGCTCGGGCGACGTCAAATATCATATGGGCGCCAGCTCGGACCGGTCGTTCGACGGCAACACCGTCCACCTGTCGCTGACGGCCAACCCCAGCCACCTCGAGATCGTCAATCCGGTCGTGCTGGGCAAGGCGCGGGCGAAGCAGGCGTTCGACATCCGCGAGGCCAATGCGGGTCTGCCGGAGGAGCAGTGGGCGCTGGACCGCACCAAGGTCATGCCGCTGCTGATCCACGGTGATGCTGCGTTCGCCGGTCAGGGCGTGGTGGCTGAATGTTTCGCGCTGATGGGGCTGAAGGGCTACCGGACCGGTGGTTCGATGCATTTCGTCATCAACAACCAGATCGGCTTCACGACCTCGCCACGCAACAGCCGCTCGACGCCCTATTGCTCGGACGTGGCGCTGATGGTCCAGGCTCCGATCTTCCACGTGAACGGCGATGATCCCGAGGCGGTGGTGTTCGCGGCCAAGGTCGCGACCGAGTACCGCCAGAAGTTCAACAAGGACGTGGTGGTGGACATGTTCTGCTACCGCCGCTTTGGCCACAACGAGGGCGACGATCCGACCTTCACCCAGCCGCTGATGTATTCGAAGATCCGTGCGCTGCCGTCGACGCGGGAAATCTACTCCGCGCGGCTGGTCGGGGAGGGCGTTGTCAGCCAGGCCGAGATCGACGCCGAGATCGCGCGTTTCGACGCCTTCCTGGATGCCGAGTTCGAGGCCGGGAAGACCTTTGCCGCCGACAAGGCCGACTGGCTGGATGGTCAGTGGAAGGGCGTCGGCCTGCCGGACGGCGATGAACGGCGCGGCGAGACGGGCGTGGCCCGCCAGAAGCTGGTCGAGATCGGCCACGGACTGACGACTGTTCCCAACCAGGTCGACATTCACAAGACGCTGAAGCGGGTCATCGAGGGTCGTCGCGAGATGATCACGACCGGCCAGAACATCGACTGGGCGACGGCCGAGAGCCTGGCGTTCGGATCGCTTCTGGACGAGGGCTTTCCCGTGCGCCTGTCCGGTCAGGACTCGGTGCGCGGCACCTTCAGCCAGCGGCATTCGGGCATCATCGACCAGACGACCGAGGCTCGCTACGTCCCGCTGAACAACATCCGCGAGGGCCAGGCGCCGTTCGAGGTGATCGATTCGGCCCTCTCGGAAGAGGCTGTGCTCGGCTATGAGTATGGCTACGCCCTGACCGACCCCAACACCCTGGTCATGTGGGAAGCCCAGTTCGGCGACTTCGTGAACGGGGCACAGGTGGTGATCGACCAGTTCATCAGCTCGGGCGAACGCAAATGGCTGCGGATGTGCGGGCTGACGATGCTGTTGCCGCATGGCTACGAAGGCCAGGGGCCGGAGCATTCCTCTGCCCGGCTGGAGCGGTTCCTGCAGCAGTGTGCCGAAGACAATATGCAGGTCGCCAACTGCACGACCCCGGCCAACTATTTCCACATCCTGCGCCGCCAGATGCACCGGCCGTTCCGCAAGCCGCTGGTGATCATGACGCCCAAGTCGCTGCTGCGGCACAAGAAGGCGGTCTCGGCCCTCTCCGAACTGGCCGAGGGCACCAGCTTCCACCGCATCCTGCACGACGATGCCCAGACGCGGCCCGCGGTCAGCGGCATCAGCATCAAGGCCGACAAGGACATCCGGCGCGTCGTTCTGTGCTCGGGCAAGGTCTATTACGACCTTCTCGACGTCCGCGAGAAGAAGTCGGCTGCCGGTGAACCGGCCGACGACGTCTATCTGATGCGGCTGGAACAGTTCTATCCCTGGCCGATGAAGTCGCTCCTGACCGAACTGGCGCGCTTCCCCGACGCCGAACTGGTCTGGTGCCAGGAAGAGCCCAAGAACATGGGGGGGTGGACCTTCGTCGATCCGTGGCTGGAGCTGACGCTCGAGAAGCTGTCGGTGAAGTCGAAGCGGGCTCGCTATGTGGGACGCCCGGCTTCAGCCTCCACGGCGGCGGGTCAGATGAGCCGCCACCTCAAGGAACTCGAAGTCTTTACGAACGAAGCCTTTGCCTGATCTTCCCCTCCCGCGTGATGGCGACGCCGTCTCCGGGATGCCCCTGAACGATGACCGAAAGACCGACCGATGGCCGATATCCTGACCCCGACGCTTGGCGAGTCCGTTGCCGAAGCCACCATCGCCAAATGGACCAAGAAGGTCGGTGATCCCGTGACCAAGGACGAGATCCTGGTCGAGCTGGAAACCGACAAGGTCTCGCTGGAAGTCGTGGCGCCGGCCGATGGCGTCCTGTCCGACATCCGGGCCGCGGACGGTGACACGGTCGTGCCGGGCACGATCCTGGGGGTCGTGACGGAGGGTGCCGCTGCGGCACCGGCGCC
>QBLX01000143.1:0-598 GCA_003241825.1 Alphaproteobacteria bacterium
GAGTTGGACCGCCCGGGGCAACCCGGGCGGTCTTTTTTCGTCAGGACGGGTTTGTCACGCCAGCCTTGTCAGTGCGGGGGCCGTATCAGACCGGCAGGCCCAGGGTCCGCAGCGCACTCTCCGACTTCTCCCGGAAGGGGAAGAAGCCGCGACTGGCCAGCGGCCACAGCCCGTCGTCCCAGGGGCGCCGCACCCTGACCAGATCCAGCCCGGCGGCCGTGATGGCAGGCCCTGCCCGGGCCAGAGCCGAGGCCGTGGGCCCGACCGGATCATAGGCGGTGACAATCCCGCGCGCCCCGACAGCCAGGGCCGCCTCGACCAGTTCGGCCCCCGTCAGATCCGGCAACCGCTGAACAGGATGTCCGTATCGCACCGCCGCCCGCTGACCGGCATCAGCCAGACCTCCGGCCATGAAGGTCTGCGGAGCCTCGCCCAGCCGCCCTGCCCCGGGCTCCGGCACCGACACCACGCCCCGGACTTCCCATGGGCCAATGGTATCCTCGGGCGTCAGATCCTCGGGGGTAATCAGCAGCAGATACGGCCCGTCCGGTGTCTCGCGTCGGGCCGGCGGCAAGGCCCCGGCAGCAGGGACCGGCTC
>QBLX01000143.1:608-4730 GCA_003241825.1 Alphaproteobacteria bacterium
TCTTCCAGCAGGGCGCGGGCTTCGGTGGCCAGTCCCTTCGGACGGAACCGCCCCTCGGTGAAGCGCGCGATGTTCTCGGCCGTCGCAAGATAGGTCTTGCCCGCCGTCTGCAACCCCGCGACCCAGCGCCAGGACAGGGTGTTCGAGGCCGGGTCGGCATCCAGCAGATGGCGCAGGAAGAAATCCGCCCCCAGCGACCAGGGCAGGCCGAGGGTGAAGATCCAGATCGAGGCGAACCACATCCGGGCGTGATTGTGCAGCCAGCCGGTCTCGACCAGTTCGCGCGCCCAGTCGTCGAAACCGTCGATGCCGGTTCGCCCCTCCTCGGCCGCACGCACGGCCTCGGCCGTCGGATCGTGTCGCGCCCGCTCCTGCTCGAAGCGGGTCCAGACGTCCGGCCGCATCTCCAGCCAGCCCTTCCAGTAGGTCCGCCACAGGACTTCCTGGATGAATTTGTCGGCGCCGCGGGCACCATGGGCCTCGATCGCAGCCCGCACGGCCTCTTCCTCGGTGATCAGCCGGCGCCGGATCCAGGGCGACAGGGCCGAGACCGAGGTGTTCAGCCCCGGACCGAAGTCCGTGTTGCGGTTAGCGGAATAGGCCCTGCCAATGCGGGGCGCGAACGCCTGCATCTGTTCCAGCCCGGCAGCGCGGGTCGGCTGCCAGTCGCTCATCGGGCCATGGCCTCGCGTCGGAACATCGCCCGCTGCAGCCCCGGTCGCACCTTGAGGAACAGCCGATACAGGCGTTCCAGCATCGCCAGAACCAGACCGTTTCGCGCCATCAGGCCGATGGGCCGCAGCAGGGGAATGGCCCGCCACATCGCCGCAAAGGCTGCCGCTCCCGACAGCATCTGGCCGTCTTCCTGCGCATGAAACCGGGCCAGCAGGGCATCGCGATCCATCGGACAGGCCGTCTCGCCCGACGCCACATCGACAAATTCGATCGCCTCGCGACGGTCCAGCCGGCGCATCAGGGCGATCTCGCGCCGACACAGGGGACAGCCCCCGTCAAACCAGACCGTAACCTTTGTCATCTGCGCGTCTTAAGACATCCCGGACTGCCGCGCCCTGCGTCATACGGTATCCAGCCACAGCCCACGGCACCAATCGCCTGATCGATCATTACCCCGACATCCCCAACCGGAGCCCGCCATGACCAAGGCCATAGAGACCCTCTCGCAGTTCAATCTGGCCGAGACCGACGACGGCTATCTGCTGGAAATCGGGGGCAGCGGCGGCAGCAGCATGACCCTCGCCGCCAGTGCAGAGCAGATCGACGCCATCATCGAGGCGCTGGACGCCCTGCTGTCCGACGACGACGACGCGATCGAGGACTGATCGGCGCAGGCTTTGCGGGGACCGCGTGCGGGGTGATGCGTTCGCGCCCAAACCTCTGTATGAGGCGCGTTCCCCGCCGTCCCCGATCGCCGAAACCGAACAGCCATGTCCAGCCTGAAACAGATCCGCTCGACCTTTCTCGACTATTTCGCGGCGGACGGTCACGCCAGGGTCCATTCGGCACCCCTGGTCCCGCAGAACGACCCGACGCTGATGTTCGTCAATGCGGGCATGGTGCCGTTCAAGGACTATTTCACGGGCGCGGCCACCCCACCCTATCCCCGCGCGACCAGCTCCCAGAAATGCGTCCGCGCCGGCGGCAAGCACAACGACCTGGACAATGTCGGCTATACGGCACGGCACCTGACCTTCTTCGAGATGCTGGGGAATTTCTCCTTCGGCGACTATTTCAAGGAACACGCCATCGAGAAGGCGTGGACGCTGGTCACAAAGGACTACGGGCTGGACCCGAAGCGCCTGCTGGTCACCGTCTATATCGACGACGATGAAGCCGCTGCGATCTGGAAGAAGATCACCGGCTTTTCCGATGACAGGATCATCCGCATCGCCGGCTCCGATAATTTCTGGGCCATGGGCGACAGCGGCCCCTGCGGTCCCTGCACCGAGATCTTCTGGGACTATGGCGACCACATCCCCGGTGGCCCTCCGGGCTCGCCGGACGAGGACGGCGACCGGTACGTGGAGATCTGGAACAACGTCTTCATGCAGTTCGAGAAGGAAAACGACGAGATCGTCCGCAGCCTTCCCAAGCCTTCGGTCGACACCGGCATGGGGCTGGAGCGGATGACGAGCGTCCTTCAGGGCAAGAATTCGGTGTTCGACACCGACCTGTTCCAGACCCTGATCGCAGCCTCCGAGGACGCCACCTCGACCAAGGCCGAGGGCGACCGCGCTGCCAGTCACCGGGTCATTGTCGACCACCTGCGCTCGACCTCCTTCCTGATCGCCGACGGGGTCACACCGTCGAACGAGGGGCGCGGCTACGTCCTTCGCCGCATCATGCGCCGGGCCATGCGTCACGCCCACCTGCTGGGCGCGGTCGATCCCCTGATGCACCGTCTGGTGCCGACCCTCGTCGACCAGATGGGCGAGGCCTATCCGGAACTGGCGCGTGCCCAGGCCTCGATCGAGGACACGCTGAAGCAGGAGGAAATCCGCTTCCGCACGACCCTGGGCCGCGGCATGGGGCTGCTGGAAGACGCAACGCGCGATCTGGCCGATGGCGGCGTCATCCCGGGCCAGACCGCCTTTGCGCTGTATGACACCTATGGCTTCCCGCTCGACCTGACCCAGGACGAGGCGCGCCGGCGTGGTTTCTCCGTCGACACCGAGGCTTTCGACGCCGCGATGGAAGAGCAGAAGAAGCGCGGCAAGGCCAACTGGAAAGGGTCGGGCCAGTCGGCCTCGACCGGCGAATGGCTGGCGCTGAAGGACCGGCTCGGGCCGACCGTCTTCACCGGCTATGACGCCGTCGACGGCTCGGGCGAGGTGCTTGCCATCCTGATGGACGGCCAGCCTGCCGACGCCATCGAGACCGGCCAGACAGCCGAGGTCCTGTTCGACCAGACCCCCTTCTATGGCGAGGGCGGCGGTCAGGCCGGCGACCGGGGCGAGATCGAGTGGGACACCGGCACCGCCCGCGTCCTCGATGTCCAGAAGCCCACGGGTGACCTGTATGCCCACACGATCGAGGTGACTTCGGGCACCCTCGCCATCGGCACCCGGGCGCAGTTGCGTGCCGGAGCCGACGCCCGGCTGACCACCCGCGCCAACCACTCGGCCGCCCACCTTGTGCATGCGGCGCTGAAGAATGTGCTCGGCCCGCACGTGGCCCAGAAGGGCCAGCTGGTCGACGCCGAGCGGATGCGTTTCGACTTCAGCCACAACGCCCCGGTCACCGAGGCCCAGATCGAGGCCATCGAGGCCGAGGTCAATGCCGTGATCCGCCAGAACCTGCCCGCCACGACCCAGCTGATGGGTCCGGAAGAGGCCATTGCGGCCGGGGCCATCGCCCTGTTCGGCGAGAAGTATGGCGACGAGGTGCGGGTACTGACCCTCGGGCGTTCGCTGGTGGACGAAAAGCCCTATTCGGTCGAGCTCTGCGGCGGCACCCACGTCGCCCGCACAGGCGACATTGCCCTGTTCAAGATCACCGGCGAGACCGGCATTGCCGCCGGCATCCGTCGCGTGGAAGCCGTCACGGGCGAGGCCGCCCGCCAGTATCTGCTGGCCCAGGCCGGTGTCGCGCGGACCCTGGCCCAGAGCTTCAAGGTCCAGCCGCTGGACGTGCCGGCCCGCGTCGAGGTGCTGGTGGCCGAGCGCAAGGCGCTGGAGAAACAGGTCGCCGACCTGAAGAAGCAGCTGGCCCTGGGGGGTGGCGGATCAGCCTCCGCCGCGCCGGAAGAGATCAACGGGATCAAGCTGATCGCCCGCGTCCTCGACGGTGTCGACGGCAAGGGGCTGCGCGGCGTCGCCGAGGACTTCCGCAAACAGGTCGGCTCGGGCGTCGTCGCCCTGATCGGCGTCACGGATGGCAAGGCCGCCGTCACCGTGGCCGCCACCAGCGATGTCACCGACCGCGTAAATGCTGCCGAACTGGCCCGCGCCGCCGTCATCGCGATGGGCGGACAGGGGGCTGGCGGCAAGGCCGACTTCGCCCAGGGCGGTGCCCCGGACGGATCGCTGGCCGAGGCCGGACTGGCCGCCGTGAGGGCTGCGCTGGCGGGTTGAGGATCGACCGCAGTGCCGTCCATCGCTGAAG
>QBLX01000144.1:0-409 GCA_003241825.1 Alphaproteobacteria bacterium
GCGTCGAGGCCTCCGCCGTCCCCTCGCCGGGCGGCGGCAGGGCCATGTCGGCAGCGGTCACAGGGGGTGTTTCGACCGTCAAATCAATGCGGTCGAACATCGGGCCGGAGATGCGGTTCTGGTAATCGCGCTGGCAGCGCGGGGCCTTGCCACAGGCCCCCTTGCCGCCCCCACCCAGCCCGCAGCGGCAGGGGTTCATGGCAGCGATCAGTTGGAACCGTGCGGGATAACGGACATGGGCATTCGCCCGCGCCACAATGATCTCTCCGGTTTCGAGCGGGGCGCGAAGGCTGTCGAGCGCCTGGGCGCTGTATTCCGGGAGTTCATCGAGAAACAGGACGCCATTGTGCGCGAGGGATGCCTCCCCGGGCCTGGCCCGGTGCCCGCCCCCGGTCAGGGCCGCCATCGA
>QBLX01000144.1:419-4651 GCA_003241825.1 Alphaproteobacteria bacterium
TCCATGGTCTGGTCGGTCGCGGGTCAGGGCTCCCTTGTCGATGAGCCCGGCGACCGACCAGACCATGGATGTCTCCAGCAGTTCCTGCGGGGTCAGGGGCGGCAGCAGCCCCGGGAGACGCGCCGCCATCATCGACTTGCCAGAGCCCGGAGGGCCGATGAACAGAAGATTGTGCCCTCCGGCCGCCGCGACCTCGAGTGCGCGCTTGGCGCTTTCCTGACCCTTGACGTCGCGCAGGTCCGGCACCTTCCCCGAGACGGTCACGGGCCCCGGCGCGGGCGCACGCAGCACCTGTGTCCCCTTGAAATGGTTGACCACCGCGATCAGCGAGCGCGGGGCGAGAATAGCGACTTCGCCCGCCCAGGCCGCCTCGGGCCCGTTCGCTTCGGGACAGATCAGGCCCAGACCCATGGAGGCGGCAGCGACTGCCGCAGGCAGGGTTCCGCCGACAGCGGCTATCCGGCCGTCCAGACCGAGTTCGCCCAGAGCCGCCCATCCCTGCAGTGCGTCCGGAGGAATGACCCCCATCGACCCCAGAAGAGCAAGGGCGATCGGCAGGTCGAAATGGCTGCCCTCCTTGGGCAGGTCTGCCGGGGCCAGATTGGCGATGATGCGGCGGGACGGCATGGCGAGCCCGATCCCTGCAAACGCCCCGCGGACCCGCTCCCGACTTTCGGCCACGGCCTTGTCCGCCAGGCCCACGATGGTGAAGGACGGGGTATCGCTGGACAGATGCTGGACCTGCACATCCACGCGGCGGGCATCAACGCCCTCGAAGGCGACGGTCGCAACACTGGCGAGCATGGCAGGCTCCGACAATCGCGCCCGCGAAACCCTCCGCTTCGCTACTCAGACGCGAATGGAACAAATCACGAACTGACCGCCCTGGCAACCCGCGTTATGCAGCCCGTCTGGCCTCGATGACGTCCCACATCAGGGCCGAGGCATCCACGCCATCGAAGGCCTTCAGTTGCTGGGCGCCGGTGGGCGATGTGACATTGATCTCGGTCAGATAGTCGCCGATCACGTCGATGCCGACGAACAGCAGGCCGCGCGCCTTGAGTGCAGGTCCGATTGCGGCACAGATCTCTAGGTCCCGCGCCGTCAGTTCGACGGCCGCCGCCGTGCCGCCCACGCGAAGGTTGGACCGAACCTGACCCTTGGCCGGGATCCGGTTGATGGCACCGACCGGTTCGCCGTCGATCAGGATGATCCGCTTGTCGCCCTTCTCAACGGCGGGGATGAATTTCTGGATGACCAGAGGATCACGCGAACCGGTAGCGTGGATCTCTATCAGGGCCTCAAGGTTGGGGTCGCCCGCCTTCAGCCGGACCACGCCCGACCCGGCAGCGCCATGCAGGGGTTTCAGCACGACATCGCCATGCTTCTCGTGAAAGGCCACAAGGGCCACCGGATCGGAACTGATCAGGGTCGGAGGCTGCAGGCCGGGAAATCGGGTGGCGAGAAGCTTCTCCGGGGCAGACCGTACCTCGGCCGGGTCGTTGACCACCAGAGTGTGCGGATGGACCGTTTCCAGCAGATAGGTAGCGGTGACATAGGCCATGTCGAAGGGCGGGTCCTGCCGCATCAGGATCACATCGACGTCTGATCCCAGATCGAGGCGGACCTCCTCGCCGAAAGTCACATGATCACCCTTCACCTGTCGCAGCGTGACCGGCCGGGCACGACAGAACAGCCGCCCTTCCTCAAGCGCCAGGGTGCGGAAGTCATAGACCCACTGATGATGGCCGCGCGCCTGAGCCGTCATCATCATCAGCCAGGTGGTATCGGATTCGATGTCGACCGCCTCGACGGGGTCCATCTGGATGGCGACTCTCAACATGGTGTTCTCGCGCTTGGGCTTGCGCCACTGGCGCAGATTGCCCGGGCGCGGTTGCGCCCGACCCGCTTCAAGTAGCGTGATGCACGCCCGGCGCAACCACGGCCGTCAATTCAGCCGCATGCGCAAGCGGTCGACGGTCCCTGCATGGACCCGCTCGTCCTGCCCCCCTACGACCCGCGCCCGCGACAGCGCCTCCAGCGCGCCCGACAGTGCGCCCTGTTTCTCGCGGGCCGACGCAACATCAAGCCATGGCCGGTGATCGTCCGGGTCGAGCAGCGCTCGCCTGAGCGCACATCGTTCGGCCCCGCTGTAATCTGCGGCTCTGATCGCCCGACTGAATTGCATGTTCTGTAGACGAATCAGGGCCTGTCGGTCGCTGACGGGGGCCATCAGAAGGTCCAGACGGTCGGCGACATGGGGGGTCAAGCCGGCCCGTAGTGCGCGACGGGTCAGTTCCGATGGCATGACGACCCGGCCCTCACTGAAAGGATCGAGCGCGACCGGCCCGCTGGAGGTATCGACCCGCAACATGAAATGGTTCGGGAAATCGACGCCCTGGCACCGAATGCCTGCAAGCCGCGCCGCGTGGAGATAGAAGACCGCCAGTGTCGCTGACAAACCCCGTCGGCGCTCAGCGACATCGATGATGTCGGTGTTGCCCGGATCGTCATAGGTCAGCAGATCGCCCGTCAGGCGGAAGTCCGAAGCCAGCGTCTCTGTGAGGGCTTCGTCCGGTTCCTCGCTGGCGGCCCGTTCGGAAAGGCGTTCAGCGGCCTGGCTGGCCAGAAGCCGGACCGGGCCCGGATCGCGCGACGGATAGTCATGGATGGCACAGGCGATCGCGGCTTCCAGCAAGGGAAAGTCAGCGTCGTCGCTGGTTCCGGCCTCAACCAGGGTGTGTTCGGCCTCTTCGCGCGTCACGGAAACCGGCCTTCCTGTGATACTCGGCCCGGAAGATGACGCGGAATGCGTCCCGGTGCCAGAGCGACCACATCGATTCGCAGAGAAAGTCCGGCCAGCCCCGGTCGACCTTTCAGCACCGCCCGGCCCGCTGCCAGCAGCCGCTGATACTGATCCGGGCCCAGAGCATTTGCGGCAGCCTGCATCGTCGCCCTGTGCTTGACCTCGACAACGGCCAGCACGCGCCCCCGCCGCGCGAGAATGTCGATCTCCCCGGCTCGGCTGCGCATGCGAAAGCCGAGGATCTGATAGCCTCGCAGCATCAGCCAGATTGCGGCGACCCATTCAGCGCCATGGCCCTCTCGATGAGCTCGGGCACCCTGCGCCTTTCGCCAGGCCGACTTGGGCCGCGCCACAGGCCTCGGTGCGCGGACCCGGTCCGGCTTCATCCCCGCCCCTGAAGCTCCAGCGCGCGGCGATAGAGCGGTTTTCGGGGCAGATCCAGAGCCTGTGACACCTCCGATGCCGCCTCGCCGGGGGCCAGTCGGGCCATGGCCTCGATCAGGGCCGCGTCGGCGTCAGCGGCGCTCGCGACCTCGGTCTCTCCGGGGCCGATGACCACGACGATCTCGCCCTTGGGACCATCAAGCCGGGGATCCAGTGCCAGTTCTGACAGTGTGCCGCGAACGCACTCCTCGAACATCTTGGTCAGTTCGCGCGCGACGGCTGCCGGGCGTGGCCCGAGAACCTCGGCCATGTCGGTCAGCGAAGCCCGCAGCCGAGGCCCGCTTTCGAACACCACCACCGTCTGTCGCCCCGGCTTGAGCTCGGCGAGCATGGTCTTTCGTGCCGCAGACTTTGACGGGAGAAAACCCGCAAACAGGACACGGTCGGCGGGTTGTCCGGCCAGCATCAAGGCCGCCAGCAGGCTTGACGCTCCGGGGATGGGATGGACGGGCAGACCGGCTGCGATCATCGCCCGGGCGACGACGAAGCCGGGGTCCGAGACCATCGGCGTACCCGCGTCCGAAACCAGGGCCACGACTTCTCCCGCCTGAACCCGCTCGATCGCGATCTCGGCGGCACGCGCCGACGCATGGTCGTCACACCGCTCCAGCCGGGCCTTCAGTCCATAGGCAGACAGAAGCTTGGCCGATACGCGCGTGTCCTCGGCCAGCACCAGATCGGCCGCCGCCAGAACGTCCAGAGCCCGCAGCGTCATGTCCCGAAGATTGCCGATCGGCGTGGCCACCAGATACAGACCTGGCGACACAGGCCGGGGCGGCGGAGCGGTCGGCGGAAACGGGGAGGTTGTGGGCTCGGTCATCGCGCGGACCGTGCCAGCGGGGAGCCGTCGGCTCAAGCGGCAAGAATAAAGGCCCCGCTGTTTCCAGCGGGGCCTCGTATCATCAGCCGTGAAGCTGAACCTAGTCGCGACGCGGGCGGCTCCGGCCGCGTCGCGACTAGGTTCAGCTTCACGGCTGATGAT
>QBLX01000145.1 GCA_003241825.1 Alphaproteobacteria bacterium
CGATCGCCAACCAGTCGAGCGGCATCCTGCTGTCGCTCTTCCGCTAAACCGCAAGGCTTGAGGGGCGGAGCTGCAAGGTTCCGCCCCTTCAAGCCCGGTCCAGTCAACACGGAGGCGCCGAAAATCCGGCGTAAGGAGAAATGTCTAGCGAAACGAATGCTGTAAGCCCAATCGTGGCCGTCACCCTGGCGCCGACAGGTACCAGTGCCCCCGAGAGCCGCCCCCGTGGCGAAGGTGAGCCGAGGTCAACGGACTATCGACTCGTGATCGAACAGGGCCCCCGGGCAGGCTCCTATGTCTACAAGACCGTCGACCGCTCCACAGGCGAGACGATCAAACAGTTTCCCCGCGAGGACGTGATCAAACTGATCGGCGACCCGCTTTATGCTACAGGCACGATCGCCAGCACCAAGGCCTGATCGCCCGTAGGGAATTGCAGCAACCGCGCCGGTTCGTTCCGGACGCGGAATTCATGGTTATTAGACATTAACCATACGGATACGACTCAGGGCATACGTTTGAAGTCAAATCGACCGGGAACGAAGACCCAATGGCCAGCATCAATACGAACAACTCGGCGCTCGTCGCTCTGCAGAACCTGAATGCGACGAACAGTCGGCTGGACATCACCCAGAACAGGGTGAGCACTGGCCTGAAGGTTCAGGGCGCCAAGGACAATGCCGCGGTCTGGGCCGTGGCGCAGAACCAGAGGTCCAACACCAGTGCCTATGAGGCAGTGACGACCAGCCTGAACAGGGCAACGTCCATCGCCGATGTCTCGCTCGCAGCGGGCGGTTCAATCTCTGACCTGCTGATCCAGCTCAAGCAGAAGGCCACGGCAGCCTCGGATCCCGGTGGCAGCACCGCCAGCCGCACCGCCTACAATAACGAGTTCCAGGCCCTGCTGCGGTCGGTTCAATCATTCGCGGACAACGCCCGCTTCGACGGGAAGAACATCCTCAACGGCTTCGACGACGACGGCACGACGGCTACGACCGCACCGCTTAATTTCCTGGCCAGCGGCGAGGATGCGACCGAGGTCATCTCGCTGAACCGGCAGAATTTTTCACTGGACGGTCTGGGGCTCGACCTGGCGGCACGCGCGGCGGCGGCAGCTATCCCCGCAAGTGCCGGGCCGCCCCCGGTGGCTGCCGTGCCGGCCGTGACCGCCCGGCCTGCCGGTCCCCCTCTGCTGGATTCCATCGAGAACGCCACGGAAGCCCTCGGTCTGATCGATGCAGCCATTGCGACCGTCAGCTCCGGCCTTGCCGAGCTCGGCGCGCAGGCCAAGCAGATCGAGAACCACACGACCTTCGTATCCAAGCTGGTCGATGCGCTCGAAGTCGGGATCGGGAACCTGGTCGACGCCGATCTGGCCAAGGAGAGTGCCAAACTGCAGGCCTTGCAGGTTCAGCAGCAGCTTGGTGTCCAGGCTCTGTCGATTGCCAACCAGGCCCCGCAGGTCCTGCTCTCGCTCTTCCAGAACTAGCCCTGAGCTAGAGGCCGCGGCTGGTCCAGCCGGGTGGCGTGCGAAGGTGGCCCGACGGGCGTCGCGGCCCGCGTCTCCGTCCAAGTCCGTACAGGGCGAGGAGTGCCTGAATAACGCGTGCTGCCAACGACATCGGGGTAACACCTGCTGCTGCTCACCAGACTGTCCAACGAACCGTGTCGCGCAGCGGTTCCCGCCTGGCGTTAAGACCGCATTACCGCTGCAGTGCTAAGGTCCGACCCGGAGGTTTCGGTGGTCGACAACAGTTTCTTGCTTGGCCTGTTCGGAGGGTCATCGACGGCAACGTCGATGGGTGGCTTCGCGACCGCTCCAGCTCGCAAGAAGGTTCAGCCGACGGCCCCCTGGACTCCCGGTGCCAAGGTGCCGGACCAGAGCGCCGGTCTACGCGCTGCACTGGCCGGTCGCCGGATGATCAACGAAGGCACCACACAGCTCGATCTGCCAGGGGCGTCCAACGACTACAAGAAGCTGTTTGCCCTGTATCAAGGGCTGGAAACGCTTCGAGCATTGACGGCGCGCGCCGGGGTGCGGGGCATTTCCGGATCGGAGCAGGCCCTTCTGGCCAGACGGTTCGAAGCGGGCATCGCCGAGGTCTCGGCCTACCTCGACGCCAACCGTCTCGAGGGCGTGCGCCTGACCCAGGGTATTGCCCAATCGACAGGCAAGACCACGGCCGGGGTCGCGCGCGACAGCACCAGGGTCATAACCGCGGCCATGCATGAGGGCGGGCTGGCGGACCCTGTTGCGGCGTTTCAGGGTGATGTGGCCTTCAACATCTCTGTGAACAGTCTGAGCGGGCAGGCCAGCACCATCGCCCTGGACCTCTCGGAACTCGGCTCGACACCGCGTACGCTCGAGGCTGTGGTCAATTATGCGAATGACAAACTGGCCGCAGCCGGGGTCGAGACGCGCCTCGGCTACGCGCCGATCCCCAGTCTGACCAAGGTTGTGACCTTCGGCTCGGCCAAGGTGACGCTGCCGGACGGTCCCGCGCGCTTTGCCCTCACCTTGAACGGCTCGTCGACCGAAACCGTCACCTTCGCAGCCGCGCGTACTGCAGACGCTGTTTATGTCGTTCAGGCCGCAGGCAAGGATGGTGGACATGAGCTCCTGAAATTTCAGAGCGACGGCGGCACTGCAGACGCGCCAACCGGGCCGCGGCTTGGTGAAACCAACTGGGTCGAGGGCCGGGTTGCGCAAACGGGCCTCGACAAGGGCCTGGAGGCAGTTCGGGCCAGTGCAACGGGCCCGGATGGCAGTCTGTGGGTCGTCGCCAATGTGGATTCCGGCACTGCGAACCAGCCGATCAAGGGCCGCCAGGATGTGGCTCTGCAGAAATACGACTCCTCGGGGCGGCTGCTGTTCACCCGTGCGCTGGGGGCCGCCGATTCGGCGAACGGCTATGCTATTGCGGTCGACCCCAATGGACGTGTCGCGGTCGCTGGTTCGGTAACGGGTGCCCTTATGCCTGGCGCGGCCGGTGCCGACGCCCGTGTGGCCGACAGCTTTGTCACCGTCTACGATGCCGCCGGACTGGAGCAGTGGACCCAGAGACAAGGTGCGAGAGCCGCGGACGAGGCCACTTCGGTAGCCTTCGGCAGCAACGGACAGCTGTTCGTGGGCGGCCGGTCCCAGTCGGCTATTCCGGGAGCCGGATCGCTGGGTGGCTGGGACGGCTACATCCAGACGTTCACTGAAACCGCTGCCCTGACCGCCAATACACCGCCAACCATCACAGCAACGGCCAGCCAGTTCGGCACAGGCGGCGACGACGGCGTGCAGGCCCTGACGGTCGATGGTTCGAACCTCTACACGGCCGGCGTCGAGAACGGGCGCGCGGTCATTCGACAGTTCACTCTTGACCCCGCCGGCGTCGCAACCCTGGCGCAGACCCGTGACCTGGGTTTCATCGCCGGAGAGATCGCAGGCATTGCCGTGTCCGGCGGGCGAGTGATTGTGACGGGTCAGACCGGTAACGAGGCTCTCGAGGCCGGGACTGTGACCCGTGCCCATTCCGGCGGAACTGATGTCTTCATCGCCAGCCTGGGCACCGATCTCGTGGCTTCGGCGACCGACCGGCTCACCTTTCACGGCTCTGCACGCGAAGACTCCGCTGCCGATGTGAAGGTCCACAATGGAAAGGTCTGGATCACGGGCATTTCTGATCGCGACCGGAGCGCCAAGCCGGAAGATCCGACACAGGGGTATCTGGCGCGACTGGACCCCACGACCGGCGCGATCGAGTACACACGCACCTGGTCCGGCAATGCGCTCCAGGCGGCGCCCCAGACGCTTGCCGTGGCGGCTGGCGGGGCCAGTGTGCTGGACCGCCTGGGCCTGCCGACCGGTCCCATCGCCCAGAGCGATTCAAAGCTGCTGACGTCCGCGACCTCGCTTCGTGCAGGCGATCGATTCACAGTCACGCCCGCCGACGGGCGACGCGGCACGGTCGTCACCATCGACGCCAGGGACACCTTGCAGACACTGCAGGACAAGATCACGAGGGCTTCGGGCCGCACGCTGAAGGTCACCGTCGTGTCCGATGGGGCCTTTGCTGCAGATACGCCGGCCACCGTGAACAGCGCGGGCGGAGGCTTCCAGCGGCTTTCGATCACGGCTGTCGATGGTCGCGCAGGGGCCATTCTGACTTCTGGAGAGCCGGGACGCGACGCCCTCGCCGGACTGGGCCTTTCGCCCGGCTTCATCGGCAAGACGACGGGGGCCGATACCCTGAAGACCTTCGGTCTGAACCTGGCCCGAAACTTGAGGTTCGACAGCAATCCGGCGTCGATTAAGGCAGCCGACGAGGCGGTCGAATTTGCCATCAAGGGCGTCAAGGACGCCTATGATGCCCTCAAGCCCAGATCGAAGACGGCTGCGATCTCCGGGCCTGTCCCGCCGTATCTGACGGCCCAGATCGCGAACTACCAGGCTGCGCTGGCGCGGCTCGGGGGATAGGGGCCGTCATTGGTACCGGGTCGCGACAACGGTTGACGCCATAGGGGCGGGCAGGGTTATTGAGGCGCGAACTGCAC
>QBLX01000146.1:0-2461 GCA_003241825.1 Alphaproteobacteria bacterium
CTACCTGTCCGGTACCGGCGATCCTGCCGCTGCGTCGCCCGAAGACATCGCCTGCATGACCGAGACCGAGACCCTGCCCGTCAACGCCATCGAGGTGCACGGGCTGGAAAAAACCTATGCCGGATCGAAGAAATCGCCGGCCAAGACGGCCCTGCGCGGTGTCGACCTGGTGATCCCTCGCGGCTCCATGTTCGGCCTGCTTGGCCCCAATGGGGCGGGCAAGTCGACTCTGATCAACATCCTCGCAGGCGTGGTCAACAAGACCGGGGGCACCGCCGCCATCTGGGGTCGCGATATCGACCAGCGCCCCCGCGATGCCCGCGCCGCCCTGGGCGTCGTTCCGCAGGAGATCGTGGCCGACGTCTTCTTCACCCCGCGCGAGGCGCTGGAGGTCCAGGCCGGCTTCTATGGCGTGCCCGCCAGAGAGCGCCGCAGTGACGAACTGCTGGCCGCGCTGGGCCTGTCGGACAAGGCGAATGCCTATGTCCGCGCCCTGTCGGGCGGGATGAAGCGGCGGCTGATGGTGGCCAAGGCGCTGGTGCACAATCCGCCGATCCTGATCCTGGATGAACCGACCGCCGGGGTCGACGTCGAGCTGCGTCGCCAGCTATGGGAATACGTCCGGCGCATCAATGCCGAGGGCGTGACCATCCTGCTGACCACCCACTATCTGGAGGAGGCGCAGGAGCTGTGTGATACCATCGCCATCATGAACCGGGGTCAGGTGGTTGCCTGCGAACCGACGCCGCAACTGCTGCGCCGCCTCGACACCCGCAATGTGGTTGTGACCCCCGAGGTGCCCCAGACACCCGCGCCGGTCCTGCCCGGCTTTGACGTCGCGGCTCGCCCCAACGGTGCCTTTGCCGTGACCTATCGCAAGGGGCAGGGCTCGGTCGAACAGGTGCTGGCCGCGGTCCGCGCCGCCGGGATCACCATCTCCGACATCACGACCGAGGACCCGGATCTGGAAGACGTCTTCCTGGCCCTGACCTATGGCGATGCCGACCAGGTCAGCCCGACGAAGGACTGAGGTCCGACCCGCATCGCGTCAGGCGGCCCATGTGATGTGTGACGCCCCGCTGCGACGCAGGTCCGTGGTCGGCACCCGGGCCGGGACGTCGTGCAGGATGAGGTTGGGCGTGCGCTGGCGGGCGGCCTGCAGCGCCGTCTCGAGATGGCTGAACTGACCCGGCAGCCAGTTCATCGCCACGCCATGGAAGGCCACCTCGCGATAGATGGCCTTGATATCCGCGGGCGTGCGGACCAGACCCGTGATGACCCGGAAGAAGGGTCTGACCATGGCGACCGTTTCCCGGATCAGGCCACCGGGTACACCGGCGTCGAGGTCGGTGATCTCTGCGATCACCGCCCGGCGCATGACATCCTTGAAACCCGAACAGCGATTCAGCAGGGCCATGCGCGGGCGCCGCGCCGACAGGGCGGAAAAGGACACCGGAACGATGATTGCGAAGGTCCCGCCCTCGCGTCGATAGTCCTCGAGGATCGGCAGAAGGTGGCTGACGACCAGATGGGTCATGGCCTCGTGATCCAGGTCGGACAGGCGGTCGCAGGCTGACCGCAGACGCAGCCGGACGGCATAGGCACTGATGGTCTCCTGATCGAGGCGCCAGACCGGCGCGATGTCGATATCATAGCCCGTGGGTCCATGATGGGTCAGGCCCAGGGTCCCGCTGGCCCGGCGCTCGGTCAGGGGCGGGACCCAGTCCTCGGGCCGGCGCACCGGGGCTGGCGCTCCCGCAGATTGGGCATCCGGACCGGATATCCTGGCGACATCGACCGGTTCGGCCTGCAGGACGTCGCCGTCGATGTTCGCAATGCGCGACAGGGCGATGTCGGCATCCACCGACCGCCCCAGGAAATAGGTCAGCAGCGACCTCAGGATCTCCACGCACCGGATCTGTCCCTCATAGCTGTTGGTCGAGGACACGGCGACGATCACGCTGGTGTCGTTCATCCGGACATAGACATCGGGCGGGGGCATGTTCTTGTGGAGCGACCGCTCGACCGCTTCCCAGATCACCTCGGCACGACCTGGCCAGCGTGCACCCATCTGCTGTTTGATGGGATCGAGCGACAGCAGGAAGACACGGCCCTGTGCCACCAGACCGGCATCACCGATCCGCTGGAGCTGTTCCCTTCGCGAAGCACTCAGTGCGCTCAGCTCGAAGGTCGGGGTCGTCCATTCCATGTCGTGTTCGCGCCCTGCAGGATCGTCGTAACGAATACTATCGCAGGCTGTTCCGTGAGGGGTTAAGACCCCGTCCATGAAAACGGTCGGGATCAGTCGCCGCCGCCGCCGTCACCCCCGCCGCCGTCCGAGGAACTCGAGTCGCCGCCGCTGGTGAAATCTCCCACGGTTTCGAGGCTGGCGAACAGGCCGTGGACGTCGAACAATGTGGCCAGGTCACTCAGCTCGAGCACGGCATCCCATTCGGGGTCC
>QBLX01000146.1:2471-4405 GCA_003241825.1 Alphaproteobacteria bacterium
GGATCAGCAGCGCCCCGGCCGACCGGGCGAGGCGAAGGGCCTGTTCGGGGTCGGATTTCAGCAGGGCCGGCAGGCGCTCGATCGCCGTCATCAGCCGCCGCAGCGGCGCGCTCAGCAGGTCTCCGCTGGCCGTGCGCTCATAGGTGATGCGGGGAAACAGGCCCAGCCACCGGCCGTCTGTCCGGGTCAGCAGGTTCCTGCGGATCAGTTCGGGGGCCACCTCCTCGTGCAGATAGCGCCGGTAGTCATGGCCGAACCGCTTCTGCAGCGCGTGCAGGACCTCGGCGGCCGTCAGCCGGTTGCCCTTGCCCTGATCGACCAGCGATGCCTCGAGCACGGCGAGATGGCGGGGAAGCGGGTCCGCGGTGCCTGGGGTCGCTCCCTTCAGCACCATCTCTGCGGGCTTCAGCGGACCGTCTGACTTCACGAACCCGATCCGCCCCGCCGCCAGCAGGGCCAGCAGCCCGGCCTGCAGGCATTTCGTCGCCGTCCGCCCCGCCGGCGTGACCAGCAAGGCCGCCTCCGCCGGTGTCACCTGTCGCCTGCTCATCCCGGATCCCCCCGCGGTGCTTATGTCGAGCGGCACGGTACCAGAGCGGGATGAGGGTGGGCAGGGGCCCTGATGATGAGGGAGGCCGGCCCACGGCTGACGTTGCTGCGCTCCGGCCGCGACCTATAACCGCTGCAGCGAGGGCGCTGTGAAGCTGACTATAGTGTCAACCTCGGTCATCCCCTAACAACGAGACTGTAACGCCCGGTGTGGGCAGGCCGCGTCTCGTAGAACGTCTTCGCTTATCCGATCAATGATTGATTTTTACCAGGGATACAGACATGTGCACGGGTATTTCGCTCAAGAGTCTCGATGGTGGTTTCATTGTTGCGCGAACCGATGAGTGGGCCGTAGGCAACGCACAGCATAATCATCTTGCGGTGTTTCCACGCGGCAAGTCCTACTGCGCGCAGACACCGGAGGGCAGGAACGGGAAGTCATGGACAGGCAAGTACGGCTTCCTGTCCGTTACAGCCTACGGCCAGCCACATGGCCCGGATGCCATGAATGAAAAGGGCCTGTACGTGGGCGTGTATTTCTTCCCGGGCTCCTGCGGTTACGCGCCTTTTGAAGAGAGCCAGGCTGACAGGTCCATGAGCGCCGGTGATTTCATGCAGTGGATGCTCTCGTCATTCGAGACGGTGGCTCAAGTGCGGGAAAACCTCGATCAAGTCAGCGTCGTCAGTGTGGTGGACCCTGAATTTGGCGCAGCGCCCCTGCCCTTTCACTGGAAGATTGCGGACCCGAGCGGCGACAGTATCGTCATCGAGATCATCAATGGTGGTGAGGTCAAGATCTACGAGCCGTTCCTGGGCGTGATCACCAATGCCCCCACCTATGACTGGCATCTGACGAACCTCCGGAACTACATCAACATATTCCCCGGGTCCGCGAGCCCGGTGACTGTCGGAAACATGACCTTCTCGCCTTTCGGCGGCGGCTCCGGGCTGGTCGGCGTTCCTGGCGACTTTTCTCCGCCTTCGAGGTTTGTTCGTGCAGCGATGTTCACGGTCACCGCCCGACCGCTGGCGACATCCGATGACGCCGTGTTCGAGGCGTTCAGAATTCTCGACAATTTCAATATTCCGATCGGCGTGACCGCAAGGCCCGACAAGCTTCCGGGCGATCTGGAAGGCGCAACCCAGATCACGATCGCAGCCGATCTGCCCAACCGAAAATACTATTTCCACACCATGAACGACCGGGAGATCCGGATGATCGATCTGGCGAAGATCGACTTTGCCACGGTCAGGGAACACATTTTCGACGGCGATGCTGGCGCCAGACATCTGGTCAGGGAGATTGTCGTGTTGGACGGGCGCTGACCCTCAGGTCACGGCGACCTGCCTGCAGACGTTTCGTCGCCGTCCGCCCTGGCGGGGGT
>QBLX01000147.1 GCA_003241825.1 Alphaproteobacteria bacterium
GGGCCGGACTGCAGCGTGGGCGCCAGACCCAGCTGGGTCATCCGCTGCACCAGATAGGCCTGGACGCGCGCATGTTCCGGATCACCGACGGGGTGGGGTGCCCGTGCGATCTGGCGGATGTCGGCCATGGCGCGTTCGGTGGCAAAGGCGTCCGGTGCCGCATCGGCCCCGCGCGGTGCCGGCACCTGCAGCGCCAGCACGCCGATCAGCAGGGCGAGGATCAACGAACCGAAGAACAGGCCGAGACGCATGGTGATCCCCCGATAAACCTGACGGGACCTTATAAGCCTTTGCGTCGGAGTCACGCGTTTCCCGGCCGGTCCCGACAGTCGAGCCCTCGCAATCGCGCGGCTTAGTCGCCACTATCCGTCTTCACGATCTGGGGAACAGTCATGGCGGAGCCGATAGGCATGGGGCTGGGTCACGCTGTGGCCCTGCTGGCGGCAGCCGTGGTTGCGGTTCCGCTGTTCAAGCGGTTCGGCCTCGGGGCTGTGCTGGGCTATCTGGCGGCAGGGCTGGTGATCGGGCCCTTCGGCTTCGGCGTCATCGAGGACGCGGAGGCCGTGCTGCACGTTGCCGAACTGGGCGTCGTGATGTTCCTGTTCATCATCGGGCTCGAGATGCGGCCGGCACGGCTCTGGAGCCTGCGTCGCGAGATCTTTGGCCTCGGCCTCATGCAGGTGGTGACCTGTGCGGCCCTGCTGACCGGGGTCGCCCTGCTGTTCGGCCTGCCGGCTCCGGCAGCGATCATTGCGGGAGCGGGCTTTGCCCTGTCGTCCACCGCGATCGTCATGCAGTTGCTCGACGAGCGGAACGAGAACAATGACGCCGACGGCCAGCGGGTCGTCTCGATCCTGCTGTTCGAGGACCTCGCCATCGTGCCCCTGCTGGCGCTCGTGGCGGTCCTGGGCGGCATTTACGGGACCGCGATCGAGAACCCGCAGCCGATCTGGCTGACCATCGGCTTCGCCGTCGCGGCTGTGGCTGCGGTCTATGGCATGGGCAAATGGGTGCTGACCCCGGTCTTCCGCATCCTGGCCCGATATGGCGGACGCGAGGTCATGACGGCCGGAGCCCTGCTGGTCGTGCTCGGCGCGGCCTGGGCCATGGACCTCGGCGGACTGTCGATGGCCATGGGCGCCTTCCTCGCCGGCGTTCTGCTGTCGGAGTCGACCTTCCGCCACCAGCTCGAGGCCGATGTCGAGCCCTTCCGCGGCATCCTGCTGGGGCTGTTCTTCCTGAGTGTCGGCATGTCGCTGGACCTGCGGGTCGTCATCGCCGACTGGCCACTGGTGCTCGGCGGGGTCGCAGCCTTCATGGGAGCCAAGATGGCCGGGGTCTATGCCATTGCCCGCATCCGGAGCGGCCATGGCGAGGCCATGAAGCGCGCAGCCCTGATGGGCGAGGGGGGCGAGTTCGCCTTCGTCCTGTATTCGGCGGCGCTGGCGGCCGGATTGTTCGAACCCCGGATGGGAGCGATCCTGGCCGCCGTGGTCATCGTCTCGATGGCCCTGACGCCGCTGCGGATGCTGCTGGCGGACCGGTTCAAGCCCCGCGAGGATGTGTCGATGGATGGCGTCGACCATGCCCGGAACCTGCGCGAGCGGGTCCTGATCATCGGCTTTGGCCGCTTCGCCCAGGTCGTCGCCCAGCCGCTGCTGGCCCGTGACGTCGATGTCTCGATCATCGAGAACGACGTCGACATGATCAAGGCGGCCGGCAATTTCGGCTTCAAGGTCTACTACGGCGACGGATCGCGGCTGGATGTGCTGAGGGCTTCTGGTGCCGCCGAGGCCGAGACAGTGCTGGTCTGCGTCGACAAGCCGGACGTCGCGGACCGGATCGTCGAGCTGATGAAGTCCGAGTTCCCGCTGACCAAGCTGTTCGTCCGCGCCTATGACCGGGGCCATTCGCTGCGCCTGATCGAGGCCGGCGTCGACTTCCACATCCGCGAGACCTTCGAAAGTGCTCTGGCCTTTGGCGAACAGGTGTTGATCGACTTCGGTTTCAGCACCGAAGATGTCACCGAGACCATGGAGGATGTGCGTCGTCGCGATCAGGAAGTCATGGCGGTCCAGGTCGCTGGCGGGCTTCAGGCCGGACGCAGCCTGATCCGCGGAAATATGGTCACGCCGCAGCCCGCCCCCTATGTCAAACCCCGCCGCGAGAGCCGCCCGCTGAACGAGGAGGCCGCCGGCGTGCTGGAGGAAACCCGTGACCGTGTCTGATCCCGTCCTGCTGGCCATCGACCAGGGCACCAGTTCCAGCCGGGCCATCGCCTTCACCCTGGCGGGCGAGGCGATCGCGTCTGACCAGCAGGCCTTCAGGCAGATCTATCCGCAGTCCGGCTGGGTCGAGCACGATGCCGAGGTGATCTGGGCCACCACCCTGTCGACCGCGCGCAAGACCGTGTCCGCATGCCGCGCCAGGGGCCGTCCGATCGCGGCCATCGGCGTCACAAACCAGCGCGAGACGACGGTGGTCTGGGACCGCCGGACCGGGGCGCCGATCCACAATGCCATCGTCTGGCAGGACCGCCGCACGGCTGATGTCTGTCGCGCGCTGACCGAGGCAGGCCATGAGGCCGAGGTTGTCGAGAAGACCGGACTGCGCCTCGACCCCTATTTCTCTGCCACCAAACTGGCCTGGATCCTCGATCATGTGGACGGTGCCCGCGCGGCAGCGGCGGCCGGACATCTGCTGGCGGGCACCATCGACAGCTTCCTGATCTGGCGGCTGACGGGCGGCGCGCGTCACGTCACCGATGCCACCAATGCCAGCCGCACGGCCCTGTACGACATCCGCCATGGCGTCTGGGATGCCGGCCTCTGCGCCCTGTTCGACGTGCCGATGTCCATGCTGCCCGAGGTGCTGGACTGCGCCGCCGACTTCGGCACCACGGTCCCGGACCTGCTGGGCGAGGCCCTGCCGATCCGCGGCGTGGCCGGTGACCAGCAGGCGGCGACAATCGGCCAGGCGGCCTTCCAGCCCGGCGACGTCAAGAGCACCTATGGCACCGGGGCCTTCCTGATCCAGAACACCGGGACCGAACTCGTCCGCTCGTCCAACCGCCTGCTGTCCACCATCGCCTACCGGCTGGACGGTCAGGTCACCTATGGCCTCGAGGGCTCGATCCTGTCGGCGGGATCGACGATCCAGTGGCTGCGCGACGGGCTGGGGCTGTTCTCGAAATCGTCAGAGGTCGAGGCGCTGGCCGCCTCGGTCACGGATACCGGGGGCGTCTATCTGGTCCCGGCCTTCACGGGTCTGGGGGCACCGTGGTGGGACCCGGACGCACGGGGTGCGCTGGTCGGCCTGTCCCGTGCCAGTGGCCGGGCCGAGATCGCCCGCGCCGGTCTGGACAGCGCCGTATACCAGACCCGCGACCTGCTGGACGCCATGGCCGCGGATGGCATCGCCTGCGGAACCCTGAAGGTCGATGGCGGCATGGCCGAGAACGCCCTGTTCCTGCAGCGGCTGTCGGACGTGCTGGATGTCGATGTGGTCCGACCTGTCCTGACCGAGACCACGGCGTTCGGCGCGGCCTGCCTCGCGGGGCTGGGGTCGGGGCTGTTCATCTCGCTGGACGACATCGCCGCCCTGTGGAAACCCAGCCTCACCTGCCGTCCCCGGATGGATGCGGCGGAGCGGACGCGTGATCTTGCGGGCTGGAAATCGGCGGTGAAGGCCACCCGAGCCTTCCAGCCACGGTAATTCCGCTCATCCCGGCCGAGGCCCGTGACCCCGTTCCGCTCATCCCGGCGAAAGCCGGGACCCAGCGCTTTGGGCGATAACTGGAAACAAGGGTTAGCCGCCCCTCATCCCGGCCACTGTCCCCGGCGAAATCACTGGGTCCCGGCTTTCGCCGGGATGAGCGGAACTGTTGACGCTAGCGGTTCGCGCAGGCCCGTTCCGTATTGAATGTCGGGCGATAGACCCCGCCCGGGAAATCCGCCGGAACAACGAACGGTGCCGACTGTCGCAGCGCCCGAACGGCACCCTCGGCGGCTGCCCGGTAGACCGCATCCGATCGCGGGGAGATCAGGGTGGGCCCGGCGGTGATCCGCCCATCCGTCGCAAGCGTCAGCTCGACCTGGATTCGCAACTGGTCACCGCCCGCCATGGCGCAGGCCACGGAGATGTTCCAGTTCGGATAGACCTGATTGAAGATGGCCGTGATCTGGGCCCCCGTCGCCTGGGGTGCGCGGCCGGTACCCTGCTGGCCGGTGGCGGGGCGGGTGCCGCGATTGGTCGAGGGGCGACTGGGCCCGGCCAGGGCGTCCAGGTCCAGCGGCGGAGCGTCGCTCCTGGTGGCCGGTCGGGCCGGGGGTGTCGGTGCCGCGCGAGGGGGTGTCGGGGCCGGCGTTGCCTTCTTCGGCGCAGGGGCCGGGG
>QBLX01000148.1 GCA_003241825.1 Alphaproteobacteria bacterium
GCTTTCGCCGGGATGAGCGGGATTGAGGGGGGCGGTCCCGGCTTTCGCCGGGATGCGCGGGGTACCCTAGGGCCGGCTGGCCATGCCGAGCTTGATGGGCCTGGCTTCCTCGGCGAACTCGCCGCGCTTCACACCCCACAGAAGGATGATCGGGGCGGCGACATAGACCGACGAATAGGTGCCGATGATGATGCCGGCCATCAGGGCGATGGAGAAACCATAGAGCGCAACCCCGCCGAACACAGCCAGGGCACCCAGCACCATAATGGCCGTGACGCCGGTGATGATCGTCCGTGACAGGGTCTCGTTGATCGAGAGGTCGATCACGTCGCGCAGGGGCATTGTCTTGTACTTGCGGAGGTTCTCCCGAAGGCGGTCGAACACCACCACGGTATCGTTCATCGAATAGCCGATGACTGTCAGGATGGCAGCGACCATGTTCAGGTTGAACTCCAGCCGGAACAGCACGATCAGTCCGAACACAAGGATCACGTCGTGGACCAGGCCGGCAACGGCACCGAACCCGAACTGCGGTTCGAACCGGAACCAGATGTAGGCGAACATCAGGACCACGGCAGCGCCAAGCGCCATCAGGCCGGAGGTGAACAGTTCACCGGAGACCTTGGATCCCACGATGCTGACGCCCGAATAGGTCACCGGACCCACAGCCTGGGTGATGGCGGCCTGGACTTCCTGCACGACTGCCGACTGGGCACGACCCTCGGGCACCTGGAAGCGCAGGATGGCACTGGCGTCGTTGTCGATGCCCTGAACCTGGACGTCGCCGACCGAAAGCCCGTCGACAGAGCTGCGAACCCGCTCGAGGTCGAGAGTCTGGCCTTGCGGAACGGTCAGTTCCATGGCGGCACCGCCACGGAAGTCGATCCCCAGATTCATGCCCGGATAGAAGAGGCTGACAATCGAGGCGACACACAGCACGGCTGAAAGGGCGCCAAAGAGTTTTGCGAATCTCACGAACTTCAGATTCGTCCGGGTCGGGACGATCTTGATCAGGGGCCACCAGCTCATCGCCATCACTCCGCGATCGGCAGTTTCTTGGGTCTGGCTACCTTGAGCCAGTACGCCAGCAGGATCTGCGCCACCAGAACTGCCGAGAAGACCGAGGTGAACACCCCGATCGTAAGGGTCCAGGCAAAGCCCCGAACCGGCCCGGCTCCGAAGGCGAACATGATCATGGCCGCCACCAGGGTCGTCAGGTTGGCGTCCAGAATGGTGCCCCAGGCCTTGTTGAAGCCCGCGTCCATGGAGGCGATGACCGACCGCCCTGCCCGCGCCTCATCTCGCATGCGCTCGTAGATCAGCACATTGGCATCAACGGCCACGGCAAACGTCAGGATCAGACCGGCGATGCCGGGCAGCGTGAGTGTGGCCTGGGTCAGGGACATGGCGGCAACGATCATCATTCCGTTGAGGATCAGTCCCAGGACCGAAATGCCCCCGAACAGGAAGCCGTAGGACAGCATCATGAAGACGATGATGATCACGGCCCCGATCGCGGTCGAGATGGCACCGGCGGCGACGGCGTCGGCGCCCAGTTCGGCGGTCACCGTGCGGCGTTCCTCGACGTTCAGCGGGGCCGGCAAGGCTCCACCGTTCAGCAGGTTTACCAGTTCGGACGCCGCCTCGATGGTGAAGCCGCCCGTGATCTGGCCGGAACCGCTCAGGATCGGCACTTCGATGTTGGGGGCCGAGATCACCTGTCCGTCGAGGATGATGGCGAAGGGCCGGCCGACGTTGGCCGCAGTGGCCTCGCCGAAGCGGCGCGCGCCCTGGCCGTCGAAGCGGAAATCAATGGCCGGACGGCCGTTCTGATCGGATCCCACGCCAGCCCGGGTCAGGTTCTCGCCCGACACCAGAACGCGGCGCTTGACCAGATAGGGGTTGCCGAGATCGTCCTGAAGCAGCTGGGCGTCCGGCGGGACCCGTCCGGCGATCGCGTCCTGGACCGAGTTCTCGACATCCACCATCTGGAAGGTGAGCTGGGCGGTCTGGCCGATGACGCGTTCCAGTGCCTCGGGATCGCTCTCGCCGGGGGCCTGGACGACGATGCGGTTGGCACCCTGACGTGTGATGGACGGCTCGCGGGTGCCGAGGCTGTCGATCCGCTTGCGCACGACCTCGATCGACTGCTCGACGGCCGTCGGGCCCATCGCGTCAATCGCGGCCTGGGTATAGGCAAAACGGATCCGGGTCGCGGACAGACGGGTCGCAGCGCGCTCCACGCCACCGGTCGGCCCGGCGGCCCCGCCCAGGTCACGCAGAGTCTGGAAAGCGACGTTCATCTGGTCCGGACTGGCAACGGTCACCACGACACCGGCGGCTTCGCGCTGCAGGCCGGTGAAGGCGATATTGTCCTCGCGCAGGGTCTGGCGGACGTCCTCGACGAGGTTGTCGATCCGCTTGGTCTGCATCTCGGCCACATCGACCTCGAGCAGAAGGTACGAACCGCCCTGCAGGTCGAGACCCAGATTCAGCGCGCTGCTTGGCATGAAGCCCGGCAGGGACTCACGCTGGGCTGGCGTCAGCAGGTTCGGCAGGGCCAGAAGGACCCCGAAGAACAGGGCCGCAGCGACGAGGATTACCTTCCAGCGCGAGAGCTGAATCATCAAACGAGTTCCGGTTCAGCAGCGGGGGTAAGCGTCAGGCCTTGGCGTCGTTGGCCGCGATCGCTGTGCGATTGCGGACCTCGGCGATCATGGTCTTGACCACGCGGACGTTGACGCCCTGGGCGACCTCGACCATGGCCTCGGAATCCTCGACGCGCGTGACCTTGCCGATCATGCCGCTGGACAGGACCACAGTGTCGCCGCGCTTGACGCCGGTGACCATGGCCATGTGCTCCTTGGCACGCTTCTGCTGCGGACGGATCAGCAGGAAATAGAACAGCACGAAGATCGCAACGAATGGCAGGAACTGCACGATCATCGTGATCATGCCACCTTCAGCAGCAGCGGGAGCAGACATCAATCCATCCTGATTGGGGCGGCCAGTCCGGCGCCGGTTGGTAAAATCGAGGCGCGATACCTAGGGCCGGTCGCGCCAAGATGCAACGAAGGCTTTGCCCTGGGAGTCAGGACCGCGTCAGCGCGGCAACACAGTCAGCGGGTCAATGGCCACCGGATTGTCGCCCTGCATCCGCCGGGTCTCGAAATGGATGGAGGGGCGGCCGTCCCCGGCGGTCAGGCCGACGGTGCCGACCTGCTGGCCCGCCCGGACCACGGCACCGTCCTCGACCGTCGCCGAACCGAGGTGGCCATAGACCGTCCGCCAGCCTTCCGGGTGCACGATCAGCACGGTCAGGCCCTGCCCCACCAGATCGCCGACATAGGCCACGGTCCCGGCGGCGGCCGCCACGACCTGCGCACCGGCGGCGGCTCCGATATTGATGCCATTGTTGCGTTCGCCCAGTCCCACAGGGCCGAAGGGGCGGACAATATCGCCGCGAACGGGCCACTGCATGAGGACACTGGTCTGGGCCATGGGCGCAGCCGTCGGGGCTGTCGCGGCCGGCTGGCGCGGAGGCGTCGGCAGGGCGGCATTGCCGGACGGCGGCGGCGGCGGTGGCGGCACCGCGCCATTCCTCGGCACCACGACGCCGACAGGGGCCGGGCCCGTCGCATAGGGATCACGCCCGGTATCCACCGCGCTGTCAGGCAGGATCAGGTTCTGGCCCACGGTGATCGCGGCGCGGGGGCCAAGGCCGTTGAGGTCGATCAGCGACTGGACCGGCGTCTGGAACCGCCGCCCGACTCCCGAGATCGTGTCGCCCGGCTGGATGGCATAGGCCGCCCCGGCCCGGACCGAGGCGCGGGGCGTGGCAGCAGGCGGGACAGAGGACGACTCAGATGCCGGAGCCGGCATACCGGATGTCGGCGGCAGGGCTCCGCCCTCGATCGCCTCATAGGGCACCGGTCTCGGGGGCGGTGCCTCGCCCATGGCGGGGGGAACGCCCTGCGGAAAGGCCGGGGCGGCGCCGGGCTCGACCCGCGTGGCATAGCGCGGTGCCTCGGGATAGCTGACACAGGCCCCCAGCACACTCATCGCTGCGCCGAGGATGATCGCCCGGATCGCCCCGTTCCTGAATCCGCTCATGCAAGGCCCTCTTCGTGGTTCGGGAATCGGTGCCCCGGTGTGCCCCGCCCGTTTTGATACACCAAGCGGGCAATCGGCACGAAAGTTGGGCGCAAGGGTTAACGCCGGTGGGTTCCATGCCCCGGGGAGGTGGCTGCGTGACGGTCAGCCTGTGTCCGGGTCAGCCGGCCCCTCCACCCC
>QBLX01000149.1:0-2796 GCA_003241825.1 Alphaproteobacteria bacterium
GCAACCAACTGAGACCAGGCGGCCGGCGGTTGGCGACAACCGCCGGCCCGCTCTTGCTAAGGCAGGCCGACGCAAACTAGCGTTCGCGCCATGCGTATCGCCACCTGGAACGTCAATTCCGTCAATGCCCGCCTGCCCACCGTGCTCGCATGGCTGGAGGCGACGAAGCCCGACGTGGCCTGTTTCCAGGAAATCAAATGCGTGGACGAGAAATTCCCGCGCGAGGCCTTCGAGGACCTGGGCTACAACGTCGAGACCCACGGGCAGAAGAGCTACAACGGGGTTGCCCTGCTCTCGAAACAGCCGATGTCCGATGTCCGCCGGGGTCTGCCCGGTGACGATACGGACGAGCAGTCCCGCTATATCGAGGCCGTGATCGAGGGGCCTGTGCCAGTCCGGGTGGCCTCGATCTACCTGCCCAACGGCAATCCCGTCGGCACCGAGAAATTCCCCTACAAGCTGGCCTGGTTCGAGCGGCTGAATGCCCATGCCCGCAGCCTGCTGGCCTTCGAGGAACCGCTGGCCCTGTGCGGCGACTACAATGTCATCCCGACCGAGGCCGATGTCGCCAAGCCCGAGGCCTGGCTCGGCGACGCCCTGTTCCAGCCCGAAAGCCGGGCAGCGTTCCGGGCGCTGAAATGGCTGGGCCTGTCGGATGCGTCGGAACTGGGGAACCAGCCGCCCGGCAGCTATACCTTCTGGGACTATCAGGCCGGGGCCTGGCAGCGGAACAACGGCATCCGCATCGACTTCGCCCTGCTCTCGTCCCAGGCCGCAGACCGGTTCCGGTCGATCGAGACCCACCGCGACGCCCGTGACATGGACAAGCCGTCGGACCATGTGCCGGTGGTCGTCGACCTGAACCTGGACAGTTGAGGTGAACGAGGCGCTTCGGCTCATCCTGCTGGTGGCGCTGGCGGCAGCGGCCCTGACCACCGGGGCGCTGGCCCTGTCCTGGTGGATGGAGGCGGATCGTCGCCTGCGCCGGGCCATGCTCAAGAGCCTGGGGACCGCTCCAGAGGCAGAGGCCATCTCGGCCCAGGAAGGCCGGGCGGCGGCGCTGGATTTCGACGGCGCCCAGATCGTCGTGCTGTGGAACCGGGGCGCGCACGGTCTGGTCTATGGCTTCGAGGAGGTCGAGGGCGGCGAGATCATCGTCGACGGCCATGTTGTGGCCCGGGTGCGACGCGGCGAGCAGCGCAAGTCGCTGGATATCATGGTGCCGGACGCCGAAATGGTCACGCTGCGACTGATGTTCCTCGACGCGCGGAACCCGGAGTTCGAACTGGCGCTCTGGAACGCGGTCGCGCCGGGCAAGACGGGGTCACCTTCCGAGGCCCTGAGGCTGGGACGCCGCTGGCTGTCGCACATCGAGGCCCTGCTGAAAGGCTAGTGTCCTGCCGATCCCGGCGTTGGGCGGGTGGTCCGGCGCGCAGTGACGAGACGGAGGGGCTGGCAGATCCGGGGCCGGTCTGGCGGTGGCAACCCCTCCACCATTTCGGCGAAGCTGCCAAAATGGTCCCCCTCCCCATTGCTGCGCAACGGCGAGGACAGGTAGAACCCTCCCGTCCCCTCAGTGCCTGTATCCAAGGAGCCCGACGTGGCCCGCCTTTTCGACGCCTACATCGTTGCCGACTGGACCGCTGCCGAAGGCAAGAAACTGGGTGAGAACTCGGTCTGGATCGGTGTGGCCAAGCGCGACGTGCGTTTCCGCCTGTATACCGAGACCCACAATGTCGCGACGCGGGCCGAGGGCGAGGCGCTGCTGAACAGCCTGCTGGCCGATCATCGCAAGCGCGGCGACCGGGTACTGGTCGGGTTTGACTTCTCGCTGGGCTATCCGGCGGGCACGGCCGGGCGGCTGGGGCTGAAGGACAGCCCGGCATGGTCGACGCTGTGGAAATTCCTCGCCACCAACATCGTCGACAAGGCCGACAACACCAACAACCGCTATCAGGTCGCCGCCAAGATGAACCGGCTGATGACCGACGAGGCCTGGCCGTTCTGGGGCGCGCCCGCCAAACAGGCCCAGCGCTGGCTGACCACGACCAAGCCGCCTGCAGGGTCGGGGGCCGACATCCCCGAGTACCGCGCGACCGAGCACGCCGTGCGCAAGGGCAGGCTGCAGCCCAAGTCGAACTGGCAGATGCATGGTGCCGGCGCGGTCGGTGGCCAGACCCTGGTCGGTATCCCGATGGTGCGACGCCTGCTCGAAAGCCTGGGCGAGGCCGGGGCCATCTGGCCCTTCACGACCGGCTGGCGCGAACTGGGCACGGCCGATGTCGAGCCGATCTCGGTTCTGGTCGCCGAGGTCTGGCCGTCGATGTGGCCCACGACCGTCGCGTCCGGCGAGTTCAAGGACCAGGCCCAGGTCCGCACCACGGCCGAGGCCCTCGCGCTGATGGACGACAAGGGCACCCTGGCCAAGGCCTTCGGCCCGGCCAAGGGCACGGACGAGGCGCTGGTCGAACAGGTGCAGGGCGAGGAAGGCTGGATCCTGGGGGTCTAGCTCCCCCTCGATCAGGCCGCTGGCCTCACGCGTGTGCGGAACCGGCGCGTCAGTCTGAACAGCACGAAGACGAGCACGATCAGGACAAGCGGGATCAGGACCGGCAGGACGAAGGCGATCAGCACGGTCAGGAAGGCCAGCACGTCCTCGATCAGTGACAGGACAGGATTGCCCAGACCGCCCGTTGTTGCGGTCGATACGAGGCGTGTGCCTCCCTGTGCGGCATTGAAGGCGAAGGCCGTCGGGGCCCCCACGATCACCCCCGCAACAGCCGCCGTGGTCGGGTC
>QBLX01000149.1:2806-4235 GCA_003241825.1 Alphaproteobacteria bacterium
CCTGTGAACACGCTCGCCGCTGCCAGGGCGCCGGCAATGGGCCGGGTGAAGGCCCCGACGACGTTCAGGGCGTGATCGACAGCCGGGATCTTGTCGCCCGCGAACTCGAGGGCCGCCGCTGTGCCCAGCGCTGCGATTGCGGGCCATGAACCCAGCCAGGCCATCTGGTCGTTCAGCTCCACACCGAACAGGCCGAACCGTGATGCGACCGCCAGCATCAGCAGGGGCAGAAAGGTCCGCAGCCCCGTCGCCGAAGCCAGACCGAGGCCGAGAAGGACCGGCATGACCCATGTCTGGACAGTATCCATCCCGCAACCCTAGCCGATCAGTGCCCCGGCCGCAGCCCGGGCTGCATCGGTGATTTCGGCACCGGACAGCATCCGGGCGATCTCCTCGCGGCGGTGGTGGTCGTCGAGGGTGTCGACGGTGGTGGTCGTCATGCCGTCCCGGTCGGCCTTGCGCACCTTCCAGTGGGCGTGGCCACGGGCGGCGACCTGGGGGCTGTGGGTCACGACCAGGACCTGGGCCCCGGTGGCAAGGCGTTTGAGACGCTGGCCGACGGCCTCGGCCACTGCGCCGCCGACGCCCTGATCGACCTCGTCGAAGATCATGACGGGCTGGCGCTGGTCCTCGCGACCCGCCAGCGCCGCCTTCATGGCGAGGGCAAAGCGGGCCAGTTCTCCGCCCGAGGCGACCGAGTCCAGCGGGCCGAATTCGGTTCCCATATTGGTGGCGACCTCGAAGCGGATGGTCTCGACGCCCAGCGGTCCCCGGCGTCCCTCGGCGATCGGTTCGAGGGCCACGCGGAAGCGGGCCCGGTCCAGTTTCAGCGGGCCGAGCTCGGCCATGACGGCTTTGGCCAGACGTTCGCCAGCAGCCTCGCGCGCCGAGGTCAGGAAGGTGGCGGCCAGATCATAGGCCTCGCGCGCGGCGACCGTGTCGCGCTGGGCATTGGTCAGGGCCTCGGCCCCGTCCTCAAGCAGCCGCAGTTGTTCGCGCAGGGCAATCCGCAAGCCCGGAAGGGCGTGGACCGTGGTGTTCAGTTTTCTGGCAGCTGCGCGCAGGGCGAACAGCCGCTCCTCGGCCTTGTCCAGACGACCGGGCTCGAAATCAAAGGCTGCGGCGGCAGCATCGACCTGGGCTACGGCTTCGTCGGCCTCGACAATGGTGCGGTCGATGGCCTCGGCGGCGGCGGTGAGGCGGGCGAGGACCGGATGGTCGGCCTCGACCCCGGCCTGGGTCGCGCGCTGGCGGGCGTGTTCGACCGCGCGCAGGGCAGCGGACAGTTTCTGGCTCAGCTTGTCCCCGCCCAGGGACTGGCGGGCATCGGCGAGGTCGGACACGGCCTTTTCCGCTGCGCCGAGAATCGCCCGCTCGCCCGCCAGATCGGTCTCCTCGTCCTCACGCGGGTCCAGATCGTCGAGGTCGG
>QBLX01000014.1:0-4613 GCA_003241825.1 Alphaproteobacteria bacterium
TGACAAGCGGGGCTTTTGCCAATGGTCGCGGCAGGTTAGGGTATCAACCGTGGCTCTCCGGGTCGCAGCCGAATGGTGTCTGGTCGGGCAGGCACAAGGTCGGCAGGAGGGCTGCCCTTGATCAAGTCTGAGCTGATCGAAAAGCTGGCGTCAGAAAACTCTCATTTGACCCACGCCGAAGTCGAGCGCGTGGTCAATGTCGTCCTGGGTCGGATGACTGACGCAATGGCCGACGGCGGACGGGTCGAACTGCGTGGCTTTGGGGCGTTTTCTGTGCGCTCGCGTCCTGCCCGTGCGGGTCGCAATCCTCGCACCGGTGAGAGCGTTGACGTTCCGGCCAAGTCCGTACCCTTTTTCAAGAGCGGCAAGGAACTGCGCGAGCGGCTGAACGCTGCCGGCGACGAATAGGAAACGGGTCATGGGTCTGCTCACGGAATTCAAGGAATTTGCCGCGCGCGGCAATGTTGTCGATCTGGCCGTCGGTGTCATCATCGGCGCAGCGTTCGGCAAGATCGTCACCAGCATGGTCGAACAGGTCATCATGCCGCCGGTCGGACTGGCCCTTGGCCGCGTCGACTTTGCGAACCTGAAATGGGTTCTGGCCCCGGAAAATCCCGCGACAGAGGCCATTGAAGAGGTCGCCATTCAATATGGTGCCTTCATCAACACCATGATCCAGTTCGTGATCATCCTGTTTGTTGTCTTCCTGCTGGTGAAGGCGATCAACAAGCTTCGCAGGGCAGAGGCGGAGACCCCTGCTGCGCCACCCGCGCCGACGGCGTCCGAAGCCCTGCTGATGGAAATCCGGGACGCCCTGAAGGTACGCCCACCCGTCTGACAGCCTCGTCAGATGGAGGCCTTTTCCTTCGCAAACGCCGGGCTGACCCGGGCGCGGGCGGAGCCCATGGGCTCAGGCACCGAGCGAAGGCAGATGCCATAATCCCTATCAAACGGGGTTGGCGACCAGAACTCGGCCATGGCCGCGTCATTGAACCTGACATGCGCATGGCCCCAGCCGCCCTCATGCCGTGCGCGCCTGGCCAACGGCCCCAGCAGCGTCAGCAAGTCGGGCGATACCATCTGCATTCGAACCTTGGCGGCCCCGATCAGCCGTGCATTGTCGATCAGGGTCCCGATCAGTTCAGGGATGGCTGTCGCGGCCTCAGCAAGGGCGATCGCATCTATCACGTCCAGAAGGGGCGGTTCGATACTGCTGCCCTTGTTCATCTGAGCGAGGGCGTAGCCGATGATCCGGTTCCCCGAGACTTTTGCAAGGACAATCGGCTTCAACGTCTGATCCGGATCCGCCATGCGCCAGCGCATGATCTCCGGACCCTGATCCGCAAGAATCCGGCCTTCGGAATTCAGGGCCGTCCAGAAAGCAGCATAGGGTGACCGGTCACCAGACCTCGCGATGAAGGCGATTGATCCCGGCGTGGTCACTCGTGCGGACAGGTCGGGTGATCATGGGCAGAGTGATTTTCCCGGTCTGGCACGACCGACGTTACAGGCCGTCAAGCGCTGCATGCCGTAGGCGAAACTTGACCGGATGCCGCGCGTGAACCGCCCGAAATTCTCCCGCCAGAAGGGTGGCGGCCGTCTTTCGCGTTCAAAGGCGACGATTCGAGGCCGGATGTTGGCTCCGCAGCGTCACGAAACAGCCTTAACGCTTGTCCGGATTTGTCGGTCGTGCTGGTTATGCGCCCTTCACGCGCCGAAGAGTGCGCGGCTATTGGGAGTGAGCCGTTGAGTTTGACGGATGGGGGAGGTGCCGCCATGGGCGCACCTCGCAAGACATTTATGGGCCACCCGCGGGGGCTGGTGGTCCTGTTCTTCACCGAGATGTGGGAGCGGTTCTCTTTCTACGGAATGAGGGCGATGCTGACGCTGTATCTGATCCAGCATTTCCTGTTCGGGCCGGTCGAGGCACAAGGAATCTATGCGGCCTATGGCGCGCTGGTCTATCTGCTGCCGGTCGTCGGTGGCCTGATCGCCGACAAGTATCTGGGATCGCGAAAGGCCGTCATCATCGGTGCCGTCCTGCTGGTCGCCGGTCACTTCACCATGGCGTTCGAGGGCTCTGGCGGGCGTGAGTTCATCACCGTCGGCGGCACCGAATATGCGGTCGAGGTCGAGGGCCGGGACACCGACCGTCAACTCTTCGCCGTAACCGACGCAGGTCGCGTGCCGATCTCCATCACACCCGAGGGGATCAATGTGGTCGACGTTGCCGGACAGCCTGCGGGTTCGGGCGTCTTGGCCGCGACGGCGTCGACCTTCCCGACAACGGTAGCCGCGGACGCATACGCGACCCGCACGGTCCGTGATCCCGGGGGCGAGATGACGCTGTTCCTGGCCCTGTCACTGATCATCGTCGGCGTCGGCTTCCTGAAGGCCAACATCTCGACCGTCGTCGGCCATCTCTACGAGGACAACGATCCGCGTCGCGACGGCGGATTCACCCTGTTCTATGTCGGGATCAACCTGGGTTCCGTGCTTGCCACGGGCCTGTGCTCCTACCTCGGCTTCACCTATGGCTGGGCCTATGGCTTCGGTCTCGCGGGCTTCGGCATGCTGCTGGGTCTTGCCACCTTCCTGCTGGGCCAGTCCTGGCTCGNGCTCGAGGGGCGGGGCGGTCCGCCGCATCCGGAAAAACTGGCCGGTACCAAGGTGCTGGGCATTCCACTCGAAGCGACCTTCTGGATCCTCGGTCTGATCGCCGTCTTCCCGGTCTGGCTGCTGATGCAGCGTCACGAGATCATCTCGGCCAGCCTGCCCTGGCTGGCGGGCATCATCTTCTTCTTCGTGGTCGGCTACACCGTGATCAAGCTCCAGGGGGCTGAGCGTAGTCGCATGCTGGTTGCCCAGGTGCTGATCTTCTTCTCGGTGCTGTTCTGGGCCCTGTTCGAACAGGCGGGTTCGTCCCTGACCCTGTTCGCGGACCAGTCCACGGCCATGCCGGGCTGGTTCAATGTCGGCTACACCCAGATGTTCAACCCGGGCATTATCGTGATCTTCGGACCGATCTTTGCCGCCCTCTGGGTCTGGCTGGCGAAGCGTAATCGCGAGCCTTCGACCCCGGTCAAATTCTCGTTTGGCCTCGTGTTCGTGGGTATCGGCTTTCTGGTCCTGGCCTGGGCTTCGGCGACACAGGCCGGTGTCGATTTCCGGGTGCCTCTGTTCTTCCTGTTCCTGACCTACTTCTTCCACACGATGGGCGAGTTGTGTCTGTCGCCGGTCGGGCTGTCGATGATCACCAAACTGTCGGTTGATCGTCTCGTGGGAATGATGATGGGCGTCTGGTTCCTGTCCAGTTCCGTCGCGCATATCGCCGCCGGCGTGATCGCCCAGGCGACGGCGACGGATACCGTGGCCGGCGTGGTGACCAATCCCCAGCTCGCGCTGGACACCTATGGGTCGATCTTCGGCACCATCGGATGGACAGGTGTGGGCGTGGGCGTGGTCCTGCTGGTCCTGTCTCCCTTGCTCAAGAAGGGCATGGCCGGCGTTCGCTGAAGCCTGACACTGCACGAAGGAAAGGCCCGGTGGAGCGATCCACCGGGCCTTTTTCGCGACTGAGCGCTGCAGGATCCCCCCGCCCTAGAACGTCTTGCGTACCCGGATCTGATAGAAGGTCCGCGGGTCGATGGCCCGCCGCTCGATGAAGGCCACCGGCCGGGTCACCCGGTCCGCATAGACCACCCGCTCGGTCTCGAAATCGTCCCAGATGTTCATCTGGGCCCGGATGGCGAGAGTCGTGGTGGGCTTGTACTCGATCGAACCCTCGAAATAGTCGTGACCGCGAAAGCCCGATGTCTGGTCGGGGTCATAGGAGGTCTCGGACAGCTTGGGCAGATAGGCCATTTCCCACTGCAGCTTCCATGAGGCGATATCCTGGCTCAGGCTGAACGCGGGCTGGGAAGCGCGCACGCCCGAGATGGAACGGGTCTCGCCTGTGGTGGGATCTGTGACCTCGGTATGGTTCCAGGTATTCCGAACCAGAAACTGGCCGCCGCTGAAGCCGATCTTGTCCAGGGGCAGCACGACGTTGACAGCCAACTGATCGAGGGTGCCGTTGCCGATGTTTCCGACCGAGGAAAGGCCCCCGGCCAGAGGCAGCCGGTCGATCACGTCGATGATCTCGTCATGGCGATAGCCGATCGAGACGATGCCATCGCCGAGAAAGCGACTCTCATAGGTCAGTTCGGTGATCCAGCGCTGCTCAGGCTCCAGATCGACATTGCCGCCGAACACCGTGTCATCCTCAAGATCGGATGAGGCTGCGAAATCCCCGAAGTCCAGCTGCCCCAGCTCGCGCTCGAACCGGAAACGCACCTGGTTGTCCGGCATCGGAGTCCAGGTCGCCTGCAACCGGGGTTTGGCGAAGAAGAAGCTCTTTTCCTGATCGGCGTCGCCCGACTGGGTGATCGTCGAGGCTTCCAGCCGGACGCCGCCTTCCACCGTCAGGTTCGGGCGGACCCGCCATGTGCCCTTGGCAAAAGCCTCTCCGCGCGTCTCCTCCACCTTGATCGAGGCCGAGGGCAGCGGAATGGAGACACCGCCGACGGTGAAGGCCTGGTCGACCTCCAGCATGTTGTAGGCCACCTCGGCAC
>QBLX01000014.1:4623-32492 GCA_003241825.1 Alphaproteobacteria bacterium
ATGGTCTCGGAACTGTTGCCCAGGGCTTCGAACTGCTGCTCGGGACTGACATTGGTTCCGACACGGTTCCGTGAGGTCGACACGGAGTCAAAGTCGCTGAACTCGTGGATGAAGCGGGTTTCCGAACTGAACCGCGAGCCCATCGGTCTCGTGAAGACGGCGCCGAACTCTCCACTGCTGCCATCCTCCGCATACAGGCTTTCACGCAGGGTCACGGGATTTGTCAGCCGGTCCACCTGCTCATAGTCGTTGAGGCCATACCGGGCCGTCAGATCGATCTTTCCGCCCATGAAGGGCGTCGCGAAATTGCCCCGGATCGCCTGACCGCCACCCCGGCTGTTGTTGAAATAGGCTTCGTCTCGAAGGATGCGTCCGGTTCCATCCGTGCGGACGCTCCGGCCGACACCAGCCGAATCATTGATCGCAACCCCGTCGGACAGGGTGAAGCCCCAGGTCCGGTCGCCATCCTTGGCCGTGAAGCGGTAGGAGCCGTTATACTGTTCGGGCGCGCCGGCGAAGATGAAGGCCGACCCTTCTAGGATCGATTCGCTGCTGGACTGGCTCCGGGTGATGACGTTCACGACGACCGCAAAGCCCTGCATGTCGATCCCGGGGGCCCCGCCGCGGATCAGTTCGATGCGCTCGACATTTGCCGCAACAGTGCGGCTCAGGACCGCTGAGCCGGTGTCGTTCTTGGAAGCCGGCCTGGCTCCGTTGATCAGGACATTGCCCACCGAACCTTCAAACCCGCGGCTGCCTTCACCGTCCGTGACGCTGAACCCCGGCACCCGGTTGACCATGTCCAGAGCCGAATTGGGCCGCTGATCGGCAAAGAAGTCGGGGGTGAAGACGAGGGCACCCTGAAGGCTTGCTTCCGCCACGGGCATTGCACCGGGAACCGGGTCTGCGGGAGCCTGGGCAAGGGCCGGGCTGGCGAACAGAATTGCGGTCGTGGCCAGCAGGAGCGTCTTGGTCATGGTCTCGGGTTCCCCTCGGTGTGTGGCCCGAGGTTTGACGACGCGAGATTGCGATTGACAGTTACAAGACTGTCAGGTGGATTAAATCTCGGACAGAAGACTGAATACGATTATTGCACTTCTGTAATCATGCAGGTGAAAATATGGCGAATAAGTCAAAATATATCAGTCTTGCTGTATTAAGCGCGGCGATTATCGCGATGCCCGCGACGGCGTTGGCGCAGACGGCCGATGACGCCGTCGACACCGTCGACGAGATCGTGGTCGAGGCCCGGCGATCGGGCGCACCGATCTGGGAGGTGAGCCGAAACGGCTCGACTGTTCTGCTGGTCGGCGAGATCAACGGAGTCCCGGAAGCCACACCCTGGAGCGCCTCTGCGCTTGAGGCGGCTACTGGCCGGTCGCAGCGGGTCATGTCCGGGATCGGTGTTCAGGGTTCGTTTCGGGACCTCGTTCGTGTGATGTGGCGAATGCGAACCCTGACAACCCTGCCCGGAGGAACGACGTCGGCTGACTATCTTGAACCACGATGGCAGGCGCGGCTCGATGCCATCGAAGCGCGGGTCGACAAGGACTACAGCCGGAGCAGTTTCCTCATAACGGCCGGCGCACTCATGCGTGACGGAGCCGGCTACGGTCGAGATACGGCCGATGACGCGGGCGATGTCGTCCGGCGCGCCGCGCGCAAGGCACGTGTTCCGGTGCGCTCGGTGGAGGCGGAGACGCGGGGGGACAAGCTGGTCGATGACCTGTTGACGGCACCACCCGAGAGCCGGCTGACCTGCATGTATGCTGCCATTGAGGCTGCCGAGGCGGGCCCCGAGGCTGTGCTGGCGCGCGGTCGGGCATGGACCCGGTTCGAGGTTACCGAGGTCATGTCGTCACCGGTAGAGAAGGCCCTTGGTGTCTGCTGGCCGTGGGGAGACCCGGAGTTGGGCCCTCAGCTGAAGACAGCCTGGACCTCCGCGATCGAGGAGGCACTGACGCAGACAGGCGTGACCATGGCGGTAGCGCCGCTGGGGCTGCTGGCAGAAGCGGGTGGTGTCCTTGATCGGCTGGAAAGCCAGGGGGCGGTGATCGAGGGGCCGGAGTGGAAGGCGCGCTGATCATAATCAGTTCGTGATCAGCAACGCGCCAATGTCGGAACCCGCCGGAATATCCCGGGCCCAGACCGCATTGCCGGCGCTCCAACCCTTGTCGATGTCGAAGCCCACGGCCCTTTGTGTTTCGCCGCTAAAGTCGATGAGCAGGCCGTTCGAATAGGCCGTCGAGACGGCAGACCCCGGCGGGATCGAGTTGATCGCGAACATGACCAGGATCCTGGCCGTCGGCGCTATCATGTCCATGGCACCACCATGGAGTGGAAAGGCACAGATCGGCATCGAGGTCTGGTTCAGGGGTAACAACAGACCGCAGCTCCAGGCCGTGTCACCGGTATTGTGGATGGAGATGGTGCCGGGGCTGCCCGTCGTCAGACCGGTCAGCTGTCCATATTGGTCTACCACGACAGTCTGACCCGGACCTGTCGGGTTGGAACTGCCGACCTGAATGACGGCGTTTTCGACGAGGGGGGTGGTCGAGACATAGGCAGAGGGCAGGCCGTCATCGAATGTGACGTCGGTGCTGGTCAGATAGGTCTCCAGTCTTGACCAGACGAGCGGATAGCCCCCGCCGAATGACCTTGCCTGAGTGAGGCGGGGTCCGTAACGAACCGCGGCGAAGATATAGAGAGCGTAATCCTGGTCCTTCAGCCCCTGAAGGGTCCCTGCATCCAGGGTGATGGTGAGTTGGCGCTGCATTGGCCAAGAATCCCGAAGTCCACTGCTGGGCCGCCCGTCACTCGAAAATCGAGCGAGGCCGACCGGGGGTGGTCGACCTCGCTCAGGTTTGGTCAGTACCGGCAACTCAGGCCGCTGGTTGAGTTGTCGATGACGGTCAGGGCGTTACCATTCACGGGCAGGACGAAACTGTAGACCGTTCCTCCTGGCAGTGGCACGGCGATCGGGCCCATGGGACCGAGCGCATAGGTGATCGACCCACTGGCGGGATGGATGGTTTCGATCGTCATGTTTGCGGCGACCGCGCCGGCCGGAAAGTTGTGCTGCTGGCCCTTGAGGATGATGGTCTGGGGCATGATGGCCTCCTGGAGTGAAGATGGATGGAGCGCAGGCCGGTCACGACACCGGCCTGCGGACAGGGCGGGTCGGTCAGTTCTCGATCAGCAACGGCACCAGATTGGCGTTCGGAGCGACCTCAGTGGCCCAGGTTCCCCCATCCCAGGACCAGCCCTTGTCGATGTCGAATGCGACGGAACGCGTATTGGCCGCCGTCAGATCGACCATCAGACCAGACGAGAAGCATTTGTAGATCACCGTCCCTGTATCGACCGTGTTGGAGGCGAAGGTCAGCAGGACCTTCTCGATCGGCACGACCTCGTCCAGCATCTTGCCGTTCAACGGGATGGCACACATGGGATTGGCCGTGTTGCCGGCCATCTGCGAGATGCCGCAGGTCCAGTGGTTGCTGCTCTGGTTATTGATCGAAATCGCCCCGGCTGCGCCGCCGCCAACGGGAGTGAGATTTCCACTGCCATCGACGTTGGCGGTCGCTCCCAGGTCCATGTCGACATTGGCGCTGGCGTCGATTTCGCCATTGGTGATGATGGCGCTGGTCGAGATATAGGCCTGATATTGCTCGGTCCATTTGACCTTCGTGGTGTTCAGGAAGGTCAGGGTGCGGAACCAGACCAGCGGAGCAGCCCCGCCGATCGTCGTGCTGACGGCCTTGAAGCCATAAAGCGCAAAGCCCTCGGCCTTGAGTTGAGTGACAGTGTCAGGGGACAGGGAAACGTCGATCTCATAGGGAGTGGACATGACAACCTCTGGATTTGCATGACCCCGGTTCGGATCCGGGCGAGAATGACACGTGCCACCCTCGCAAGGGTTGTGCCCTCTCGGCTCACGATCAGATACGCAATCTTAAGGTGTATCGCGCATGAGTCTGTGCTGTTGGATGCGTGGCACGCAATCACGCCCTGCCGGAGCAAGGGCCCACAGCACGAGCGAGCAGGATCAGAGCCTCGATGGCTTCGGCCGCCCGCGCCTCGGGCAAGTCCGTAAAGACCTCCAGGGCAAAGCGTTCGGTCAATGTGGCGTCGCTTCTGTGCGCGAGGATATGCCCGCGTCCTGTCAGCAGCCAGTCCAGCGAAATGTCGAGTGTGCGGCAGAGGTTGACGGCATTTGCGAGGGAGATGGCCGGGCTCCGCCGCCACCGGCTGACCGCGCTCTCGTCGACCCCAAGCTCAACGGCCAGGGCATGAAGTTTCCGCACGCGGCGAAGTTTCAGGGCGTGATCAAGGCGTTCGTTCCAGCTTTCCATGCCGCCTCCATCGCCGGGCGTCGTCGCAGCAGGCCCTTCGGCCCTGCATCTGCGTGCACGCAAAAGTAGAGCAGTATGATCTAAGGTTGTAAAGAGAGGCGCGATGACCAGATCGTCGCGGCACCCGTCAACTCTGGGGATATCAGACGGCGGTTCCGCCGACGGTCAGGCCACCGATCTTGAGGGAGGGTTGGCCGATGCCAACGGGCACACCCTGGCCTGCCTTGCCGCAGACGCCGACACCGGGATCGAAGGAGAAGTCGTCGCCGATCATGGTGACATTGGTCAGGGCTGTGGCCCCGTCACCGATCAGGGTTGCGCCCCGCACGGGTGCCGTGATGCGTCCGTCCTCGATCAGATAGGCCTCGGTGCACTGAAAGACGAATTTGCCGTTGGTAATGTCGACCTGCCCGCCACCGAAATTCGCCGCATAGAGGCCGCGCTTCGTGCTGGCGATCATGTCGGCCTTTGAGTCTTTGCCGCCCTCCATGAAGGTGTTGGTCATGCGCGGCATCGGCATGTGGGCGAACGACTGACGGCGACCATTGCCACCCGCCCGCTGGCCCATTTTGCGAGCGGACAGTCTGTCGTGCATCAGGCCGACCATGATGCCGTCCTCGATCAGGACGGTGCGCGAGGTCGGGGTGCCCTCGTCATCGACCGACAGCGAACCGCGGCGGTGCGCGATCGACCCATCATCGACGATGGTGACGCCGGGAGCGGCCACGCGCTTGCCCATCATGCCGTTGAAGACGGACGAGCCCTTGCGGTGGAAATCGCCCTCGAAGCCGTGACCGATGGCCTCGTGCAGCAGGACCCCGGGCCAGCCCGCACCCAGAACGACATCCATCTCGCCCGCAGGGCAGTCCACAGCGTCAAGATTGACGAGGGCCTGGCGGATCGCTTCGTCGATCTGGGCCTGCCAGCGATCGGGCGTGATCCAGGCCTCGAAGCCCGTACGTCCGCCGGCACCCGATGATGCGCTCTCGCGACGACCGTCACGCTCGACGGTGACGGAAACGTTCAGGCGAACCAGCGGGCGGATGTCGCGGACCGTCAGGGCGTCGGCGCGCAGGATCTCGATCGCGCGTCGTTCGCCGACGATGGAGGCCGAAACCTGAACGACGCGAGGATCGCGGGCACGAGCCCAGGCATCGATCTCGGCCAGCAAGGCGATCTTTTCAGAGAAGGCGGGCGATGCAAGCGGATCGACCGAATCGTAGAGCTTCTGGTTCGTGGCGCGTGGGCCATCGGCAGCCGTTCCTGCATAGCCTGCCTTGGCGAGGGCCGCACTGTCCGCCGCCCGCCGCAGGGCCGCAGGGCTGATCTCGTTGGCATGGGCATAGCCCGCTGTCTCGTCGGCCACGACCCGCAGGCCGAACCCCTCAGAGGCGTCATAGGCGGCCGATTTCAGCCGCCCGTCATCGAACACCAGCGATTCCGATTCCGACCGTTCGAGGAAAAGCTCGCCGTCATCAGCACCCACGAGCGCCTGCTGCAGGATCGAAAGGGCTTCCGAAGGATCAACGCCGGCGGCTTCAAGGATCGGAGGCTGGGTCGTGTGCAATGTCATGCCGTCACAGATAGGGCGATCGGGCCTCTGTGGCGAGGGGTGCGAAGATGAACCGCACCTGACGCGGGCTGTTCAGATCGGGCTCAGGCAGCGGGTGGTTATCTGGGTCCATCGCAGCCAGCCGGTTGTGCCCATGTCGAGGAGAAGACCGATGAAGATGAACAAGCTGATCCCCGTTCTCGCCCTGACGCTGGCCGCCGGAGCCGTTGCCATGCCCGCTGCAGCCCAGAATTACAGCCGCGATGACGCCCGTCGTTACAATCAGGCCAACTGGCAGAACATCAATCAGCGCCAGGCCAATCTCGATCGCCGCATTGATCGTGGTATCCAGAATGGTGCGCTGAGCCGTCGTGAAGCCGGTCGACTGCGAGGCGAATTCAACGCCCTTGCCCGGCTGGAACAGAACTACCGTCGTGGTGGCCTGACCCAGTGGGAACGTGCCGATCTGGATCGCCGCTTCGACCGTCTCGCCGCGCAAATCCGGTATGAACGCCGGGACAACGACAACCGCCGCGGCTGACATCCGGCCTGAAGATAGCAGGGGCGCGGTCCATCGTGGGCCGCGCCTTTTTGCTGACCTCAGGTTTGCTGATCTCAGGGACGGTGGCGCAGCCGACTCTCGATCATGGTGACAGCGCTTCCGCGGATCAGGATGCGGTCGCCTCTGATTTCCGTCTCGAACTGGCCGCCGCGACCGGCGAACACCTGGGCGAAGCGGACGACTGGCCGTTTCAGCTTGTTGGCATAGAGCGGTCCCAGAATACAGTGCGCCGAGCCGGTCGCAGGGTCCTCGTCGACGCCGCAGCCGGGCGCAAAGAAGCGGTCGACCACATCGACAGCGGGATCGTCGGACAAGGCAGCGACGATGACATGGCCAGCCTCGCCCGCCTCTCCCCTGATGGCCGCCAGGGCTCTGAAATCAGGATCAATCGCCCGTACCTTTGACGCGTCTGCATAGACGGCGACCAGATATCGCCCGGCCCAGACCTCGACCGGTTCTGCGCCGAGCGCCTCTGACAGGCCCGCTGGAACGCCGGTCTGGCGGGGAGGGTCAGCGGGGAAATCCAGTTCGTAACCTTGCCCGTGCCGGCTCACCCGCAGGGGGCCGGACCGGCTGTTGAAGGTCAATGTCGATGCATCAACGCCCAGTTCCGTCATGATGACATGGGCCGATGCCAGCGTCGCATGACCACACAGGTCGACCTCGACGGCCGGTGTGAACCATCGAAGGTCGAACTGCGCCGCATCGGATGTCCGGCGCAGAAAGGCGGTCTCGGCCTGATTGTTCTCCATCGCCAGTGACTGCATCCATGCGTCGGATGGCCAGGTGTCGAACGGTTCGACCACACAGGCGGGATTCCCGAGGAACGGGCCTTCGGCAAAGGCATCGACAGTCCACTGGCGCATCAGACGGTATCCGGTTCAATCACGGTCAGTTCCGGCCAGCGTGCTCGCGCCCGCTCGACCACACGCGGCCAGTCCCTGGCCACGCCCCGCGTGGGATTGGGGCGCAGCACGAGGTCAAAGATATCCTCGAGGCCCAGCGGCGCTGCCACGCTGATTGTGTCGTCTGGTTCCAGACGGATGCCGACGGCGAAGGCTGGTGCCACGAACCGGCCCAGAGCCTCGTCCGTGCTGGAGATGGAGTCATAGGGCTCGCCGAAATGGGCGGGGAACCACAGCGGGACCCTGGCCTGATTCCGCACCTCGACCTTGGAGCGGAAAGGCTCCTCGAACACGGCCGCGACGCGCCTGATCACGACATCCTCTGCGTCCCATGTGGTGTCGGGGTCGAAATAGCCCAGGTCGTAGTCGCGGATCCCGTAGCCAGCCGGTCGGCCGGTGACGGCGTTCCAGACCGATTGATAGACCGCGCCCGAGAACACCCGCCAGTCTGGCAGTTGCAGGTCCCGCACCGTGGTCAGGACATGCATGAGGCCGGGATCGGCACGGACGATCTGAACCAGTCGGATCTCCGGCGCGCTCATTTTCGATCCCGCAGCAACCAGCCGTGGTCGAGCGGCCCGTGACCCTTGCCCAGGCCCGGTGCCCGACGGATGGCCTCGGCGACATAGGCCCAGGCCTCGGCGACGGCCTGTTCCAGAGGCAGGCCCTTCGCCAGTCCTGCCGCGCATGCGCTCGCCAGGGTGCAGCCGGTGCCGTGGGTGCTGGTGGTCTCGACGCGCGGTCCTTCCAGCAGGGTCTCTCCGGTCGGGGTCAGCAGGACGTCGATCACGGTCTCGCCGGGGACATGGCCGCCCTTCATGAGCACCGCCCTGGCCCCGAGTGCGAGAAGGGCCTCGCCCGCCCGACGCTGTCCGTCCACGTCCTCCACCCGCAGTCCCGTCAAGGCCTCGGCCTCGGGGGCATTGGGCGTCAGGAGTGCTGCGCGCGGGATCATCAGTCTGCGCACCGTGTCGATGGCGCGTTCGTCCAGCAGGGAGGCCCCGCCCTTGGCGATCATCACGGGATCCACAATGGCGGGGGCCGCCGAGGTGTCGATGAGCGCGGCGACACATTCGACCACCTCGACCGATCCCAGCATCCCGGTCTTGATGGCATCCGCCCCTATGTCATCCAGGACGGCGCGTGCCTGGGCCTCGATGAGATCGAGAGGCAGGGGATACACGCCGTGGACGCCCAGGGTGTTCTGCACCGTGATGGCCGTGATGGCCGTCGCGGCATAGCCGCCCAGCATGGTCACCGCCTTGATGTCGCCCTGGATACCCGCACCACCGCCGGAGTCCGAGCCGGCAATGATCAGCACACGCCCGAGGCTCACGCCGCAGCGCCCGAGAACAGTTTCAGGCCCACGATCCCGGCCACGATCAGCACGATGCAGACGATCCGAAGGGCCGTGGCAGGCTCGCCAAAGAGCAGGATGCCGACGCTCGCGGCTCCGACAGCCCCGATGCCGGTCCAGATCGCATAGGCCGTGCCGATGGGCAGTTTCTGGGTCGCGATCCACAGGAAGAAGAAGCTGGCGATCATCGTTGCGGCGACCGCCAGCGACGCCAGGGGGCGCTGGAGCGAGACATATTTGAAGCCTGAGGCCCAGGCGACCTCCAGGACGCCAGCGATGACAAGTGCCAGCCAGGGGTTGATTGTGTTTATCGACATACCGGTCAGATGGGACACGGCGGGTGTCCGGGCAAGCCTTGGTTTGCGCAGTGCTTTGGGCCGAAGTGGCCAGGGCTGTCAGTGGTCGCGGAGTGCAGCCTGCATCTTCAGCGCCTGGATGGTCTCGCGCACATCGTGGACCCGGATGATGTCGGCCCCTTGACGGGCAGCCTCCAGCGCAAGGGCGATCGACCCGCCGAGCCGGTCCAGGGGGGCGGTGGCGCTACCGTCCACGCTCTGGATGATGCGCTTCCGGCTGGCCCCGTACAGGATCGGAAACCCAAGGACAGCCAGCCTGTTCAGCCCGGCTGTGAGAGCCAGATTGTGGTGCGGAGCCTTCCCGAAGCCGATGCCGGGGTCGAGCCATATGCAGTGGCGACCGATGCCGGCAGAGATCGCCTCGTCCGCGCGACCACCAAGCCAGTCGATGACCTCCGATACGACATCCTCGTAGGACGGGGCCTCCTGCATGGTCTGCGGGGCACCCTGCATGTGCATGAGGACCAGGTCACAGCCGAGATCGACGGCGGTCTGAAGACTGTCCGGAGTATGGCTCAGGGCGGTCACGTCATTCCACATCGTTGCCCCGGCAGCGACGGCCGCCTGCGCGACCTCCGGCTTCATGGTGTCGATACTGATGGGTCCGCCCCATTGTGCGCGCAGGGCGGTGATGAGGGGGATGACACGGGCCAATTCCACATCTGCAGGGACCGGTGTCGCCCCGGGGCGGGGGCTTTCACCGCCGATGTCGAGGATATTTGCGCCCTGCTCAATTAGCCGGAGGGCGTGGGCGAGGGCCGCTTCAGCTGACTGGAGCAGGCCGCCATCCGAAAAACTGTCCGGCGTCACATTGACGATGCCCATGACGGCCGGGGCAGCGGTGCCTGAGGGTCTGAAGGTACTCATCGTGACGACCGGATTGTCCTGTTGCCTGTCACGAACCACGCCTCACCGCCGCGAAGGGCGGTGAGGCGGTCTGGATCAGTGGATGGTGTTGGCGGCGACCGTGACGCCTTCGGAAACCGGCGTCACCGGCACAGCGACCGAAGGACCGCTGTTGGGGAAGTTGGACTCGTCGCGGTTGGGGGCCAGCCCCTTTTCGAGGATGTCCTTGATCTCCTGGCCGGACAGGGTCTCGTACTCGAGCAGGGCCTGGGCCAGCTTTTCGAGATCATCGGCCTTGTCGGTCAGGATCTGGCGCGCTTCGTCCCAGCCCGATGTGACCAGCTTCTTGACCTCGGAGTCGATGATCCGCGCGGTCTCCTCGCTGACATTCTGGCTGCGAGCAACGGAGTGACCCAGGAAAACTTCCTGCTCGTTCTCGCCATAGGCCACCGTGCCGAGGACGTCGGAGAAGCCCCACTGCGTCACCATCCGTCGGGCCAGCTTGGTCGCCTGCTGGATGTCGGACGATGCGCCCGAGGTGATGTTCTCCTTGCCGAAAATCAGTTCCTCGGCAACGCGGCCGCCGGCCATGATGGCGATGCGATCAATCATCTGCTGGTACTTCATCGAATAGCGGTCGCCTTCCGGCAGTTGCATGACCATGCCCAGGGCCTGGCCGCGCGGGACGATGGTCGCCTTGTGCACGGGATCAGCCATCTTCACGTTCATCGCGACGATGGCGTGGCCACCCTCGTGATAGGCTGTCAGGCGCTTTTCTTCCTCGTTCATGGCCATGGAGCGACGCTCTGCGCCCATCATGACCTTGTCCTTGGCGTCTTCGAAGTCGCGATGGGTGACCATGCGACGGTCCTTGCGCGCTGCCATCAGGGCCGCCTCGTTGACCAGATTGGCCAGATCGGCACCCGAGAAACCGGGCGTGCCACGAGCAATCGTCTTGGTGTTGACGTCGGCTGCCAGGGGAACGTCCTTCATGTGAACGCGAAGAATGCGCTCACGTCCCGACACGTCCGGATTTGGCACCACGACCTGACGGTCGAAACGGCCGGGACGCAGCAGGGCAGGGTCCAGCACGTCGGGACGGTTGGTCGCCGCGATCAGGATGATGCCTTCGTTGGCTTCGAATCCGTCCATCTCGACCAGCAGCTGGTTCAGCGTCTGCTCACGCTCGTCGTTCCCGCCCCCGAGACCGGCACCCCGGTGACGACCGACGGCATCGATTTCGTCGATGAAGATGATGCAGGGCGCGTTCTTCTTGGCCTGTTCGAACATGTCGCGGACGCGCGAAGCACCGACGCCGACGAACATCTCGACGAAGTCCGAGCCCGAGATCGAGAAGAAGGGCACGCCGGCTTCACCGGCAACGGCGCGGGCCAGCAGCGTCTTGCCGGTACCGGGAGGTCCGACGAGCAGGGCACCCTTGGGGATCTTGCCGCCGAGGCGCTGGAATTTGGCCGGGTCCTTGAGGAAGTCGACGACCTCCTGCAGCTCTTCCTTGGCTTCGTCCACGCCGGCGACGTCCTCAAAAGTCTTGCGACCCTTGTGCTCGGTCAGCAACTTGGCCTTTGACTTGCCGAAGCCCATGGCTCCGCGCGCGCCACCCTGCATCTGCCGCATGAAGAAGATCCACACGCCGACGAGCAGCAGGATCGGCAGCAAGCCAATCAGCAGCCCCTGCCACCAGGCCTGGCGCATCGACTTGACGTCGACCAGGGCACCCGAGGCGCGAATGCTCTCGACGATGGTCTCATTGGGAAATGGAGTTGTCGTGGTGAACTGGCGACCGTTTTGATAGGTGCCGGTAACGTTCTCTCCCTTGACGGTGACTGTCTTGATCTGACGCCCCTCCGTTGCGGTCACCAGTTGCGAATAGGTGATCGGCTCTGGTCGGTTGGCAGCAGCAGCGTTTGACCCGGCAAGGGTCGTCCCGCCATTTTGGCTGATGACGGCATAGACCGCCAGCAGGCCCAGGATGATCATCCCCCAGATCGCAGCATTGCGCAGATTCATCGCGTTTCCCGGTTCGTCGGCGGCTGATGAGGGCCACCTTGGTGAAGCTCTTGGTTCGAAAGTAGGTCAGTCGGCGGCGTTTCGCCATGGATGGTAGCGTGAAGGTGACATTCCTGCGTCGTTTCGCCCAGAGCGAGGGAAAGGCGACGCGGTCCGAGAGCCAGCACGGTTGCTTGCCGCCATGCAAGAACCGGGGCTGAACCATCGTCCCGGATCAGGACGGGCAGGGTAGGTCGGAGGCTCGCGGGCACACCCTGCAGAATCTGCTGATCCGCCCTGCACAGCTTGTTCAGGCGGCCTGAAGCCGGGACGACCGAATAGCCTGTCTGCGATATCGTGATTTCAAAACGGTCGTCCCATGTGCCGGGTTGATCAGGCATCAGGGCCATTTCGGGAATGGCGCGCCGACCGGGATCCCGTCCGATGACGACCGCGCGCTGGCTGGCCATCACACGCGCTCCGGCGAGGGTGGATGTGAACACCTCGTTTGATCGGACACGGCTGAGCAAGGTACGCAAACGGTCACCGCGCGGGGGCGTGCGAGTGCCGGATGCGCACAGGAGCGTCATTGCAAGGGTGGCAGCATCAGTCGATCGATCAAGAGTAAAGCCTGCGCCGATCGGCAGCGGTCGGGCCAGGGGCAGGACATTTGGCTCCTGGCGCTTCTGGCTGGGCTCCGGCGTGAAGGTGGAGGGTCCGACGTCTTCAGGGGATCGCAGCGGAGCCAGCGCCAGCCTCGCGCGTGTGCGCGTAAAGCGGTCATCGGCGTTGGCCGGGTCTTCAATCCAGCCTGTCCCTTTTGCCGACAGCCACTGCCTCAGGGTCTCACGCCTCTCTTCCAGCAGCGGCCGCAGCAGCATCATCCCGCGACCTTCTGGCCAGGCCGGCGAAGGCCCCCATTCGCGCAGCTGTCCCAGCGTCGAGCCCTGAGCCCGCATCCAGTCGCTCTCGGCCACGTCATCGGCGGTGTGAGCAAACAGCACGACTCTCGCCCCGGCATCCCGCGCCACGTCCGCGATCAGGGCATGGCGGGCGTTCCGGGCTGCGGCAGGCAGGCCCGAGGGCGGCTTCTCGCCCTGCCACCGACAAAGATGCCAGTCGGCGCCGACCTTTCTCGCGGCGGCCTCGCACAAGGCGTTCCAGCGTGGACTATCGAGGTTCAGGCCATGGTCGACCGTGATAGCCAGCAGACGCCGACCATTGCGACCGGCCCATCCCGCGATGAGGTCGAGCAGGGCCATGGAGTCGCCTCCGCCCGACACGGCAACGGCAAGCGGATGACCGACGTTTCGTTCCAGCCGGGCATCCAGCCTCGCGTAGACCCGTCCGGCGAGGCCTGAAATCTCCGGGCCTGTCAGGCCGCGCAGTCCGCTTCGCCTCGAACCTGGACCGCGATAGCCTTCAAGGCTGGCGTTGCACGGGGCCCATAACGACGATCGAACTCGCCCAGAGCAGCGCAGGCCTGGGGCTTGCGGTTTGTCGCCGAGAGCCCGCGTGCCAGTTTCAGTGTCACTTCGCCGGCCCAGGTTTCGGTTGGCCAGCCGGCAAGGGCTGTCGCATAGGCCTGGACCGCTCCGGCCTGATCGCGAGCAGCGCGACGAAGGTCACCCAGGCGCCAGGATGCCTCGCGGGCCTGGGGCGTGTTCGGCCAGTTGGCGACCACGTCGGCCAGAGCCTCGGCCCCCCGCGCAGGATCGGCAGACAGGGCACGCGCGGCGGCGAGGTCGGAGGCGGCGTCCCCGGTCGGCGATGCTTCCTCCTGCGCAGCCGTCTCGGCGGCCCGGGCCCGCGCAGCGGCAGCCTCATCCATGGCCTGCAGGCGGGCTTCGATCCGGGTCAGACGGGTCCGCAGCGTCGCATTCTCCTGCTCGGCCTCGTCCAGTGCGAAAGTCAGGCGTTCGATGTCGCCATTGACCCGCTGAGCGGTGGTCTCCAGGTCGCGCACGCGCCGGTCAATGATATCCACCCGGCCCTGAAGGGTGACGACCTCGGGATCCGGCTCGACGATCACGGGCTGGCCTTGCGCATTGCGCTGGGTCAGGGCCCGCTCCAGCCGCCGCACATTGCGGTCCAACTGGTCGAGGCGTCGGCTGTCCCACTGGATCAGTTGCAGGGGCTGGCCTTGCGGATTGGTCTGGGCGAGGGCGTCGCCGCCAAACACGGGTAGCCCGAAGGCGACGAAAATGATGGCAAGGATTGCGTGCTTCAGCTTCATGCTCGTTGTCGTTCCATCGATTTGCGGCTGTCGCAAGGCCCTGCGTACGCACCCGCTTTACGGACCCCGAACTTCGGGAGTAGCTACAGTGTAACAGGGCGGCATCACGACCGCTTATCCGGGAGATTATTGTCAATGTCGCTTCGCTCGCTCCGCTTCACCACCTGCATGGCCACCCTCGGCGCTGTCAGCGCCATAATGTCGGTCGGATCGACCCCGGCCAAGGCCGACGAGGGAATGTGGACCTTTGACAATTTTCCCATTCAGACGGTGAACACGAAATACGGCACCCGCATCGATCAGGCCTGGCTGGACAAGGTCCGTGGCGCGGCGGTTCGCCTCAACGGCTGCTCGGCCTCGTTCGTGTCGGGTGAAGGCCTCATCCTGACCAACCATCACTGCATCGTCTCCTGCATCCAGGATCTGTCCTCCGCCGAGAACGACTATGTGAAGAACGGCTGGATGCCCGCGACCCGCGAAGAGGAGAAGCAGTGCCCGGGCCAGACGGCCGAGGTTCTGACCGACATCACCGACGTCACCGACCGTGTGCTCGCGGCGGGTGAGGGCCTTGAAGGTGCGGCTTTCGTCACTGCCCGTGGTGCCTTGACCCAGGCGATCCAGCAGGAGAACTGCGGGGATGATCCCAAGCTGACCTGCCAGGTGATCAGCTTCTATCGCGGCGGCCGCTACGCGCTCTACAAATTCCGCAAATATGACGACGTGCGCCTGTCGTTCGCCCCGGAGTTCCAGGCGGCCTTCTTTGGCGGCGACCCCGACAATTTCAACTTCCCGCGCTACGCCCTCGATGCCGGTTTCCTGCGCGCCTACGAGGACGGCAAGCCGGCCGTGACGCCGAACTTCCTCAAATGGAACGCCGAGGCTCCGAAAGAAGGCGACGTTACCTTCGTGGCGGGCAACCCCGGGTCGACCTCACGTCTCCTGACCATGTCGCAGCTTCAGCGCCTGCGCGACCAGCAGCTTCCGCTGCAACTGATCCAGGGATCGGAACTGCGCGGCCGTCTGCTGGCCTATTCGGCTACGGGTGACGAGGCCAAGCGCGTCTCGGTCGATCCGATCTTCGGTCTCGAGAACAGCTTCAAGGTCTGGTACGGCCAGAATCAGGCGCTGCTTGACCCTGCCTTCTACGGCAAGAAGCAGGCTGAAGAGACCGAACTGCGTCAGCGCGTCGCCGCCGACCCGGCCCTGGCCCAGCGGATCGGTGATCCCTGGACCGAGCTTGAAACCGTCCAGGCTGCCGCCCGCGATCTGGCCGTGCCCTATCGCCAGCTGGTGACCTCGGCCGGCGGTGGATCGAGCCTGTATGGCATCGCGAATGCCATTGTGGGGGTTGCAAGGGAGCGGGCCAAGCCGGTCGCCGAGCGTCGCCCCGGCTTCACGGACGCAGCCATCGCCCGCACAACGGCCCAGCTCGGACAGGAAGTGCCGATTTCCAAGGACCTGGAGGAAATCTACCTCGGGTTCTGGCTGTCCAAGACCCGCGAGTATCTGACGGTCGACAATGCGGCGGTGAAGAATCTGCTGGGCCGCGAAAGCCCTGAAGCCCTGGCCGATCGCGCCATCATGGGCACGAAGCTCGAAGACGTGGCCTACCGGGTCGCGGCGGCTGGCATGTCGGTCGAGGAGCTGACGGCGCTCAACGATCCCCTGATCGATCTTGCGATGAGGAATTATGATGCCTCGGCTGCCCTTCGCACCGAGTGGGATGCCAAGGTCAATGCACCGACCGCCCGTGCTGCCGAACGCGTCGCCCAGGCCCGCTTCGCGGTCTATGGCGATAACCTCTACCCCGACGCGACATTCTCGCTGCGGCTGTCCTATGGAGCGGTGCAGGGCTGGAGTTATCGCGGCGTGACTGTCCCGGCCACGACGACGATCGGCGGCCTGTACGAGCGGGCGACGGGCTCGGAGCCCTTCAACGCCGCCCAGCGGTTCCTCGACGCAGAGGGCCGGGTCAACAAGGACACCGTCTATAATTTCGTCTCGACCAACGACATCATCGGCGGCAACTCCGGTTCGCCGGTGATCAATGCGGCGGGTGAAGTCATTGGTGCGGCCTTTGACGGCAACATCCATTCGCTGGGTGGCTCATATGGCTATGACGGTGAACTCAACCGCACGGTGACTGTCTCCACGGCCGCCATCACCGAAGCCCTGCGGAACGTCTACCAGCAGCCTCGCCTGCTGGAAGAACTCGGCGTCGAATAGGCAGCTTCCCCCTCGGGGGAAGCGATCTAACGGGGCATCCAGACGGGCCAGCGGACGGCCACAGGCCGTCCGTCAACCGTCAGCTCGCCTTCCAGCCGGTCCAGACGCACCAGAGCCATGGCCACCCCGGCCTGTCCGGTCAGCACCTCTCCGACCCGAAGGTCGCCATTCAGAACCTCGGCGCCCCGGAGAGGCAACAGCCCCTCGAATGTGATCGGCAGCATCCGCTTCTTGATATCGCCCCGGCGTTTCATCCGGGACGTGGTTTCCTGACCCACGAAACAGCCCTTGGCGAAGTCGATGCCATTCAGGAGATCGAAATTGGCGTCGATCGGGTAGGTCTTGTCCTGCCCGGTATCATGGGTGGGATCCGGCACGCCCACGCCAAGCCGGTGGGTTTCCCAGTCAGCAGCGGTCGCGGTCACCGCAGGCGCATTGCCATAGGCACGGCCGCCGAGAAGGGGTGTCCGTGGATCTGCGACAAAACCCTCCGCGACGTCCAGCCACGAGACAAGGACCGACCGCTGGTCGGCCACGATCTCGACCTGAGCCCGCAGGCGGTACATGGACATCCGCTGCATGAGCGCGTCGCGTTGCTGAGCATCGACATCAAGCGTGACGCCGTCGATCTCTCCGACCACGAACATGTCGAACAGCAGACGTCCCGGCGGTGAAAGCAGGCCTGCGAACCGCACCGTCCCCGGCGTCAGATGACTGACATCCTGGGTCAGGAGGTTATTCAGGAAGCTTCTGGCGTCCGGTCCCCGAACCGAGATCAGGGCCCGGTTCCCCAGATGGGCGATCTTTGAGGTCATAGGTTCCACATAGGCGTGCGAAGGTCTGAACGGGAGGGCGAAAGACGCTATGATGCCGTCATGGCTGGATCGTTCCCGATTCTTTACATCGCCGAGGCGGAACCTGAGGCAGCGATCCTGTCGTCGGGAGCGCTGTCGCATCTGGTCGAAACCTTGCCGCAGGCCGACTTCACCATTGTTGGTTCAAGCGACACTGCGCCCCTGTTCGTCGACACCCCTCGCCTGACCCGCACGCTTGTGTTGCCCCGTGAAGGGCGGCTGGAGTGGATCACCCTGTGGAACCAGCTTCGCGACACCCGGTGGGCCCTGATCGTCGACATGCGGGGATCCAATATCTCGAGCCGGCTGCGGCGCATCAAGCGGGCAGTGCGTGGCGAGGCCACGCCGGGGCTCCATGCCGTGGAAGAGGCTGCGCGTACCCTCCAGCTGGACACCATACCGCATCCGCGCGTGTTCGTTTCCAATACCGCGAGGGTCGCTGCGGAAGCTCTTGTCCGACCGGATGATCGTCCCATTCTCGCGATCGGGCCCGGGGCAGACTGGATCGGCAAACGCTGGCCGGCGGAACGCTACGTGAAGCTGTTCTCCGCCCTCCTTGGGCCGTCGGGAGCCCTGGCCGGAGGACGGCTGATGATCGTCGGCAACCAGGTTGATCGCGAGTCAGCCCAGACGATCCGGGCGGCGCTGAACCGCTCGCGCCTGCTGGAGCTTCAGGGCCAGCTGACCGCCCAGCAGGCCGTCGTCGCCCTGTCCCATGCGACCCTCTATGTCGGCTCCGACTCTGTCTGGACCCAGTTGGCCGTGGCGTCGGGTGTGCCGACGATCGGTGTCTACGGTCCCTCGGATGAGACCCGCGTGGGTCCCTGGCAAGGGGTTTCCGTGCGCGGTCCGCGCACGATTGCCGAGTATCGTCGCATCGACCCAAAACTGAACCAGGCCATCGAGCATTTGATGGACCTGCCCGCCGACCGCGTTCTCAAGGCCGCGAACCGGCTGCTGGTTGCCACCCGTACGACACCCTGACGCGCCCGACATTCAGGCGCGGGGTTGACCCACCCTGCCTGCCGCCCCCAAACATGCCTTAGGGAGGACGTCATGCAGAATACCTATGATCTGATCATTCGAGGCGGCGAAGTCGTCAATCATGCCGGGCGCGGCGTCGCTGATGTCGGTGTCCGTGACGGACGCATCGCCCATATAGGAGACCTGTCACAGGCCTCCGCGGGGCAAGAGATTGACGCCACTGGATTAACCGTCCTCCCGGGTGTCATCGACACTCAGGTCCATTTTCGGGAGCCGGGTCTGGAGTGGAAAGAGGACCTTGAAACAGGGTCGCGTTCAGCAGCGCTTGGCGGCGTCGTTGCGGTGTTCGAAATGCCGAACACCAATCCGAACACGACCGATCCCGCGACGCTGGAAGACAAGCTGGCGCGCGCGCGTGATAGGATGTGGACCGATCACGCCTTTTATATCGGAGGCACACACGGCAACGCCGCTCATCTCGGCGAGCTTGAGCGCCTGCCGGGCTGTTGCGGGGTCAAGGTCTTCATGGGGGCCTCGACCGGCGACCTGCTGATTGCCGATGATGACGGAGTCCGCGAAGTTCTGAGGAATGTGAACCGCCGCGCGACCTTCCACTCCGAGGATGAATACCGGCTCGCAGGGCGTCGCGATCTGGCCCGCCCCGGCGACTGGACCAGCCACACCGATGTCCGTGATGCCGAAAGTGCCATCCTGTCCACCCACCGGCTGGTCCGCCTTGCCAGGGAAGTGGGTCGCCGCATTCACGTCCTGCACGTCTCGACGGCGGAGGAAATCGTCTTCCTTGCCGATCACAAGGATGTCGCGACCGTAGAGGTAACCCCCCAGCATCTGACCCTGGACGGCGACGAAGCATATGAGCGGCTGAAGGGCTATGCCCAGATGAACCCGCCGATCCGCAATGCTCCGCACATCGCCGGGCTGTGGGAAGGGATCGCTCAGGGGGTCGTGGACGTCCTGGGATCGGACCACGCGCCGCACACCATCGAAGAGAAGGCCAAACCCTATCCGGCATCTCCGTCGGGTATGCCGGGTGTCCAGACCCTCGTCCCGGTCATGCTGACCCACGTCGCCAATGGAAAGCTTTCGCTCGAGCGGTTCATCGACCTGACCTCGGCGGGCGCTCAGCGCATCTTCAACATCGCGGGCAAGGGACGGATGGCCGAAGGGTACGATGCCGACCTGACGCTGGTCGATCTGAAGGCGCGACGCGTCATCAGCCATGCCGACACGGCCAGCCGCTGCGGATGGACCCCGTTCGATGGCTTCGAGGCGACCGGCTGGCCCATGATGACGATCGTGCGAGGGCGAGTGGTCATGTCGGATGGCGAGTTGATCGGTGCGGCTCATGGACAGCCTGTCCGGTTTCAGGAGACCCTGTAGTCCGAATGACCACCACTCCCGAAGCCCTGCTTGCCAGGGCGGTTGCGCACAAGACGGCCGGTCGCTGGGCCGAAGCCGCTGTCGACTATCTCGCCCTGCTGTCAATCCTGCCCGACATGCCGGACACCTGGTTCAATCTCGGCCTGATGCAGCGTCGCGCGGGACAGCCGCATGCGGCGCTGGACGCCTATCAGCAAGCTCTGGAACGCGGCGTTCTGGGACCGGAAGAGGCGCATCTGAACCGGGCCGTAATCTTTTCGGACGATCTCGGCGACAGTGATGCAGCGCTTGTCGAACTGACCCGCGCCCTTGCGATCGCGCCGTATGATCTCGCGGCCCTGCTGAACCTCGGCAATCTGCGGGAGGACCGGGGCGAGCGGGATCAGGCCCGGACTGCCTATCGCCGTGCGCTGGAGGTCGCTCCCGGCCATCCTCTGGCTTTGGCGCGGCTGGCCAATGCCAGTGTGATCGAGAGTGTTGATGACCCCCTGATCGATGCGCTTCGCCAGGGGATCGCCAGACCTGGAGCCGACGCAGCGGATCGGGCGGAAATGGGCTTTGCCCTGACCCGGGCGCTGGATGCTGTGGGTGAGTATGAGACCGCTTTCGCTGCCTCGCTTGCTGCCAATGCCGACAGCCGTGCCTTCAGCGGGGTGACCTACGACCGGACCGGGCATGACGCCTGGATCGATCGTGTGATTGCGGCCTTCCCCAAGCCGAGGCTCCAGTCGATTGGCATCGATGCCGAACACAGACCGGCCCCCATCTTCATACTCGGGCTGTTCCGGTCAGGATCGACGCTGGTCGAGAGGATCCTCGCTGCCCATCCGAGCGTCACTTCGGGCGGTGAACTGGCGCTGCTCCCGTGGCTGATCCAGACGATCGGTAACGATCCGGCCTCGATTTCGGAGGCTTCGCCTGACACCGTTTCAGGATGGCGAGACAGATATCTGGCAGGGCTGCAGGCGGCCCGACCGGGCTCCGGTCTGGTGACGGACAAGCGGCCGGACAATTTCCTGTATATCGGCCTGATCAAGGCGATGTTCCCCGAGGCTCGGATCATCCACACGACCCGTGAGCCGATGGATGTCGGCCTGTCGAACCTGTTCCTCCATCTGGACGGGTCGATGGCCTATGCGGGGGATCTGGCGGATACCGGTCACTGGATCCGTGCGCACGACCGGCTGATGGCACACTGGAAGACGCTGTATCCGGCCGACATCCTGACCGTGGATTACGACGCGCTCGTGCGCGCTCCCCGGCCAGCGATGGAGCAGGTCCTTTCATTCTGCGGCCTCGAATGGGACGACGCCTGCCTTGACTTTCACAGGGCTGGGGGTGCCGTCCGGACGGCCAGTGTCTGGCAGGTGCGGGAGCCCCTCTATCAGCGGTCTTCGGGTCGCTGGCGAGCCTATGAGCAACATCTCGCGCCGCTGCGAAAGGCGCTCGACGCGTCATGACTCCGCCTGTGGTGATTCTGGACCGACCGCAGATGGCCGAGAACATCGGCGCTGTGGCACGGGTCATGGCCAATTTCGGTCTGACGGAGCTGCGTCTCGTCAGCCCGCGCGATGGCTGGCCACAGGAACGGGCCTGGGCGATGGCGTCGGGGGCGGACTGGGTGCTGGATGGCGTTCAGGTGTTCGACAGCGTCGCCTCTGCCATGGCGGATCTCAATACCCTGTTCGCCACGACAGCGCGCCCGCGCGAGACCCGTCAGCCCGTCCGGACACCCCGCGAGGCAACCCGGACCCTCTATGACGACACCGGATCGGGGCTGAAGGTCGGCCTTCTTTTCGGAGCCGAGCGGGCTGGACTCGAGACCTCGGACATTGCCCTTTGTCAGGGGATCGTCACGATCCCGATCGATCCGCGCCATCAGAGCCTGAATCTCGCCCAGGCCGTGGCGATCAATGCCTATGAATGGCGGACCCTGATCCTGGATGCGCCTCCGCCCGGCTTCCGCGAAGCCGAGCCGCCGGCTACGGGCGAGGCACAACTCGGGATGTTCGAGCATCTGGAGCGCGAACTGGACGCCGCCGGCTTCTTCCACCCGCCGGAGAAATTCCGGTCCATGAGCCAGAACCTGCGGGTCATGCTGGGTCGAAGCGGCTTCACGATGCAGGAGGTCGCGACCTTCCGGGGGGTGATCACGGCGCTGTCGAGGGGGCGCGGTCGAGTGCTGGAGCGGCTGGCCCGGCAGAAGCGCGACGAACCGTGAAACTGGTCTGGATCTATCCGCTCGCCGCGGCGTGCGAGATCCTTGGCTGTTTCGCTTTCTGGGCCTGGCTGAAACTGGATCGATCGCCGATCTGGCTGATCCCGGGCATAGCCGCCCTTATAGGCTTCGCCTGGCTTCTCACCCTTGTGCCGAGTGCGGCCGCAGGTCGAGCGTTCGCAGCCTATGGCGGCGTCTATATCGTGGCGTCCCTCGTCTGGATGGCGCTGGTCGAGCGTGTGAGGCCAGATGTCTGGGACATCACGGGCGGGCTGGTGTGCCTTGCGGGTGCTGCCATCATCCTGTTTTCGCCGCGCTGAAGCGACGCTGGCCAAAGTCGGTAGCTGACGTGTGTCGCTTCGGTTGCTAAGCCGTGCAGAGTTTACTGGAGACCCGCCCATGAAGACCCGTGCCGCCGTCGCCTTCGAGGCCAAACGTCCCCTGGAAATCGTCGAGGTCGAACTGGAAGGACCACGCGCGGGTGAGGTCCTGATCGAGATCAAGGCGACGGGGATATGCCACACCGACGCCTATACGCTGGACGGCCTGGACTCGGAGGGCATCTTCCCATCGATCCTCGGTCACGAGGGTGCCGGGATCGTGGTCGAGGTCGGGCCGGGTGTTACCAGCGTCGCGGTCGGCGATCATGTGATCCCGCTCTACACGCCTGAGTGCCGCCAGTGTAAATCCTGCCTCAGCCGCAAGACCAACCTGTGCACCGCTATCCGCGCCACCCAGGGCAAGGGACTGATGCCCGACGGGACCAGTCGCTTCAGCTACAAGGGTCAGGCCATTGCCCACTATATGGGCTGCTCGACCTTCTCGAACTACACGGTCCTGCCGGAGATCGCCCTGGCGAAAATTCGCAAGGACGCGCCGTTCGAGAGTGCCTGCTACGTCGGCTGCGGGGTCACCACGGGTGTCGGCGCCGTCGTGAACACCGCCAAGGTCGAACCGGGAGCCAATGCCGTCGTGTTCGGACTGGGCGGCATCGGGCTGAACGTCATCCAGGGGCTGAAGATGGTCGGGGCCGACATGATCGTCGGCGTCGACCTGAACCCGGCCAAGGAAGAATGGGGTCGTCGCTTTGGCATGACGCATTTCGTCAATCCGAAGGATGTCTCCGACGTCGTCGGCCATCTTGTCGAGATCACGGGCGGGGGAGCGGATTACACGTTCGACTGCACCGGTAATACGACGGTGATGCGCCAGGCGCTTGAGGCCTGTCACCGGGGCTGGGGCGAAAGCATCGTCATCGGTGTGGCCGAGGCCGGAAAGGAAATCTCCACCCGGCCGTTCCAGCTGGTCACCGGTCGGGTCTGGAAGGGTTCGGCGTTTGGCGGTGCGCGGGGTCGGACCGACACGCCACAGATCGTCGACTGGTACATGGATGGCAAGATCGAGATCGATCCCATGATCACCCACACCCTGCCGCTGGAGCGCATCAACGAGGCCTTCGATCTGATGCACGCCGGCGAGAGCATTCGCAGCGTCGTGGTTTTCTAGTCTTGCCCTGCAAGAGGTTCGTTGCCTAAAAAGACTGATCAACAGGAGAGGGCTCAGCCATGTTTACCCATGTCACCGTCGGCGCTGACGACGTCGAAGCTTCGCGTGCATTCTACGATGCCGCCCTCGGTGCGCTCGGTATCGGTCCCGGCCAGGGACCGGACCCCAAGGGCCGTTACTGGTGGCGGACGCCCCGCGGGGCTTTTGCCGTTGGAAAGCCGATTGACGGTGGTGAAGCCTGTCACGCCAATGGCGGCACCATCGGATTTGGTGCGACCAAGGTGGAGATGATCCAGGCCTTTCACGACGCCGGTGTCGCCAATGGCGGCAAAGCCATCGAAGACCCGCCCGGAGAGCGGACCGGCGCGTTCGGCACGCTGAACCTCGCCTATCTGCGCGATCCCTCGGGCAACAAGATCTGCGCCATGTACCGGGTGGGCTGATCGATGACGTCGGAGACGCTTTGACCTTCAAGACAGCCAAGTCCCACGTCGTCCATGGCGGGACCCTGCGCTATCTGAGCCACGATAGCGCCACGACCGGCACACCGATGACCCTGTCGGTCTTCGTGCCGCCGGGCGAGGGGCCTTTCCCGGTGCTGATCTGGCTGTCCGGCCTGACCTGTACCGAGGACAATTTCACCACCAAGGCAGGGGCCTACTCCGCTGCGGCCGAGCACGGTGTGATTATCGTTGCTCCCGAAACCTCGCCGCGCGGAGAGGGCGTTGCGGATGATGCTGCCTATGATCTCGGGCAGGGTGCCGGCTTCTATGTGGATGCGACCCAGTCACCCTGGGCCCCGCATTTCCGGATGGAGACCTATGTCACCCATGAACTGATCGCCCTGGTCGACGCCGAATTCCCCACGACGGGCACCCGGTCGATCAGCGGCCATTCGATGGGCGGGCATGGTGCTTTGACGCTGGCCCTGCGCCACCCGGAACTGTTCCGCTCGGTATCGGCCTTCGCTCCGATCGCATCTCCGACCCGCTGTGCCTGGGGAAAGAAGGCCTTCGGCGCCTATCTCGGGAGTGACCAGTCCCTGTGGGCCGGACATGACGCGGCCCTGCTGATCGAAAGCGGCGCTGCCAGGGGGCGCTTCGACGACATCCTGATCGATCAGGGTGATGCCGACAGCTTCCTGGTCGACCAGCTCAAGCCCGAACTGCTCGAGGCGGCCGGGGATGCTGCCGGCCAGAGAATTACGATCCGTATGCAGTCAGGCTACGACCACTCCTACTTTTTCATGGCCAGTTTCATGGCTGACCATGTGGCCTTCCATGCTGCGCGACTGAAAGACTGACCCGATGAACCAGACCTCAGACCATGAGCCGATGTTTGCGGCCCTGTGCACCGAGCTGGGCATCTGCCTTCACGCCAAGGGCCAGGCAAAGGTCGCAGCCGCCTTGCCGAACGGTCTGGATGCCGCGGTCAAGGCCGTGTTCGAGGCGGAAGGGATCGATCTCCTGAATGCGACCGGCGATCTGAAGCGTCAGGTGCGCGATTGCCTGAAGAGCAATCTCCCGGCGTGACCTTCGGGCCGTTGAACCGGCGAGAAATGTGACGCCTCGGGCCGCCTGGGTCACTTCGGTCTTGCCAGACACCGACCGGCGTCGTTCAAGCGAAACCGGGCACGGGATATCGACCCGGGGAAAAGATCGCACATCATGTTCAGCCTGCTGAATCTTCAGAGCCTGCTCGGCATTCTGGCCGTGATCACCGCCTGCTGGGCCCTGTCGGAGAACCGGCGAGCCTTCCCGTGGAAACTGGCACTGGGTGCTGTCGGTGTGCAGGCTCTGCTGGTGCTGGCCCTGTTCGCGATCCCCGGCTCACAGGCCCTGCTGGCCGCCATTACCGGGGCGGTCGATGCGCTCAACGTTGCGACCCAGCGCGGAACCCAGTTCGTGTTCGGCTATCTGGCTGGCGGGGACCAGCCCTATGTGGTCGGCAACGAGAGTGCGCTGTTCACCTTTGCCTTCAACGTCCTGCCTCTGATCCTCGTGATCTCGGCCCTATCGGCCCTGCTGTGGCACTGGAAGATCCTGAAATGGATCACCCTCGGCTTTGGTCTGCTGTTCCAGAAGACGATGGGACTGGGCGGGGCCTCGGCGCTCGCCGTGGCGGCCAACATCTTCCTCGGCATGATCGAAAGCCCGATCGTGATCCGCGCCTATCTCGACAAGCTGACACGGTCAGAGATCTTCCTGATGATGGTCGTTGGCCTGGCCACGGTCGCGGGATCTACCATGGTGGCCTATGCCTCGATCCTGTCAGCCGTCCTGCCCAATGCAGCGGGCCATGTGCTTGTGGCCTCCATCGTTTCCGCACCGGCCGGCATTCTGCTCGCGCGCATCATCATCCCCGAGACCCCCGGGCAGGGCGGCGAGACCGCTGACTATGGCTCGGCGCTGAAATACGACTCTGCCGTTGATGCCATCGTGAAGGGCACGGCGGACGGCTTGATGGTTGTGCTGAACATCTCGGCCGTGCTGATCGTGTTCGTGGCTCTGGTGGCCCTGGTCAACGTCATGCTGGGCGGCTTCTGGCTGTTCGACGGACCGGTGACGGTGGAGCGTCTGCTCGGCTGGCTGTTCATGCCGGTGGCCTGGCTTCTTGGCATCGAATGGTCCGAAGCGGGCCGCGCAGGATGGCTGCTGGGGGTCAAGCTGACCCTGACGGAGTTCGTCGCCTTCATCGAACTGGGCAAGGTGCCTGTCAGCGAGATGAGCGAGCGTACCCGCATGCTGATGACCTATGCCCTGTGCGGCTTTGCCAATATCGGATCGGTCGGAATCACGGTCACGGGCCTGAGCGTACTGATCCCGGAGCGTCGGGAAGAGGTGCTGGGCATGGTCTGGAAGGCCCTGTTCGCAGGCTTCCTTTCCACCCTGATGACCGCTGCCGTCGTAGGGCTGATGCCCGCCGTCATATTTGCGTGAGCCGGAGCAACGCCATGAAACTCTACGACAGCCACCGTGCTCCGAACCCTCGCCGGGTCCGCTGGGTGATGGCCGAAAAGGGCATCGAGGACGTCGAGATCGTCCAGGTCGACATCATGTCCGGTGAGCACAAGACCCGCGAATATCGTGACCGCGTGGGTGTTCCCCATGTTCCGTCACTGGAGCTGGACGACGGGGTCTGTATCTCCGAGTCCGTAGCCATCTGTCGCTATCTCGAGGCGCTGTATCCCGAGCCCAACCTCTTCGGGCACGATCCCAGGGAACAGGCCATCATCGAGATGTGGACCCGGCGATGCGAATTCTACCTCGCCAATCCGATCATGCTGAACGTGCGCCATTCCCATCCCGCCCTGGCGGCCCTGGAAGCGGTTCAGGTGCCGCAGCTGGCGGACTATAATCGGGTTGCGGCGGAGCGGTTCATGAAGACCCTCGACCGGCATCTGGCCGACCATGAGTTCATCGCGGCAGACCGGTTCACGATTGCCGATGTCGTCTCTGCGGTCGGTCTGGATTTCGCGCGGCTGATCAAATACCGCCCGCCCGAGGAACTCACCAACCTTGCCCGCTGGTTCGACGCCTGCCGCGCGCGACCGGCAGCCAAGGCCGGGGTCTGACCGGCCTGCTGTGAAAAACCGGATCAGGCGCGTGGCGTGAACTTCTTGATGACGCCCGAGAATGTCATCAGCGTCCGCGTGCCGGTCGTGATCTGGCCTCGCACAAAGATGAGCGACCCGCCGGCGCGAACCACTTCGCCCGTGCATTCCACCCGCTCGCCGACATAGGCTCCGTCGATGAAGGTGCTGTCGAGCTGGATGGTGACCCCGTTCTTTCCCTCCATCTCGTTGTAGGCGATCTGGAACATGCCGATGTCGGCAAAGGTCATCAGGCAACCGCCGTGCATCCGGTCGCCGGCGTTCATATGTTTGGGCTCGGCCCGGAAGGCACACCGCATCCGACCGTCGGGATCGGGTTTGAAGAAGAACGGACCCACAACCTGGTCGAAGGTGCCGTGCAGGTCATAGGACTGCCAGCCTGCGAACTCGCCCTCGGTGACTGTGACTTTGGCTACCATTTGAAAACTCCGCCTTCTTATCGCTCCCGCAATGCAGCATAGTGATCCAATGAGCGACCCCATCGAAACTGCAATCTTTGAAAAACTCTCCGCGATCGACCCGAGGGGCGACAACGGCAAGAGCATCGAGCCCGCCGAAGTGGCCAAGTCGCTTCAGCCTGAACAGTGGCAACGGATGATGCCCAAGGTGCGGGGTGCCGCGCTTGGTCTGATGCGTCAGGGCAAGCTGACGATCACCAAGAAGGGCAAGCCGGTTGATCCCAATGCCTTCAAGGGTGTGATCCGCCTGCGATACCCGACTGCGGAAGAAACGGCGGCGGCTCTTGCCGCGCGCCCTCCCGTCGCCACGGATGACGACGACTTCGCCTGAGACCGGCCTCGACAGGGTCCTTGCCGACATCCGGGCCTGCCGGGCCTGTCTGGGGGAGCTGCCACATACGCCGCGTCCGGTCGTCCGGGTGTTCCCACAGAC
>QBLX01000014.1:32502-46569 GCA_003241825.1 Alphaproteobacteria bacterium
TCCGTTTACCGATCCCTCCGGTGACCGACTGCGGGACTGGATGGGCATTGATTACGCCCGCTTCTATGCGGATCCACGGATCGGTGTCGCGGCGCAGGCCTTCTGCTATCCGGGCACGGCCCCAAAGGGCGGCGACTACCCGCCACCGCGTCGATGTGCCGAACTCTGGCGGTCGCGACTGCTGTCCGAACTGCCGCGTATGGAGCTCACCCTGCTGGTCGGGGGCTATGCTCAGGCCTGGGCTCTTGGGGCAGGTGCGGGCCGGAACATGACGGACACGGTGCGTGCCTGGCGTGATTTCGCCCCTGACATCCTGCCCATGCCCCACCCGTCGTGGCGAAACACAGCCTCGCTGAGGCGTAATCCGTGGTTTGAGCAGGACGTCGTGCCATGGCTGCGCCACCGTGTTCAGGGCATTCTGTCGACATGATGCGGACGCTTCTGCTCCTGGTTTCGATGCTCGCGCTGTCTGGATGCGCAACGCCCTTCGTTCAGCCGGCGATGGACCCGCCTCCAGGCTTCGCCGGTCCCCGGATCCAAGACCCTGTCCTGTCCGGGACGCCCGGAGCGTTCATCGTTGATGACGCAGCCCGCCTTCCGTTCCTGCGCTGGGGGCCCGAGCAGGCTGAGATCGTGATCGTGGCGCTGCATGGCATGAACGATTATTCGGCGGCTTTTCATCTCGCAGGGCCGGCATGGGCGGAGCAGGGCATCGCGACCTATGCCTATGACCAGCGAGGCTTTGGTGCCGCGCCGGGGCGGGGTCTTTGGGCCGGTGAGGCGCGGATGACGGAGGATCTGCGGACGGTCGTCGCGCTTGTGCGGGCAAGGCATTCGGGTGCCATCGTGGCCGTTATTGGCGAGAGCATGGGCGGAGCCGTCGCCATTTCGGCTTTCGCCTCGGACGCCCCGCCATCCGTCGATCGCGTGATCCTGCTGGCCCCCGCGGTCTGGGGCTGGTCGAGCCAGAGCCTGCCCAACCGCTTTTCCCTGCGGCTCGCCGCAGGACTATTCGGTGATCGAGCGGTCGAGCCGCCGGATTGGGCGTTGCGCGACATCCGGGCCACCGACAACCTGATCCAGCTGGTCCGCAATGGTTCGGACCCGGCGTTTATTCGTAACACCCGCTTCGACACCCTGTCTGGTCTCGTCGACCTGATGGAAAGCGCGACGCGCAATCTCGGACGCATGCAGGTTGCCACGCTGTTGATGTACGGGGCCAGCGACGACATCATCGAAAAGCGACCCATGCGCCGGGCACTCGAGCGGGCAGGATCGCCGTCAAACCTCCAGACGGCCTGGTACCCGCAGGGATATCATCTCCTGAATCGCGACCTTCAGGCTGCCACTGTCTATCGCGACGTCGCGGCCTGGCTTCGGGATCCGGCCAAACCCCTGCCGTCAGGTGCGCCTCCGGTCCTGCCAAATCTGAAGGAATGACCGCGCCTTAACACGGCGTTTACTACAAAGGCGGCAGTTTCTGCCTAGCGGGCATGTCTGGACCTCCCGCCAGTATGGGGCGAGGACGCGTGGGCGGCTTTACGGCGGCGTTGCAGAGATTTGGGATCGGTCGTCTGGCAGCCGTGCTGGGTATCGCCGCAGGCGTGGCCGCTGTGCTGGTCGCCGTCATGATGCGCGTGGGCCAGGCCCCGGACGCCCTGCTCTATTCGAATCTGGATCTGTCCGAAGCTTCGGAAATCACGGCCTCGCTGGAGCAGTCCGGCATCGACTATTCCACGCGCGGCGACGGCTCGACCATCATGGTGAACCGGGATCAGGTCGGCGAGGCGAGGCTGATGCTGGCTGGCAAGGGTCTCGTGACCTCGGGCTCGGTCGGCTACGAGATCTTTGACGCCCAGTCCGTTCTGGGTCAGACCGAATTTCAGCAAAACATCAACGAGCAGCGTGCCTTGCAGGGCGAGCTGGCGCGTACGATCATGTCGATGAAGGGCATCAACTCTGCCCGCGTGCAGATTGCCATGCCGCGCCGCGAGCTGTTCCAGCAGGACGCCGCCGAGCCTACGGCATCGGTGATGGTGGGCCTGGGTTCGCGTCGCCTTACGGCCGATCAGGTGGCCGCGATCCGTAACGTTGTGGCCTCGTCCGTCCCCAATCTGAAACCGGCCAAGGTCACCGTCGCAGATGAGAGCGGCCAGACGCTCGCGGCAGGCTCTGACGATGCCGGCTTCTCCGCAGCGACCGCCCAGGAGGCCAAGGGCACGACCGAGGCCCAGTTACAGGCGCGGATCAAGGAAATCGTCGAGGGCGTCGTCGGCGTTGGCGCTGCCCGTGTCGTGGTGACGGCGGATATCGACCATACCCGCTCCACCACCCAGGAGCAGACCTTCGATCCGGATGGTCAGGTGGTGCGTTCGACATCGACCAACGGATCGGAGTCCGTAGACAACTCCGGCCTGCCCAATGGCGGCGTCACAGCGGCGAACAATATTCCAGGCGGCGAGGATCCCGCTGCGGCCGGGGCAGGGTCGACGAGCACTGACACGACCGAGACGACCAACTACGAAATCTCGAACACCTCCACGACCACTATCAAGGAGCCTGGCGAGGTCAAGAAGCTGTCGGTTTCGGTTGCCGTTGACGGAAAATGGACGCCGGGCGAAGGCGAAGCGGCCCCGACCTATACGGCCCGTACACCCGCGGAGATCGAGCAGATCAAGGCTCTTGTGGCGGCTGCTGTCGGCATCGACGAGGCACGCGGTGACAAGATCGAGGTTCTGAACGTCCCCTTCAACCGCGATGCCGGCATCACTGCGGGTGGGACGGATGCGGGTAATCCGCTGCTGAACTTCACCAAGGACGATCTGATGCGAGGCATCGAGCTCCTGGTGCTTCTGATCACCGGGCTCCTGCTGATCTTCTTCGTATTGCGTCCCCTGCTGAAAACAGCGTCCACCGGGGGAGTCCCTGGCATGGCAGGCGGCCAGCAGGTCACTTCGCTGCAAACGAGCCTTGCCGGAGAGGGTGGTGGAGCAATGGGCCAGCTGGCCCTGCCGACCGAGATGGACCACCGGATCGATATCGCTCGCATCGAGGGTCAGGTTAAGGCGTCGTCGGTCAAGAAGGTCGCGGATTTCGTCGAGAAGCATCCCGATGAATCGGTCTCCATCCTGCGTGGCTGGGTCCACGAAACCTGATGGCTTCCCGTTCCGTCAATCGCCCGGCTGCAGTCGATGATGCCAAGAAGCTGACAGGGCCTGAAAAGGCGGCTGTCATTCTGCTGGCGCTTGGACCCGAACATACCCGGCTCTGGCAGGGACTCGACGACGAAGAGGTCAAGGAAATTTCCCAGGCCATGGCGGGCCTCGGGACAGTATCTTCGTCGGTTGTGGAAGAGCTGCTGATCGAGTTCGTGTCCGGCATGTCCGGCTCGGGCGCGGTCATGGGAAGCTTCGAGCAGACACAGCGGCTGCTCGCATCCTTCATGCCCGGCGAGCGCGTCGACAGTCTCATGGAGGAGATCCGTGGGCCTGCAGGTCGCACGATGTGGGACAAGCTCGGCAATGTGAACGAGGGGGTCCTCGCCAACTATCTGAAAAACGAATACCCGCAGACGGTCGCCGTGGTCCTTTCGAAGGTCAAGCCGGACCACGCCGCGCGCGTGCTCACCAGCCTTCCCGAGGATTTCGCCCTCGAGTGCGTGCAGCGGATGCTTCGGATGGAGCCGGTCCAGCGCGAGATCCTCGACAAGATCGAGCAGACCCTCCGCACCGAATTCATGTCCAATCTGGCCCGCACCTCCAAGCGCGACAGCCACGAGGCCATGGCTGATATCTTCAACGCGTTCGACCGCCAGACCGAGTCGCGCTTTATCGGAGCGCTGGAGGAGCGCAATCGCGAGTCTGCCGAACGCATCCGGGCCCTGATGTTCGTCTTCGAGGACCTGTCCAAACTGGATCCAGGCGGGGTGCAGACGCTGTTGCGCGGCGTCGAGAAGGACAAGCTGGGTCTTGCGCTCAAGGGCGCGTCCGAATCCCTGCGCGAGATGTTCTTCACCAACATGAGCGAACGCGCCGCCAAGATCCTGCGCGAGGACATGGAGTCCATGGGGCCGGTACGTCTGAAGGACGTCGACTCCGCCCAGATGATGATGGTCCAGGTCGCCAAGGATCTGGCGGCCAAGGGTGAGATCATGCTGGCGGGTGCCGGTGGTGCCGACGACGAGTTGATCTACTGACATGACCCAACCAGCTCCCGAAACCTACAAGGCCTTCCACTTCGACACCGAGTTCGATGCCGGTGGAACAGTCGTGCGCCCCTCGACCTTTCAGCCCATGAAGCGGTCCTATGCGCCGGCGGAAGTCGAAGCTCTCGTCGCCCGGGCCGAGCTGGCGGGCCGCGAGGCCGCGCTTGCCGAAGTCGCGACCATAGAAGCCATGGCGGTCGCGGCGATCGGCCATGCGATCACGGACGCAGCGCCGTCACTGGCTCATGCCGCCCAGATGCATCGCGAACATTCTGCCGAGCTTGCTCTCGCCGCGGGGCGGATCATCGCCCTCGCAGCCCTCGATCATTTCCCCGCTGGTCCCCTGCAGGCAGCGCTTGAAGCCCTTGGACAGGAGATCGACGCCTCGCCGCGTCTGGTCATCCGCGCGGCGGGTCTGGACGATCCTGCGCGGGCCCGGCTCCAGGCCGTAGCGACGGACGCAGGCTTTTCCGGACTGATCGCATTTCGTGATGATCCTGCCCTGCCGATGGCCGCCTTCCAGCTGGAATGGGCTGACGGCCGCGCCGATTTCGATCCTGCCGAGGCCGCTGCCCGTATGGGCGAGGCACTCAGGGCAGCCCTCGCCGCCGAGGCCGGGCATGCCGAAAACCTTTCACATGGAAGTGCACTCTGATGGGCGATGACCTGAGTCTTGAGGAGTTTCCGAACTCCACTGCCGTTACGGTCGGTGACGACGCGGGCGACAAGTCGGCGACCGACCTTGCCCCGGTTTTCGATGTTCCCGTCAACATCTCTGCCGTGCTGGGCAAGGCGCACATGACCGTGGCGCAACTGCTGAAGCTGAACCGCGGCAGCGTGCTCGAACTGGACCGCAAGGTCGGCGAGGCCATCGACATATTCGTCAACAACCGACTGGTCGCTCGCGGCGAGGTCGTCGTCGTCGAAGACCGGCTGGGCGTGACCATGACGGAAATCATCAAGACCGAGGATCAGAGCGGCTGACCCCGCCCCGATCATGCGTAGAGACATAACAGGAGAAGACCCATGCGGCTTCTGGTAGTCGGGCGGCTTTCGGGCCAGCTGGCGTCGGCAGTAAAAATGGCCATGGCACACGGTGCCAAGGTCAATCATGTCGAGCGTATCGACCAGGCGACGGAGCAATTGCGTCGAGGACAGGGTGCCGACCTGCTCATGGTCGATTACAACCTCGATATCGCGGCCTTGATCGCAGCCAATGAAGCCGAACGGATCTATGTCCCGGTCGTCGCCTGCGGCATCGACAACGACGCCACCAAGGCTGCCGCGGCCATCCGCGCCGGTGCCAAGGAGTTCATCCCGCTCCCGCCCGAGGCTGATCTGATCGCGGCTGTCCTTGCGGCGGTTGCCGATGACGATCGTCCATTGATCTCGGCGGATCCCTCGATGGCGGCTGTCATCAAGCTGGCGGACCAGGTCGCACGCTCCGAGGCCTCGATCCTGATCACCGGCGAAAGCGGCGTCGGCAAGGAGGTGATGGCGCGCTATCTGCACAGCCATTCCAAGCGGTCCGACCGTGCCTTCATCAGCGTCAACTGCGCAGCCATCCCGGACAATCTGCTGGAGTCCGAGCTTTTCGGTCACGAAAAGGGTGCCTTCACCGGCGCTGTCGCCCGTCGCATAGGCAAGTTCGAGGAAGCCGACGGCGGGACCCTGTTGCTGGACGAAATCTCAGAGATGGATGCTCGCCTTCAGGCCAAGCTGCTGCGTGCGATCCAGGAACGTGTCATCGACCGCGTTGGCGGAACCAAGCCGGTGCCGGTCAACATCCGCATCATCGCTACTTCGAACCGTGATCTGGCGCGCGCTGTGTCGGAAGGGACGTTCCGGGAAGACCTTCTCTACCGGCTGAACGTCGTCAATCTGCGCCTGCCAGCCCTGCGTGAGCGGCCCGGCGACATCTCCGTTCTGGCGGACCATTTCGTCAAGAAATATGCCGCTGCCAATGGCGTGCCTGTTCGCCCGATCGGGGCAGAGGCGAAGCGGGCCCTGATCAGTCATCGCTGGTCAGGCAATGTGCGTGAACTCGAGAACGCCATGCACCGGGCCGTCTTGCTGGCCGTTGGACCCGAGATCGATGTCGAGGCCATCCGGCTGCCGGATGGACAACCCCTGAACGCCGGTACCTTTGATGCGGGCCAGACCAATGTCGCGGCGCGTGCGGCCCAGACGGCGGATGCCGTGTCGCGGGCCTATGTCGGTCAGACGGTTGCGCAGATGGAAAAGACCCTGATCCTCGACACCCTCACCCATTGCCTTGGCAACCGCACCCACGCCGCCAACATCCTGGGCATCTCCATCAGGACCCTGCGCAACAAGCTGAACGAATATGCCGATGAAGGCACGCAGATCATCGCGCCGCAAACGGGCATCGCCGCGTCCGGTTACGCAGCCTGAGCATGGACTCGCTGGATCGCAGAAGCATCCTGACCGGCTTTGGCGCGCTGGGTCTCGGCCTTTCCGGCTGCGCGCGCCAGACCGAGCCGGCGCGATCCGCGCAGACTTCGGCCGGTCCCGGGACCCTCGACCTCGCCGCACTTGAAGCTCGACACGGTGGTCGCCTGGGGTTCGCTGTGCGGGATACTGCGACCGGGCAGGCGCTCGTCTGGCGAGGCGACGACCGGTTTGTCTATTGTTCGACCTTCAAGATGTATCTCGCGGCTGCAACCCTTATGCGGGTGCAGGAAGGCCAGGAACGTCTCGACCGGGCCATTCCCGTGACTGCGGCCGACATGATCAATCACGCGCCGGTGACTGGAGCCGCAGTTGGCGGCACCATGACGATCGAGGCCCTCATGAAGGGAACGGTCGAGGTCAGCGATAACCCGGCTGCCAATATCCTGATCCGCGAGCTGGGCGGTCTGGCCGAGATGCAGGCCTTCTACCGCAGTCTCGGCGATATGCGGACGCGCGTCGATCGTCTTGAGCCCGAGATGAACCGGCTTGACGGAGACAAGGACACCATCACCCCCGCGCAGTCGGCACTGAATATCGAGACCCTGTTTGTGGCACCCAACTCGCCCCTCGTGCAGTCATCTCGCCAGCGTCTGCTGGGTTGGATGTTGGCCTCGCCGACCGGCCCGGAGCGGATCAAGGCCGGGGTGCCTGCCGGATGGCGGGTGGCGCACAAGACCGGCACCGGGGGCTATGGCCCGACCAACGATATCGGGCTGATCTATCCGCCATCCGCCCCGCCCGTGGTCGTTGCCGCCTATTTTCACGCAACCGAAACCTCCACGGAGGCCCAGCGCGACGCCGTCATCGCTGATGCGACCCGCATGGCACTGACGGCGATCGGCCTGACAGCATGACCGACGTCCCGGTCAATCCGATGATGAAGGACGGCATGGCCCGTCCGACGGCCAAGGACATGCTGGGCTGGGCGCTGCGTGGCGAGGTCGGGATGGCCGTAGGCGTGATCGGCGTCATTCTCCTGCTGATCCTTCCGATCCCCAAGGCCCTGCTGGACCTGTTGCTGGCTATCAGCCTCGTCTCGTCCGTGCTGATCCTGATGACAGCGCTGATGATGAAGCGACCGCTGGATTTCGCGATCTTCCCGACCGTCCTGCTGGTCTCGACCCTGTTTCGGCTCGGGTTGAACCTGGCCTCCACCCGACTGGTGCTGACCCACGGACATGAGGGCCACGATTCCGCAGGCCAGGTGATCGCCGCCTTCGGCGAGTTGATGATGGGCGGCAATTTCATCATCGGGGTGATCATCTTTGCCATCATTCTGGTGGTCAATTTCGTCGTCATCACCAAGGGCTCTACCCGGATCGCCGAGGTCAGCGCCCGCTTCACCCTCGACGCCATGCCCGGCAAGCAGATGGCGATTGACGCAGACCTGTCGAGCGGCCTCGTCACCGAGGAACAGGCCAAGCTCCGCCGCAAGGAACTCGAGCAGGAATCGACCTTCTTCGGGGCCATGGACGGTGCCTCGAAATTCGTTCGCGGTGACGCGGTCGCGGGTCTGATCATCGTCTTCATCAATGCGATCGGCGGCATACTGATCGGGGTGATCTCGCATGATCTGCCGATGGGCGAGGCCGCCAACACCTACATCCAGCTGACCATCGGTGATGGCCTGGTGACCCAAGTTCCGGCCATCATCATCTCGATCGCTGCCGGCTTCCTCGTGTCAAAGGCCGGTGTCGAGGGATCTGCCGACAAGGCGCTGGTTGCCCAGCTGGCCACCAACCCGGTCAGCCTCGGCATGGTGTCGGCTGCAGCTGGCCTGCTGGGGCTGATCCCCGGCATGCCCTTGCTCCCGTTTGCTGCCCTTTCGATTGGTGCGGGTTTCATGGCCTGGCGTCTGGGCCGAGCAAAGCTGAAACCACAGCCTACGGAGGCCGAGCTGGCCGCCGCCCTTTCCAAGCCCAAAGAGGATGTCGAGGAGCCGATTGGAACGGCCTTGTCGATCGACGAGGTCAAGATTGAGCTGGGCTACAGCCTGCTGACGCTGATCAACGATCTCGAAGGCCGCCGCCTCACCGACCAGATCCGGGCGCTCCGGCGCGCACTGGCCCAGGAGTTCGGCTTCGTGATGCCGTCGGTGCGCATCCTCGACAACATGCGCCTGCCGACCCAGGGCTATGCCATCCGGATCAAGGAGATGGAGGCAGGGCAGGGCGAGGTGCGTCTGGGATCCCTGATGGCCATGGACCCGGCCGGACGACAGGTCGAGCTGCCGGGTGAACACACCAAAGAGCCTGCCTTTGGCCTGCCGGCGACATGGATCGATGAGAGTCTGCGCGAGGAGGCGACCTTCCGCGGCTATACGATCGTGGATCCGTCGACGGTGCTGACGACCCATCTGACCGAGATCCTCAAGGAAAACATGGCCGATCTGCTGACCTACGCAGAGGTGCAGAAGCTCATCAAGGAACTTGGCGAGGAAGAGAAGAAGCTGGTCGACGAACTGGTGCCTTCGGTCGTCACGGTCACCACTCTGCAACGAGTCTTGCAGGCCCTGCTGCGCGAGAAGGTCTCGATCCGTGACCTTGCAGCCATCCTCGAGGGGCTGGCCGAGGCAGCGCCGCACACAACCTCGGTGACCAATCTCGTCGAGCACGTCCGCACCCGACTGTCTCGACAGCTGTGCTGGCAATACAAGGGCGAAGACGGGGCGTTGCCGATCGTCACCCTGTCGCCGGAATGGGAAGCGGCCTTCGCCGATGCCCTGATCGGCAATGGTGATGACAAGCAACTGGCCATGGCACCGTCCCGGCTTCAGGAGTTCATTCGCAATGTCAGGGATGTGTTCGAGCGGGCCGCCATGGCGGGTGAAAGCGCAGTCCTTCTGACCGGTCCGCAGATCCGGCCCTATGTGCGCTCCATCATCGAGCGTTTCCGGGGACAGACCGTGGTGATGAGCCAGAACGAGGTCCATCCGCGCGCCAGACTGCGCACGATCGGGCAGGTGTGACTTGAGTCTTTCGGCATCGGCTGCGTCGGGCTAAGGCTGCACGCGATGTCAGTGTCCAGTAAACCCAAGCTTTCCCTCGCCGCCGCATCGCAGATCCTGCGGACACCAGGACTTGCACGGTCCATCACCATCCTGCTGTCCGGGGCCCTGCTCCTTCTGCTGGTGGTGAATGCCAGCACATTCCTGATGATCCAGCGCACCGCCACGCTGAATGAACAGGTCGACAACAGCTGGGTCGTCCGACGGGCAGGGCGAACGCTCCTCATCAGCATCCAGCAAGCTGAAAGTGCGCAGAGGGGCTTTCTTCTGACGGGTCAGGCCAGTTTCCTGAACGAATATCGATCCGCGGAGGCTACGGCGTCCACGCGTCTTGCCGCCCTCAAGGAGCGGCTCGCCGGGGATGTTGTCGGCGAAGCGGCCGTCGCGGGTCTTGAAACCGGGATCCGCGCCAAATTCATCGAGATGGAGGCAACGCTGGATGCGGCGCGCGCCGGCCGCATCGGTCAGGCCATGACAATGGTTCGTTCTGGTCGCGGCAAGGCGCTGATGGATGATGTCCGTCGCGAGATCGACGCGGTTGACGATCTTCAGGGACAGCGGGTCGCCGATTTCACGCGGGCATCCGCACGCTCAGCGTCGACCACATTGGCCGTCAACGCCATTGCGGGGGTGCTGATCCTCATCCTGGCAGGTGTCGTGGCGATGCTCGTGCGTCGCTATTTCCACGACATGACCGAAGCCCGGGCCGTCATCGACCGGACCAATGCCGGCCTCGAGCAGACGGTCCGTGACCGGACGGCGGCCCTGACCCGGGCAAACGAAGAGGTTCAAAGGTTTGCCTATATCGTCAGCCATGATCTCCGCTCGCCCCTCGTCAATGTAATGGGGTTCACGTCTGAACTTGAGGCTGCTGGCGAAGTCATAGACCGACAGATCAGCCGTCTCGAAACCGATGCACCCGACCTGATCGAGACCGACGCCGTGACAGCCGTGCGCGAGGAACTGCCGGAGGCAATCAGCTTCATCCGAGCGTCGACGGCCAAGATGGACGGCTTGATCAACGCCATCCTGAAACTGTCGCGCGAGGGGCGACGCAAATTCGTGCCCGAGACCCTCGACATGACGGCATTGGTCCAGTCCATTGCCGACAGCGTCCGGCATCAGGTCGACGCGTCGGACGGCCAGATCCTGGTCGAGTCCCTGCCGGAAATCGAGAGCGACCGTCTCTCGATCGAGCAGGTGCTGGGCAACCTCATCGACAATGCCGTCAAATACCTGGAGCCGTCGCGTCCCGGTCTGATCGTCATCAGTGGCGAGGCTCTCGCAGGCGGCTGGGTTCGCTACAGCGTTGCCGACAATGGTCGGGGAATTGCCACCCGGGACCACGAACGCGTGTTCGAGCTGTTCCGTCGCGCCGGTCGCCAGAATACACCGGGCGAGGGCCTCGGCCTTGCCTTCGTGCGCAACAGCGTGCGCCGCCTCGGCGGGTCGATCGAGATTGAATCCGAGCTTGGCAAAGGCTCGACTTTCCATCTGAAATTCCCCACACGCCTGATCCTCGATGAGTCCGGAGATGCCCTTTGACCAACAGTAACCCCGTCAAGATCGTCATGGTCGAGGACGATCACGGTCATGCCAAGCTGATCGAGAAGAACATCCGCCGGGCGAACATCTCCAACGAGATCATGCATTTCGATGCAGGCCAGCCCGCGCTCGACTACCTCTTCAGTGCCGAGGTCCTGGCCAACGGCCCGCTCCTGATCCTGCTGGATCTGAATCTGCCGGACATGAGCGGCATCGACATCCTCGCCGAGGTGAAACGCGATGACCGCCTCAAACGAGCACCTGTCGTCGTGCTGACCACCACCGACGACAAGACCGAGATCCAGCGCTGCTACGATCTGGGCTGCAACGTCTACATCACCAAGCCGGTGGACTATGAAAGCTTCGCAGCCGCGATCCGGCAGTTGGGGCTCTTCCTTTCGGTCATGCAGGCTCCGGAAATCGAATGAGCCAGATACGGCTCCTCTACATCGATGATGACCGGGCCCTGTCGCGTCTGGTGCAGAAGGAACTTGGCCGGCACGGCTACCTTGTGACGTGCGCACCCGATGGCGACGCCGGGCTGCAGGCGCTGATCGATGAAGACTATGACGTCTGTGCCCTCGACCATTACATGCCTGGCCGGGACGGCCTGGACGTTCTGCCCGATATCCTGTCGCTGCCAAGTCCGCCGCCGGTCGTCTATGTGACAGGCACCCAGGATGGTCGGGTCGCTGTGTCAGCGCTCCGTGCCGGGGCGGCCGACTATGTCATCAAGGACGTGTCGGAAGACTTCACCGCATTGCTGCGCTCTGCCCTGGAGGATGCGCTGCTGCGGCGGCGGCTCGAACGCGAAAACGAACTGGCCCAGGAAGAGGTTCGTCTGGCCCGGGACCGCGCGGAGGCCATGCTGCGCGAGGTCAACCATCGCGTGGGCAACTCGCTGCAACTGGTCTCCACCTTCATATCCCTGCAGCTCCGTCAGATTGGCGACGACGGCGCGCGCAACGCACTCAAGGAAGCCCAGGCCCGGATCGAGGCCGTGGCGCACGTCCATCGCAGGCTCTACACCTCCGGTGACATGTCGACCGTCGCGATGGACGAGTATCTTGATGGATTGGTCCAGGAACTGACCCAGTCGCTCTGCCCGAGCGAGACCTGCATCCATCTGACGGCAACGCCCATGCGGGTATCGACCGACCAGGCTGTTTCATTGGGTGTCGTGGTCACCGAACTTGTCACCAACGCCGTCAAATATGCCTATCCCGGCGGACCAATGGGGCCGATCCGCGTGATTCTGGCACCCGACGGCATCGAAGGCCGTGCCGTCCTGACGGTGGAGGATGACGGGCCCGGCATGGGCGACGGGGTGGCAAAGGGAACAGGTCTCGGGGCCAAGATCGTTTCGGCCATGGCCAGCGGTCTCCGGTCCGCCGTGGAAATCGACCCTAGCCACAAGGGTGTCCGCGCACGGCTGGCGTTCGATATCTGATGCGGCCCGCCCTGCAGTTCGGGCGCGCTGATCCCGGTGTGGCCTATGTTGTGCGTCCAGCGACCTTCGGTCTGGTCTTCCGGGACGGACAGGTCGCCTGTGTTCGCGTAACCCGTGATACGCCTTACCACGACCTCCCGGGCGGTGCCGTCGACGGGGACGAAACCGAGCCGCAGGCGTTGGTGCGGGAGTTCGTCGAAGAAACCGGCATGATGGTCCAGCCACGAGACCGACTGGTCGAAGCCGGGCAGTTCTTTCGCAAGTCCGACAATAGCCCTGTCAACAATGTGGGCGGCATCTGGACAGCGGACCTGTTGTCGCTCGATCCCTCCGCAAAGGTGGAAGACGACCACGAGCTTGTTTGGCTGGACCCGCAGGTGGCCTTGTCCTGTCTTCGCCACGACGCTCACGCATGGGCCCTGGCATTTTGGTTGCGTCGGAACTGATCACGATCTTGTGGCCTGCAATGTGCGGCTCGGGCGGAACCGGCTACCGGCTCGGCGGTTTTCCATCTGACGGGACGCAAACCGGTGTCTCAGTGAAAACCAGGAGTTCATCATGGCTGATCAAGACCAATTCAAGGGTGCTGCCAAGGAAGCCGGCGGCAACATCAAGGAAGGCGTCGGCAAAATGACCGGCAACGAGAAGCTTCAGGCCGAGGGCAAGATGGACCAGGTCGAAGGTGCGGTTCAGAAAAAGGTCGGCGACGTGAAGTCCGATCTCAAGTCCTGATCGCTGACCGATCCAGTTTGAAAAAGCGCCGTCCGGACTCCCGGGCGGCGTTTTCGTTTGTGGACCGCGCCCTCAGTCGCGCCCGAACAGCCGAAATTTGAGGCCGTCCTCGCTGCCCTGGGTGCCACTGGCAGGACGGCAGGTCTCGGCCCATGACACGACGCCGTTACCGGTGCGCTGGGGGCGGTTTTCGCACACACGCTCTTGAGGAAGCGAGACAGCGGCTTGCTCGCGGCGTTGCGGCGCGCAACTGACAGCAAAGCCGTTCGCTGCATTATTTGTCGGCAGGCACTCTTCTTCCAGGCCGGTCGGTCGGAGGGCCGCGGGCAGGGCGTCGCCGAGGTTTGCAGCCAGTTCGGTCCGAACCCGGGCCTGGCAGGCTCCGAGGCTTACACCCCCCCGCACAAGCGAACTGCACTGCGAGCGCTCCCAGGCAAAGGGGTCGGCAAGCGCCCAGTCCGGCAGAGTGGGGGCCGCTGCCGGGACTTGTTCCTCCTCGACGGCAGGATCGGGCAGGGGGGCCCAGACGACCGCGCCGGGTGTCTGCTGCAATAACAAGGCGGCAAGGGCGGCGACGAGCATGGCGGGTTCCCGGCTGAGAACCCCACCCTGACACAGATTGCTCCCTGCGTCAGCCAGAGGTCAGGGTTCAGC
>QBLX01000150.1 GCA_003241825.1 Alphaproteobacteria bacterium
CAATCGTGCCGATGTTGCAATGCGGCTTGTTACGTTCGAACTTTTCCTTGGCCATTCTCTTCTCTCCGTCCCCTGAAAAGGGGGCATATCGTGGGTTTTCAGGGGTCCGGCGGACCGGTCAGGCCCGCCGGGTTTGGGTTGGGTTAGGCGGAATACTTCTTGATCACTTCGTCGGCGACGTGTTGCGGCACCGGCTCGTAGTGGTCGTACTGCATGGTGAAGGCTGCGCGGCCCTGCGACATCCCGCGAAGGGTGTTCACATAGCCGAACATGTTCGCCAGCGGCACGAAGGCGTTCACGACCGTGGCGTTGCCGCGCATGTCCTGACCCTGGATCATGCCGCGACGGCCGTTCAGGTCGCCGATGACCGAACCGAGGTAGTCCTCGGGGGTCACGACCTCGACGGCCATGATCGGCTCGAGCAGCTTGGGCGCACCCTTCTCGCGCAGTTCGCGGAAGGCGGCGCGGGCCGCGATTTCGAACGCCAGCACGCTGGAGTCGACGTCGTGGTACTTGCCGTCCGTCAGGGTCGCCTTGAAGTCGATCAGCGGGAAGCCTGCCAGAAGGCCGCTGTCCTTGATCGAGTTGAGGCCCTTTTCCACGCCCGGGATGTATTCCTTGGGCACGGCACCGCCGACGATCGAGTTCTCGAACACGAAGCCCGAGCCGGGCTCGCCGGGCTCGAAGGTGATCATGACGCGGGCGAACTGGCCCGTACCACCGGTCTGCTTCTTGTGGGTGTAGTCGATGTCGACCTTGCGGCCGAGCGATTCACGATAGGCAACCTGCGGCGCGCCGATCGTGGCCTCGACCTTGTAGGTCCGCTTCAGGATGTCGATCTTGATGTCGAGGTGCAGCTCGCCCATCCCCTTGAGGATGGTCTGGCCCGACTCATGGTCGGTCGAGACGGTGAAGGACGGATCCTCCGACGCCAGCTTGGCCAGGGCCACGCCCAGCTTCTCCTGGTCGGCCTTGGTCTTGGGCTCGACGGAGATCTCGATCACGGGTGCCGGGAATTCCATCTTTTCCAGGATGACCGGCGACTTCAGCGGATCGCACAGGGTGTCGCCGGTGCGGGTGTCCTTGAGGCCGGCCAGGGCGACGATGTCGCCGGCAAAGGCTTCCTTGATGTCCTGACGGTCGTTGGAGTGCATCAGCAGCATCCGTCCAACGCGTTCCTTGCGGTCGCGGCTGGAGTTCAGCAGGCCCATGCCGGTTTCCATCTTGCCGGAATAGATACGGCAGAAGGTCAGCGAGCCGACGAAGGGGTCGTCCATGATCTTGAACGCGAGGACCGAAAGGGGCTCATCGTCCGAGGCACGCCGGACGACCGGCTCTTCGGTCTTGAAGTCGATGCCCGGCGTCGACGGGATGTCGAGCGGCGAAGGCAGGTAGTCGACGACGGCGTCGAGCAGGGTCTGGACGCCCTTGTTCTTGAACGCCGAGCCGCAGAGGATCGGGTAGAAGGCACCGGTCAGCACGGCCTTGCGGATGCATTTCTTGAGCACCTCGATCGAGGGCTCCGTGCCTTCGAGGTAGGCTTCCATCGCCTCGTCGTCGAGCTCGACGGCGTTGTCGATCAGGTACTGGCGAGCCTCGTTGGCCTTGTCGACCAGGTCCGCGGGAATGTCACCGACGGTGAAGTTCGCGCCCAGCTGGTCGTTGTCCCAGATCACGGATTTCATGGCGACGATGTCGACCAGGCCGGACAGGGTGTTCTCCGAACCGATCGGGAACTGGATCGGCACGGCCTTGGCACCCAGGCGATCGCGGATCGACTGCACCGAGGCGTCGAAGTCGGCGCCGATCTTGTCCATCTTGTTGACGAACACGATGCGCGGCACGCGGTATTTGTCGGCCTGGCGCCAGACGGTCTCGGTCTGGGGCTCGACGCCGGCATTGCCGTCGAGAACCGTCACGGCTCCGTCGAGCACGCGCAGCGAACGCTCGACTTCAATCGTGAAGTCCACGTGGCCGGGGGTGTCGATGATGTTGAGGCGCTTCTCTTTCCAGTAGGCCGTGGTCGCAGCCGAGGTGATCGTGATCCCCCGCTCCTGCTCCTGGTCCATCCAGTCCATGGTCGCGGCGCCGTCGTGGACTTCGCCAATCTTGTGGTTCTTGCCGGTGTAGTAGAGAATCCGCTCGGTCGTCGTCGTCTTGCCCGCGTCGATGTGGGCCATGATGCCGAAGTTGCGGTAGTCCTCGATCTTGTTTTCGCGGGCCATGATGAACGTGCCTTGAAGTGATTTCAGGGCGCGGATGGCGCCCTCGGGAGATGGTCGGTCTGTGCGGATAAACGAGCGCGGGCGATTTAACTCAAACCGCCCGCGCCGGAAACCCTTAGATAGTCAGTGCAGGTGACGCTTTGAAGGCGCTACCAGCGATAGTGGCTGAAGGCGCGGTTGGCTTCGGCCATCTTGTGGGTGTCTTCACGCTTCTTGACGGCGGTACCGCGGTTGTTGGACGCATCCAGCAGCTCGGCAGCCAGCTTTTCCGTCATGGTGTTCTCGCCGCGCTTGCGCGCAGCATTCACCAGCCAGCGGATCGCCAGGGCGCGGCGACGGTCGGGGCGAACCTCGACCGGGACCTGATAGGTGGCACCACCGACGCGACGCGACCGGACCTCGACCGACGGCTGGACGTTTTCCAGGGCGGTGTGGAAGGTCTGGACCGGCTCGAAGTCCTTCTTCTTCTCCGCCAGGATCTCGAACGCACCATAAACGATGTTCTCGGCGACGGCTTTTTTGCCCTCGTACATGACATAGTTCATGAATTTGGTGACGATCAGATCCTTGTAGCGGGGATCCGGCAGGACTTCGCGTTTCTGGGCGCGGTGACGACGTGACATGGGCTGGGCCTTCTAAATCGTTCTTGGGAAGCCGGGGACCGGCTGAATCTGTAGAGAGCGGGTCGCTTACTTCGGACGCTTGGTGCCGTAGTGCGAACGACGCTGCTTGCGGTCCTTGACGCCCTGGGTATCGAGCACGCCGCGCAGGATGTGGTAGCGAACGCCGGGCAAATCCTTGACGCGGCCGCCGCGGATCAGGACCACCGAGTGCTCCTGAAGATTGTGACCCTCGCCGGGGATGTAGCAAACGGCTTCATAGCCGTTCTTGGCCAGACGGACCTTGGCGACCTTACGCAGAGCCGAGTTCGGCTTCTTGGGGGTCGTCGTATAGACGCGGGTGCAGACGCCGCGGCGCTGGGGCGAACCCTCGAGCGCGGGCACCTTGTTGCGCACGGGCTTGGGCTTGCGGGGCTTGCGGATCAGCTGGTTGATCGTAGGCATGTTTCGAACTCGTCTCGACTTCTGATGGAGGCGTGTGCCTGTCGGCCGGGGCGCCTCGGTTTCCTTCTTTTGAACGCGACCTTTCGGCCTCGCCCGGGATCGTTCGAGTTCGGGATGGTGACGCAAACGAAAAAGCCGGAACGCGCGCTTTGGGCGTTCCGGCGGGCACAGCCCGTCCGATCAATTGTCACGATCCCGGCGCAGGACAGGTCCTGACAGCCTCGAAAGTCCGGCGCATGTACGCTGAAGGGGCTTCGGGGTCAAGCCGGGCTTACCGTTGCAGCCGATCCGCCGCGCCCGCCACCAGAAGGCCACGGTTTGTGTCTCCTCTCGCTCCCGGGAGGCGTGCAACATGTCCGATATCGCAGTGTACGCCCGGGCGAGGGGTCTGGCGGACCGTCCGCCCCCCCGGCCCCTGAACCGCTGGTGGGTAGCGAGCTTCGCGGGATCTCTTGCCCTTCATGGCGCAATTCTCGCGGCCCTGGCCCTGCGGCTGTTCGAGCCCGAGCGCGTCGATCCTGCGGTGCCGCCAGATGCGCCCATCTTCATCGAAATCGAGCCCCGGCCGCTGCTGGAAGGCGAGCGCGCGCGCCTGCCCGCGCCGGCAACGGCGACCAGCGCCGCACCCGAGACCCGCCCCCTGACCAGTCCGACCGTTATCTTTCGGGCGCCCGTTGTGACGCCCCGGGACGAGGAGGATGACGAGGCCCTGCCCTCCCCGCCGGCCCCGCGGCTCAGTCCGGGCCCGTCCGGTCCTGCCGCCACCGGCGCTCCGGCCCCT
>QBLX01000151.1 GCA_003241825.1 Alphaproteobacteria bacterium
CCTCCAGGCCGAGGCCAAGGCCAAGGGCCGTCCGTGGGATTCAGCCAAGGGCTTTGATCAGTCGGCGCCGTGCGGCGCGTTGACCCTGGGTGCCCTGCCGGACCTGGCTGCAGCGATCCGGCTGACCGTGAACGGAGAGACGCGGCAGGCGGCGACTCTGGCAGACATGATCTGGGACCCGGCCGGGATCATCGAACAGGCGGGGCTGCTGTGGGACCTGCAGCCCGGCGACCTGATCTTTACAGGCACGCCCGAGGGCGTCGGGCCAGTCATCCCCGGCGACACGGTTGAGGCGACCATCGTCGGACTGGCGCCGCTGGTGTTCACGGTGCAGCCTTGATCCTGCACGACTATTTCCGCTCCGGGACGTCCTATCGCACCCGGATTGCCCTGAACCTGAAGGGCCTCGCCTATGAGCAGCGCAGCATCGACCTGCGCACCGGGGCCCAGCGATCCCAAACCTTCCTGAGACTCAATCCGCAGGGCATGGTTCCGGCGCTTGAGACCATCGACGGGGTACTGACCCAGAGCCCGGCAATCCTCGAATGGCTGGAGGAGGCCTATCCGGAGCCGCCGCTGCTGCCGGCCGGGCTGAACGACCGCGCGCAGGTCCGGGCCATGGCAGCCCTGATCGGCTGTGACATCCATCCACTGAACAATCTTCGGGTGCTGACCGCGGTGCGAGCCCTGGGTGCGGACCAGGCCGGGGTGGATGCCTGGGCGGGTCAGTGGATCACGGCAGGGTTCGATGCGCTGGAGACCCTGGTGGCCCGCCATGGCCAGGGCTGGGCATGGGGAGACAGGCCAACGCTGGTCGATTGTTACCTGGTTCCGCAAATCTATTCGGCCGGTCGATTTAATCTGTTGATGGCCCGCTGGCCCGGTTTGCAGGCGATCGGGGAAAAAGCAGCGCTACATCCAGCGTTTATCGCGGCCCATCCCGATCGCCAGCACGACGCCGGTGGATAACACGGGTCTTCCGGTAAGGTTCTGTCAAAGTCTGGGTTAGCCTCCCTTAAACTTTACCGGCCAAAATCCGGTGGTGAAGAAGCTGTCAGATCCATCTCCGGCCGGAAAACTGGCCATTGCTGTCGTGACCGAACCGGAACGTGCGCAGAACAGCTTCATGTCTGCGCCCTCGGGGGCCCGCGAAGAGGCGATCCGGCTGCTGCTGCAGACGGCTGGCGATGCCGGCGTGGCTACCGTTGCGACCCGCCCCGACGGCGATGGCGAGCGGATGCTGGGTCAGGCCTGGCCCTTCCCGTCTCCCTTCCGGGTCACGGTTCGCACCATGTCGATCGTGGACGGGGTGGATCGTGTCGAGGCGAGGGCCCGTCGTTCGCTGGAACGCCTTGGACTGCCGCGCGGCGATTCCCTGCTGGTGTCGAACGCGGCTGATCTCGCCGGGGCCGAGGGCCGCGCGCTCTGGGACCGGCTCTGTGCCCTCAAGGATCGGGGGCTGTTCAAGCGGATCGGCTTTTGCGCGACGCTCGAGGACGGTCCGGCCCTGCTCGCGCGCCGGTTCCAGCCTGACCTGATCCAGCTTCCCTGCAATATCCTGGACCAGCGACCGGTCACGTCGGGACTGCTGGCCGATCTGGCCAAACAGGGCGTGGCCATCCACCTTTCGGCTGTTTTTGCCCATGGCCTGATGTTCACGGGTCGCGAGACCCTGCCCGCGCACCTGGCCGACTATGGCCTGGCCCTGTCACGCACCCGGCGTCGCCTCGCAGAGGCTCGCATCGATCCCATGCAGGCCGCCCTGGCGTTTGCCCTGAACCTGCCCGAGGTCGAGACGATCGTCGCCAGCGTGGCCTCTGCCGCTGAACTGCGGGCAATCGTCGCCGCCGCCCATGCACCACGACCGGACCTCGACTGGGGCGCCATGGCCTTCCCAGAACCGGCGGCCCTGACCCAGGAAGCCCTGACATCGGATCCGTTCCGGATCAGCAGCGCAGCCTGAGGCGAAGGCCCTCCCCCGGAGCCGGGGAAGGGCCTCGATCCCGTCAGTAGTTCAGCCGCATGCCCACCCAGGCGGAGCGACCCGGCTCGCCATAACCCAGCACCTGTTGATAGCGCTCATCGGCCAGGTTCTCGATCCTGGCCGTCAGGGCGACGTCGTCGGTGATCTGCCAGGCGGCGTTCAGGTTGGCGGTGACGAAGCTTTCGCGAACCCCGCCCGCATCATCCTGATCACCCTCGGCCCGGAGCGTCAGCGCACCGGACAGGCGTTCTGCCGTCCAGCCGAGAGTCGCCGAACCGGCGTGTTCCGGAATGCGCCGCAGCCGGGCCCCCGTCGTCTCGTCACGGGCATCGGTCCAGGCATAGGCGATCGTCAGGTCGAACCCCGACCCCAGAGCGGCTCGCGCTTCCAGTTCGACGCCATCGGTCCGGGTCTCGGCGATGTTGATATAGGCCGCGTCGAAGGTGACCGGATTGAACACATAGGTGATCTGGTCCTGGACGCTGAGCCGGTAAAGGGTAGCCCGCCCGTCGAAACGGCCATCCGCAGACGCCCAGCCAAGGGCGATCTCGCCGCTGTCTGCCGTTTCCGGCGTCAGGACCGGGAAGGGCGAGGCGGAAAAGCAGAAGTCACAGACGGCCTGGCTGATCGACGGAGCCTTGAATCCCGTCCCGAAAGCACCGGACAGGATGAAACCGTCCTGCAGATCCCAGGCCGCGGAAAGCCGGCCCGTCGTCTCGGAACCGAAATCATCGGTGTCGTCGAGGCGCAGACCTCCCGTCAGGCTCAGCCTGTCCGACACGGCGATCCGGGCCACACCGAAGAGGGCGGTATTGCCGAGCGCCGCCGTGGTGCCGTCCGACAGACTGCCCTCGGTCTCCTCGCGCTCTGCCCCGAAGGCGTAGGAAAGCCTGTCGTCGAGAGCCGCTCCGTCCGCCTGCCAGCGGTAGACCTGACGGTCGGCCTCGAAGGACGAGGGGAAGCTGGAGACGGTATCTCGGGTGATGTCCGAGGCCGAAAGGCTGAACTGATGGGACAGGCCCGGCAGGGTGGTTTTCAGCCGGGCAAAGCCGGAAAACTGCTCGCTGGCCGTCGTGTCCGGGGTGTCGGCCAGGGCGAATGACGGGGCCGGGAAGCCGTCGATATCGGCCTGTGAATCGGACCAGCGGATCGAACCATCGACCTGGAGATCCGGCGTGAAGGCATAGCGGCCACGCGCCCCGATCGTGATGTTGCGAAAGCCGTCGGCCTCCGGATTGGCGTCCGCTTCGTCTGCGGCCGAGATGCCGTCGGTCTCGAAGCGCGAGACCCAGGCCCCGAAGGCATAGGTGTCATGGGCGACGCCGGCGGCCAGACGCCCGCGGCGCGTGTCATAGGCGCCTGCCTCGGCCTCGGCGCGAACGCCGTTCACCTCGCGGGTGGTGAAGGCGATGACGCCGCCGATGGCATCGGAGCCCCACAGCGAGGACTGGGGTCCCGAAAGGACCTCGATCCGCTCGATGTCGCCCAGTTCGAAGCCGGAGAAGTCGAACGCGCCATTGACCTCGGCCGCATCGTTGACCGGAACGCCATCGACGAGGGTCAGGGTCTTGCCGGGCGTGGCTCCCCGGATCCGGACCTGGGCCACACCGCCGAAGGCCCCGGCCCGCACAACCGACAGGCCGGGAATGTCACCCAGGATGTCGGCGGCAAAGACCGCGCCGCGCCTCTGGATGGTGTCCGCATCGATGACGCGGGCCCCGGGGGTGTCGGCGACGATGGCCGGCAGGCGGGTGGCCGTGACGATCACTTCGTCCAGTTCGGGCGTGTTTGAGTCTCGATCCTGCGCCGCAGCGGGCAGGGCAAGGCCGACTGCCAGAAAGGCAGTCGAACAGAGAAGGTGACGCATGGGTGCGTGCTCCGTCAGGCCCCGCGACGGCGCGCGCGGGACGATGAAAGCGACCAATCCGCCCCGGACAGGGGTCCGGAACGGCGCAGAGACCGGGTCGCTTCAACGGAACGGCTTCCCGTGACGGGAAGGGTTGGTCCCACGCCTCTGTCTGGTCCCGGACAGCGGACGAACGACATCGGCGGCCAGGTCTCCTGGCTTGC
>QBLX01000152.1 GCA_003241825.1 Alphaproteobacteria bacterium
GGTGCGGACAGATGTCGCGCAGGGCAAAGACGGCTGCGGGCGCACCGTCGGCACTCCGTGTCCGGCCGATCAGGACCGGCTCGCCCATGACCTCGTGGCGTTTCAGCGACCCGGGCGCGACGTCGCGCGACAGGGCGATGAAATACCAGCTGTCCATCACGAACCCCTTGCCGAACCCCGAAGGCGGGCCCTTGGCAGTCGAGGCCGGCGGCGTGGGTTCGGACAGAGGCATAGGCGCGATCAGATTTCCTGGTTGTAGTCGGTGACGCCATGGGCCGCGAGCCGGGGCTTCATTTCCTGACGGAACAGGTCCCGCATGTCGTCGGCCGATCGCATGCTCTCGACCACCACGACCAGTTCGGGCTTGTTCGAGGAGGCGCGGACCAGGACCCACGACCCGTCTTCCAGATGGACCCGGGCCCCGTTGACGGTGATGACCTCGACGATCTTGCGCCCGCAGATCGAGCCGCCTTCCTCGCCCAGTTTCACATATTCGGCGACCAGGGTCTCGAGCACCTGGTATTTGGTCTCGTCCGAACAGTGGGGCGACATTGTCAGACTGGTCCAGGCGTCGGGCAGGGCACCCTTCAGTTCACTGAGCGTCTTGCCGGGGTTGCGGTCCAGCATGGCCAGAACGGCGCTGGCGGCGACAAGACCGTCGTCATAGCCGTGGCCCAGCGGACCCGCGAGGAAGAAATGGCCCGACTTCTCGAACCCGGCCAGCGCCCCCAGTTCAGCCGTCTTGCGCTTGATGTAGGAGTGGCCGGTCTTCCAGTAGACGGTGGTCGCGCCATTGGCCTTGAGCACTTCATCGGTCTTGTAAAGACCGGTCGATTTCACATCCACGACGAAGGTGGCATTGGCGTGCAGGGCCGACAGGTCGCGGGCCAGCATCAGGCCGATCTTGTCGGCAAAGATCTCCTCGCCGGTGTTGTCGACCACGCCGCAGCGGTCGCCGTCGCCATCGAAGCCCAGCGCCAGATCGGCACCGGTTTCCCGGACCTTCTGCGCCATCTGCATCAGCATGGCGTGGTCTTCCGGGTTCGGATTGTATTTGGGGAAGGTGTAGTCGAGATCGGTATCCATCTCGATCACCTCGGCCCCCATCCGGCGCAGCGCCTCGGGCGCAAAGGCCCCGGCCGTGCCATTGCCACAGGCGCAGACCACCTTCAGCGGCCGGCTCAGCTTCACCTTCGACGTGACCTCGTCGATGTAGCGATCGCGGAAGCCCTCGACCCGCTCCAGCCGGCCACCGGCACGGGCGACGCCCTGACCCTCCAGCACGATGGTCTTGAGCCGGCCCATCTCGTCGGGGCCGAAGGTCAGCGGAGCCTGGGCTCCCATCTTGACGCCGGTCCAGCCGTTCTCGTTGTGCGAGGCGGTGACCATGGCCACGCAGGGGCAATCCAGCGCGAACTGGGCGAAATAGGCCATGGGCGACAGGGCCAGGCCGATATCGACCACCTCCATCCCGCCTTCCAGCAGGCCGAGGATCAGGGCCTGTTTGACGCCCAGCGAATAGGACCGGAAATCATGGCCGACGACGATGCGCGGCTTGACCCCGATCTCGTGCACATAGGTGGCCAGCCCCAGACCCAGGGCCTGGATGCCCAGCAGGTTGATCTCCTTCTCCAGGATCCAGCGCGCGTCGTACTCGCGGAACCCCGTCGGCTTGACCAGCGGCGTGGTCTCGAAGTCGAAGGTGTTCGGGACCAGATCCTGGCGTGGCTTGAGCATGAGGCATCCTTGTAGCGGCAACATTGAGCCGCGTCGGCGTATAGCGAACAGGCTTGGTGGTCACAACAACGCGGCAGCGAAAGCTTCGCTGCATCAGGACTGAAACCCGATCGCCCGGCCTCACTTGACAGCAATGTAACCCATAGGTGATATGTCACCTCAAGGTGACATTTCAAGGAGGTCGTGATGGTGGACGAGCCCGAAGACGCGCGCCGGCGGGCGGACCAACGGCGGCGGAGGGAGATCTTCAGCCTGTCGGGCGTGGGGACCGGATTTCTCCTGGCCGGACTCGGCCTGTCCGTCGAGGACCTTTGGGGGATCCCGGTGTCGGACCAGATCCTGTTCTTAGGGGCCGTTGCTGGCGGTGCCGGGGCCCTTGCGGTAATGACGATGATCCGTTCGCGCGTGGACCGGGAGGGGCTGGCGGCACGCGAGACGCGACGGGACCGGACCCAGCGGCTGCGGCGCATGCGGATGGTTTCGATGCCCTTTGCGGGGGTGGGGGTGGTCGTCCTGTCGCTGATGGCGTTGTCCCGGATCGTGGCGGGTCAGGGTGACGCGGGCGATTTCATCTGGGCGGCCATGCTGCCGCTGTGGGCCTGGATTGTGCCGCTGATGGTCCTGGGCTGGGACCGCGAGGGCCGGCGCGATCGCAAATGGCTCGATGACGAACTGACGCGCGAGTGGCGGGGGCGGGCCCTGTCTCTGGGCTTTCTGGTGCTGATGGGCGGTATGAGCGGTCTTTACCTGATCGGTCTGTATCGGGCGGAGTGGGCGATGCTGGGGTTCCCCGTAGTTCTGACCGGAGCGGCCGGGGTCGTGGGCCTGCGGTATGCATGGCTGGACGGGCAGGCGGAGGGCGGGGATGACTGAGCCGCGCGACCCGGACGCGGAGTATCAGGCGCTGATCCGGGCCGAGCACGATCGCCAGCGGCGCAACCTGATCGCTTCGGCATCGCTGGCGACCGGTTTGCCAGGCGTCATGCTCTCTTTTGGGTCCGTTCTGGCGGGCGCTGCCGAGGGCGTCTGGTTCTGGATTGCGATCGGATGCGGTGTGTTATCGGTGGCCCTCCTCGCCGTGTCCATTCTGCTCCTCGGTCGATACGAGCCCTCGAACAATACCTTGCGGCTCGCCAGGGCAACACCGTGGTTCGAGGAAATCCAGAGAGGGCGTACGACCTGGCTCCTCTACGTCTTCATCATGGTCTTTGGGTTCCTGCCGATGAGCATGGGGGCGGCCTGGGACGTGGTCGCCGGTGAAGGCGATGGCTTTCGCGCGATCGATGCCTTGGTCTGTCTTGTGATGGTGTCCATGCCGGTGATGGTCCTGTCGGGCCGCGACGGCTCCATCACACCGAAGATGCGCAAATACCTCGACGACGAACATACGCGCGACATCCGGAAGCGGGCGATGTCTTCGGGATTTGTCGCGCTCATGCTCGGAGCCACCGCTGTCTATCTGTTTGGACTGTGGCAACAGGAACTCGCCATCGTGATGATCCTTCCCGTCATCGTTCTGGCCGCATTTGTCGCGGCCCTGCGGTTCGCCTTGCTGGAACGGGCGGCGGAACGCGGCGATGGCTGATCCCCGGCTGAGTTCGCGTCTCAAGGAGGTCCGCACGGCTGCCGGCCTCACCCAGGTCGAGCTGGCAACGCTGGCCGGTGTGTCGCGCAAGACGATCAACACGGTCGAGAACGGCGTGTTCGTCCCGTCCACCATCCTGGCCCTCTCCCTCGCCCGCGCCCTCGGAACGACAGTGGAAGGTTTGTTCTGGCTGACGGACTGACCGGTTCGGATGGCCTTTCCTCCCCATCGCGCAGCGATGGGGCGGGAGACCGCGCGCAGCGTGGTGGAGGGGCTTGTTGACCCCGACACCAACCCCTCCGTGCTGCTGACACAGCCCCTCCACCGCTTCGCGGTCCCCCTCCCCGCTGCGCGGGGAGGAAAGGCGAGATGGCGATTCACCCGGGCGGGCGAATCTTCTAGGTTCAAGCCATGCGCAGACTGAGAACAGCCAGTGTGGTGGCGATGATCCTGGCCCTGACCGGGTGCGGGTGGCT
>QBLX01000153.1 GCA_003241825.1 Alphaproteobacteria bacterium
GCCCAGGGCACGCGCGAGCAGACGACGCTGGTCAATTTCGGCTACCGCCGCAAGCTGAACGACAAATGGTCCCTGCAGATGACCGTCCGCGACGTGCTGGACGACTTCGGCGCGATCACCACCATCACCACCCCGACCTTCCGCGATCGCACGGACCAGACCTTCGGTGGCCGGGCGGCCTATATCGGCCTGACCTGGAATTTCGGCGGTGGCCAGCGGCGTCCCGAGCAGTTCGACTTCGCACCGCCCCCGACCGGCGGCTGATCCTTCCGGCCAGACGGGAGGCGCGGAGGCTCAGCCCCGCGTCTCCCAGGCCAGCCAGGCCGCTACGATAACCAGTCCGCCGGCCATGACACCGCGCAGGACCGGACCCTGCATCCGCCTGGCCACCGCCCCTCCGGCCCCGGCTCCGCCCAGCACGATCAGGCTGTGGACCACCACTGCCACGACCAGATGCAGGCTCCCCAGCACCAGCGCCTGGGTCAGCGGTGCTCCGTGGTCCGGTCGCATGAACGTCGGCAGCAGGGCCACATAGAAGACCGCCGCCTTGGGGTTCAGCAGATTCCCCGTCAGCCCCCTCAGGAACAGGCCGCGCAGGCTGCGCAGGTCCGGCTCGGCACCGGCGTCGGCGACGGGCTCGCGCCAGGCCTCCCACGCCAGCCAGAGCAGGAACACCACCCCGGCCCAGCGCACGGTCTGGAACAGCCAAGGAAAGGCCAGCAGCACCGACGTCAGGCCGAACGCCGCCGCCACCATCCACACCGCCAGACCCAGGGTCACCCCCGCCACGGCTGCGAACCCGGCGACCCGTCCGCGTCCCATGGCCACCAGCGCCAGCCAGCCCATGTTCGGCCCCGGCGTCAGCTCGATCAGCGACACAGCCACCAGGAAGGGCAGGATCACGGACGGATCGACGGGCCAGAGGGCGTGGGGCATCGTCTGACCCTATCCTGTTTTGTACCGGCTGTTGTCCTGCCCTGCCTCTTGTGTTGCCTTGCCGACACACCCAACTTCACTGCAGAGGCGTCGCCCATCCGGGGGCGCCCCGTCATCGTCCGCCTTCCCTGGGGATACCGCCTTGAACCTCGACCTCTATTCCGATCGCGCCAAACAGGCTGTCCAGTCTGCCCAGACCCTCGCCCTGGCGCGTCGTCACCAGCAGTTTGCGCCGGAACACCTGCTCAAGGTCCTGCTTGAGGAACGCGATGGCCTCGCCCGCAATCTGATCAAGACGGCGGGGGGCGATCCCCGCCGCGCCGAGACCCTGATCGAGACCGCCCTGAAGAAGCGCGCCCAGATCAGCGGTGGCAATGGCCAGCTCTATCTCGAGGGCGACACCGCCCGTGTCTTCGCCGCCGCCGAGGAAGCGGCCAAGACCTCCGGCGACGCTTTCGTCACCACCGAACGCCTGCTGTCGGCCCTGGCCCGTGAAGGCGGCGTCGCCGCCGAGGTCCTGAAATCGGTCGGGGCGACTGCCGCCGGTCTCGATGCCGCGGTCACCGAGGTGCGCAAGGGCAAGACCGCTGACAGCGCCGCCGCCGAGGACGGCTATGACGCCCTCAAACGCTATGCCCGCGACCTGACCCAGGCCGCCCGCGACGGCAAGATCGACCCCGTCATCGGCCGCGACGAGGAGATCCGGCGCACCATCCAGGTCCTGGCCCGCCGGACCAAGAACAACCCCGTCCTGATCGGCGAACCCGGCGTCGGCAAGACCGCGATCGTCGAGGGTCTGGCCCTGCGGATCGTCAACGGCGACGTACCCGAGAGCCTGCGCGAGAAGAAGGTCATGAGCCTGGACATGGGCTCGCTGATCGCCGGCGCGAAATACCGGGGCGAGTTCGAGGAGCGGCTCAAGGCCGTCCTGTCCGAAGTCACGGCTGCCGAGGGCGGCATCATCCTGTTCATCGACGAGATGCACACCCTCGTCGGGGCCGGAAAGGGCGACGGGGCCATGGACGCTTCCAACCTGCTCAAGCCTGCCCTTGCACGCGGCGAGCTTCACTGCGTCGGTGCCACCACCCTCGATGAATACCGCAAACACGTCGAGAAGGACGCGGCCCTCGCCCGCCGCTTCCAGCCGGTCATGGTCGAGGAGCCTTCGGTCGAGGACACGGTCTCCATCCTGCGCGGCCTGAAGGAAAAGTATGAGGTCCACCACGGTGTCCGCATTTCCGACAGCGCCATCGTCGCCGCGGCCACCCTGTCGAACCGCTACATCACCGACCGTTTCCTGCCCGACAAGGCCATCGACCTGATCGACGAGGCCGGATCGCGCGTGCGCATGGCGGTGGATTCCAAGCCCGAGATTCTCGACGAGATCGACCGCCGTCTGGTCCAGCTCAAGATCGAGCGCGAGGCTCTGGTCAAGGAGACCGATGCCGCCTCCCAGGCCCGTCTGGACAAGCTGGAAGGCGAAATTGCCGATCTCGAGACAGAATCCACCAGCCTGACCGCCCGCTGGAAGGCCGAAAAGGAGAAGGTCGGACAGGGCGCCCAACTGCGCGAGACCCTGGACCGGCTGCGCGCCGAACTGGCCGCTGCCCAGCGCGAGGGCGACCTCGGACGCGCCTCGGAGATCGCCTATGGCCAGATCCCCGGCATCGAGAAGTCCCTTGCGGAAGCCGAGGCCAATGAGGCCGACGGGTCCACGGCCCTCGCCCCCGAGGTCGTCGATGCCGCCCAGATCGCGGCTGTCGTCTCGCGCTGGACCGGGGTTCCGGTCGAGAAGATGCTGGAAGGCGAGCGCGAGAAACTCCTGTCCATGGAGGACGCCCTGCGCACCCGCGTGGTCGGTCAGGACGAGGCCCTCGAGGCCGTCGCCGACGCCGTGCGCCGCGCCCGCGCCGGGCTGAACGATCCCAACCGTCCGCTGGGCAGTTTCCTGTTCCTCGGCCCCACGGGGGTGGGCAAGACCGAACTGACCAAGGCCCTGGCCGCCTTCCTGTTCGACGACGACGCGGCCATCACCCGCATCGACATGAGCGAGTATATGGAGAAACACGCCGTCAGCCGCCTGATCGGCGCGCCTCCCGGCTATGTCGGCTATGACGAGGGCGGTGCCCTGACCGAGGCCGTGCGCCGCCGCCCCTATCAGGTCGTGCTGTTCGACGAGGTCGAAAAGGCCCACCCCGATGTGTTCAACGTCCTGCTGCAGGTGCTGGACGACGGCCGCCTGACCGACAGCCAGGCCCGCACGGTCGATTTCCGCAACACATTGATCGTGATGACGTCCAACGCCGCTGCTGGCCAGATCGACCTCGCCCCGGACGAATCCGCCGAGGACGCCCGCGGCCGGGTCACCACAGCCCTGCAGATGGAGGGGTTCCGCCCCGAATTCCTGAACCGGATCGACGAGATCATCCTGTTCAAACGTCTGGGCCGCGACCAGATGAGCGGCATCGTCCGCATCCAGCTGTCGCGCCTCGACACCCTGATGGCCGATCGCCGCCTGACCCTCGACGTCGACGAGACCGCCCTCGCCTGGCTCGCCGACCGCGGCTACGACCCCGACTTCGGCGCCCGCCCCCTGAAACGCGTCATCCAGAAGGACCTCGTCGACCCCATCGCGAGAAAACTCCTCGCCGGCGAATTCGAGGACGGCGCGGTCATCTCGGTATCAGCCGCCGAAGGCGGCCTCGTCATCGGCAAGGCCCGCCTTCACTGACCCCCTTCTCCCCTTGCGGGTCGAGGAGCGTTCGACAGGAGCAGTTGTGAGGGGGGCAAATCTTCCTTCTCCCCTTGCGGGAGAAGGTGGCACGCGCAGCGTGACGGATGAGGGGTCG
>QBLX01000154.1 GCA_003241825.1 Alphaproteobacteria bacterium
AGGCGACGCTGATCTCGGCACTCGCACGCGGTGTCATCGGCGGCGACCTGCGCTGGGACCTGATCGGGCTGGGAGCCTGTATCGGAGCCGTGATCATCCTCCTCGACATCGCGCTCAACAAGGCCACCAAGGGGAAGATGAAGCTGCCGCCCCTGGCCGTCGGCATCGGCTTCTACCTGCCGGCTGCGGTGACCACGATGCTGGTCATCGGGGCCATCTGCGGCTGGCTCTATGACAGGGCGATCAAGTCGACCCGGTTCGCCGATGTCGGTCGCCGGATGGGCGTCCTGCTGGCCAGCGGCCTGATCGTGGGCGAGAGCCTGTTCCTGGTCATGACCGCCGGGGTGATCGTCTCGACCGGCAATGACGCGCCCTTCGCCATGATCGCCGAGGGTTCGGCCTGGCCGGCGATGATCGTCGGCATCGCCGTCTTCGCCGCCCTGGCGTTCGGCCTCTACAGCTGGACCCGCAACCGGTCCGCCAGGGTCTGACGGTGGCGGGAGGGGTCAGCCGAAGCTGACCACCTGCGCCTCGCGTCCGATGGCGGACAGGAACTGACGAAACGCCCCCTGATCCAGCCCTGTCGTGGCGGTGTTGGTCAGGGGGTGGAAATTGACGACGTCGGCGTCCCACAGTCGCCGGTCGAGGACAAAGGTCACGCGCCGGTCGACGTCATTGATCAGCCCCAGGGCCGTGACCGAGCCCGGCCGGACCCCGAGCGTCTCCCACATCAGGGTCTCGTTGCCGAACGACAGCCGGTCCGAGCCAATCAGGCCGGGCGCAGCCTTCAGGTCGATCACCGTGTCCTGGGCGGCCGAGATCAGCCAGAGCCGCTGCTTCCTGTCCTTGAGAAACAGGTTCTTGGTGTGCAGGCCCGGCATCGCCGCCTTCAGCTCCAGTCCTTCCTCGACACGAAAGACAGCCGGGTGATCCCGGGTGTTCTGGTCGATGTCGTGCCCGGCCAGAAAGGCCAGCAGGCGGGGGCGGTCAAAGGGCGGTTGAGCGATCATGGCGAGCCGGGCTAGGTAGGGAGACCGTCGTTACCGCCTGGAGCCTCCCCGTGGAACTGGAATGCTATCCGATGACGCCGCGTCCGCCGGATCTGGTCCCGGGGCGCCAGTCCCGCGACTGGATGGATGCCTTCGTCAGCCGCCATCCCTATCGCTGCCTGCCGATGACCATGGCCAACACCACCGGGTGGGAAATCCTGTGCCCGTTCGGCTTTACCGCCGAGTGGAACGGCGGGCCGCAGCAGTCGGACATCACCCTGACGCCGGACCGGCCCCAGCCCGAGATGGATCATTTCGTGACGTCGCATTTCTCGCGCGGGGTCGTGACCATGCACCCGCAGTATCTGTTCCGCACGCCTCCGGGCTGGGGGATGATCTGCTCGGGCTCGCCCAACCATATCAAGGACGGTATCCAGCCCCTCGTCGGGCTGATCGAGACCGACTGGCTACCCTTTCCCTTCACGATGAACTGGGTCTTCACCCGACCGGGTCGCGTGCATTTCGCCAAGGGCGAGCCCTTCTGCTTCATCAGCCTGGTCGAGCACAAGAAGATGGAAGCCTTCCAGCCCGTGATCCGGTCGCTGGCCTCCAACCCGGCCATGCAGGGCCAGTTCGATGCCTGGAACCGCGAGCGCACCGATTTCAACAATCGCCTCGCGTCCGGCGACCCCGGCGCGGCCAAGGAGGCCTGGCAGCGGTTCTACTTCAAGGGCGAGATCCCGGACAAGCTGGGCACCGCACCGGCGACCCACGCCAGCAAGCGGCGGCTCAAGTCTCCGCGAGTGGGCTAGCGGCTGTCTGCAGGGTTCCAGGCGTGAAAAAGCCCGCTGCGGGGGATACATCGCAGCGGGCTTTCTCGCTCTCTGTGGAGCGGACGTTTCCTCCCCGAAACGCCTCCGTCCGGTAGCTGCGCCTTGCTTTTCAGCCGGGGCGCTGCGCCGTTCGAGTGACGTCAAATGGCCTGCCGGCCCGATCCAAGTCAATCATGACGCCCGGAAAACGGGCGACTATTATGAGTAAACGTCGATAATCTATCGATCAGGGTTCATATTATCGATGAAGCGTCGATAATGTTGCGAAGGGTTTGCACCAGCTCCGGCCGTGCCACGGTGACCTGTCCCGGACGGGCCGCCTTCCAGGCCTCGTTGTCAGCCACGCCCGCAGCCATTGCCCGGCCCGCATCGAGGTCCTTGATCGTCACCTGGCCGCTGGCCAGTTCGTCTCCGCCCAGCATCACCACTGCCGGAGACCCGCGCCGGTCGGCATATTTCATCTGCGCCTTCATGCCCGCGCGCCCAAGATACAGTTCAGCGGAGATACCGGCGCGGCGCAGCTCGGCGACGGCGTCCAGATAGGCCGCCATGTCGTCCTGGCTGAAGACGATGACCACCACCGGCCCGCGCACATCCCCGGCGTGGCCCTGTCCCGCTGCCCGCAGGGCCGAGGCCAGTCGCGAGACCCCGAAGGAGAAGCCGGTCGCCGGGGTCCGCTCGCCGGTGAAGCGGGCCACCAGATCGTCATACCGCCCGCCGCCGCCGATAGAGCCGAAGCGCACGGCCCGGCCCTTGTCATCGACGGTGTCCAGCAGCAGTTCGGCCTCGAACACAGCCCCGGTATAGTATTCCAGCCCGCGCACGATGGTCGGATCGAAGCGGACCCGGTCCTGGTCGACCTTCATGGCCCCCAGGGCGACATCGATGGCCGCAAGCTCGGCCAGGGCCGCCTCGCCGGTCGCACCGAGGCCACCGGCCCGGGCCACGGCATCCAGGGTCTCGGCCCGGCTCAGGTCAGGCGTCGAGACCGAGGCGAGGAAGGCCTCGATCGTGCCGATCAGGACGGCGGCCAATTTCGCCCCCCTGGTATAGTCGCCGCTGTCGTCCAGCCGGCCCTCGCCGAGCAGGGCAGCGGTCCCTTCCCAGCCCAGCCGGTCGAATTTGTCCACGGCGCGCAGGGCGGTCAGCTTCTGCACCGGATCGGTGATGCCGCCCGCCTCGAACAGGCCGTCGAACAGTTTGCGGTTCGAGACCCGGACCACGGCCTGGCCGTCGTCGAGACCGGCAGCGGCCAGCCCCTCGACCGCCATGGCGATGATCTCGGCATCGGCCTCGGGGCGGTCGGAGCCGACGGTGTCGGCATCGCACTGGGTGAACTCGCGGAAACGGCCGGGGCCGGGCTTTTCGTTGCGCCAGACCGGGCCGAAGGCATAGCGGCGGAAGGGCTTGGGCAGGGCCTCCCACGACTGGGCCGCGAACCGGGCCAGGGGCGCGGTCAGGTCATAGCGCAGGGCCATCCACTGGTCGTCGTCGTCCTGGAGGGCGAAGACCCCCTCGTTGGGGCGGTCGGCATCGGGCAGGAATTTTCCCAGGGCATCGGCATATTCGAAGGCGCCGGTCTCCAGCGGCTCGAAGCCCCAGCGCTCATAGACCTCGGACACCCGGGCGACGATGCGGCGCTCGGCGATCAGGTCGCTGCCCCGGCGGTCGGCAAAGCCGCGCGGACTGCGCGCCTCGGGGCGAGCCGGGGCGGTCTCGGGGGTGTCGTCGGCGATGTCGGTCATGGGCGGGCGATTACGCGATCACACCC
>QBLX01000155.1:0-2870 GCA_003241825.1 Alphaproteobacteria bacterium
AATTATACAGCTTTGACGAGTATGGCAGCCCCTCCACCGCTTCGCGGTCCCCCTCCCCATCGCTGCGCGATGGGGAGGACAGGCGTTATCCTCCCCACGCAGTGGGGAGGGGGACCACGCGAAGCGTGGTGGAGGGGCTGCTCACCCGTTCACCGTTGCGTCCTGTCGCTCCGGGGCGGTAAGGCTCGCGGCGATTCCTGACTGAAGAGCCCCGCCATGCACGACATCAAAGCCATCCGCGAAAATCCCGCCCTCTGGGTGGCCGGGTGGTCGTCGCGCGGGGTGGAGGATGCACAGGCGTTGGTCGACAGGATGCTGGAAGTGGACCGCGAACTCCGCGCCGCCCAGACCGCCGGTCAGGATGCCCTGTCGAAGCGCAATGCGACCTCGAAACTGATCGGCGCGGCCATGGGGCGCAAGGACATGGCCGAGGCCGACCGGCTGAAGGCCGAGGTCGAGAGCCTGAAGGGCGAAATCACCGGGCAGGGCGACATCGAGACCGCCAGGGCCCGCGACCTCCGCGACCTGCTGGCGGCCCAGAAGAACCTCGCCGCCGATGACGTGCCCGATGGCGAGGACGAGGCCGGCAATGTCGAGGTCTCGACCTGGGGCGAACCCCGCCGGACCGGCCCGGCAAAGGATCATGCCGATCTGGGCGAGGCCCTGGGCCTGCTGGATTTCGAGGCAGCGGCCCGGATGTCGGGGGCGCGGTTTGCGGTCCTCAAGGGCGGGCTGGCGCGGCTGGAACGGGCGATCGGCCAGTTCATGCTGGACGTCCAGACGACCGAGCACGGCTATCTGGAGGTGAACCCGCCCTATCTGGTACGCGACGAGGCGATGTTCGGGACGGGGCAGTTGCCCAAGTTCAAGGAGGATCAGTTTCTCTCTGGCGACGTCGGGGGACGCTCAGAGTTGTTTGACAAGGCAGTGCCGAACTTCTCCGAACTGATGATCGAATCTGTCCGGGCGAATCGAGACCCCAAACAGGCGTTGGCTGATGCCTTGGAAGCAGCGGACACCTCTGAGCAGTTCTGGCTCATCCCCACCGCCGAAGTCTCCCTCACCAACCTCGTCCGCGAACAGATCACGCCGGAGGAGGAACTCCCCCTGCGGCTCACCGCCCTGACGCCCTGTTTCCGGGCCGAGGCGGGGTCGGCGGGGCGCGACACGCGCGGCCTGATCCGCCAGCACCAGTTCCACAAGGTTGAACTCGTCTCCATCACCACCCCGGACCAGTCGGACGCCGAGCATGAGCGGATGACGACCTGTGCCGAGGCTGTGCTGCAGAAGCTGAACCTGCCCTATCGCCGGATGCTGCTGTGCAAGGGCGACATGGGCTTTTCGGCGCGCAAGACCTTCGACCTCGAGGTCTGGCTGCCCAGCCAGGCCACCTATCGCGAGATCAGTTCGGTCTCCAACTGCGGGGACTTCCAGGCCCGGCGCATGGATGCCCGGTTCAAGCGCAAGGAAGGCAAGCCGGAGTTCGTTCACACCCTGAACGGTTCGGGTCTCGCGGTCGGTCGTACCCTGGTGGCGATCATGGAGAACTATCAGGACGAAAACGGGCGGATCGCCGTGCCGGACGTCCTGCTGCCCTATATGGGCGGCTTCACCCATGTCGGATGACCGAAATCCTGTCGTCATTCCGGGCGAAGGCGCGCCAGCGCCGCAGACCCGGAGCCCGGCGGCGCGCGTGAGCGCGAACCTGTCGCGGACCCACGCCTTGATGATTGCGCGCGGAAAGATCACCTTCGGTGCCGCTGGTTTCCGGGTCCCCGCTGCGCTGCGCCCGGAATGACGAAAGAGACAATGCGGATTCTCCTGACGAACGACGACGGCATCGATGCCGATGGCCTTGCCTGTCTTGAACGCATCGCCCGCACCCTGTCCGACGATATCTGGATCGTGGCCCCGCAGGAGGAGCAGTCCGGCAAGGGGCGGGGCATCACCCTGACCGAGCCCCTGCGGGTCAACCGGCTGGGCGAGCGGCGGTTTGCCGTCACCGGTACGCCGACCGACTGTGTGGTCATTGCGGTCAATGACCTGATGCCCGAGCGTCCCGATCTGGTGCTGTCCGGCGTCAACCGGGGGCATAATGTCGGCGAGGACTGTTCCTATTCCGGCACCGTCGCCGGGGCGCTGCAGGGCATGGCCTTCGGCATCCGGTCGATCGCCCTCAGCCAGTCGATGGTGCGGTTCCATGACGAGGTCCAGCCTCACTGGGACACGGCCGAGACCTATGCACCGCCGATCATCAGCCGCCTCCTGAAGCATCAGTGGCAGGACGGGGTCGTCATGAACCTGAATTTCCCCGCCCGCGACATCGAGGCCGTGAAGGCCGTCGAGGTCACCCGCCAGGGCTTCCGCGGCATCGGCGAGATGCACGCGGTCAAGCGCACGGACCTGCGTGGCCGCGACTATTACTGGATGAGCTTTCGCGGCGAGAAACAGGACCATGTCCCGGGCACCGACCTGCGGGCCATGGACGACGGCAAGATCTCGGTCACGCCGCTGCATATCGACCTGACCCACCGCGAAAGCGTCCACGACCTCAAGGGCCTGCTGGGCGGGGTGCCTCCGAAGGGGATGGTGTGAAACTCAACGACGAGCGTGCCGGACGCCTGATCCTGTCCCTGCGCCAGCAGGGGGTCACGGACCCGCGCGTGCTGGGTGCGATGGAATCGATCGACCGGGCGGTCTTCGTCCACGAGAAATTCCTCGATCAGGCCTGGGAGGATCAGGCCCTGCCGATCGACTGTGCCCAGACCATCAGCCAGCCCTATATCGTCGGCCTGATGACCCAGGCCCTGCTGGTCGAGCCGCGCCACCGGGTGCTCGAGATCGGCACGGGCAGCGGCTACCAGTGCGCG
>QBLX01000155.1:2880-3276 GCA_003241825.1 Alphaproteobacteria bacterium
ATGTCTATTCGGTGGAACGCTACAAATCGCTGCTGACCGAGGCCGAGGCGCGGCTGAAGACGCTGCAGATCGACAATGTCATCACCCGTCACTCCGATGGTGGACTCGGCTGGCCGGAGCAGGCCCCGTTCGACCGGATCATGGTCACGGCGGCGTCACCGCACGAGCCCAACGAACTGCTGAAACAGTTGAAGCCGGGCGGTGTGCTGGTTTGTCCGGTCGGAAGGACATCCGTCCAGATGCTGCATCGCTACACCGGCCAGCCCGATGGCTCATTCCGCCGCGAAAGCCTGTGCGAGGTCCGGTTCGTCCCCCTCGTCGAAGGCACCGCCCGCGAAGCCTGACATGTCCTCCCCATTCAGGGAACGGGGAGGGGGACCGCGCGCAGCGGGGTGG
>QBLX01000156.1:0-2885 GCA_003241825.1 Alphaproteobacteria bacterium
GCCTGGTGATGCGGGGGGCCGACCCCTTGGGCGTCGAGGAACGGTTCATGAACGAAATCTAGTGTCGATGGCGGGATGCCGCCAGCCCCAACGCGCGGTGGGCTATTTCGTCGCCTCGAACAATTTGTAGCCGCCACCGTCGGTGACCGGGGTCACGCGCTTGAAGGCGGAGGCCAGCTCGGCCTCATAGGGCAGGTGGCGGTTGGCGACGAGCCAGAGGGTGCCGCCCTTCTTGAGCAGGCCCGCGGCCTTGCGGACGAAGGCCTGGCCCAGGCGACGGTCCTCGGCTCCGCCATCGTGGAAGGGGGGGTTCATGACGACGAACTCCAGCGTGCCGGTGTCATCGAGGGTCCGGGCGTCGGCCCATTCGAAGGTGACGCGCGGGTCGATCACATTCCTGCGGGCGGCCTCGATGGCACGGCGGTCGAGGTCGACGAGACGCAGGCTGGTGACGGCGGACGAGCGCAGCACAACCGCAGCCGAGGTCGGCACCCGGACCCTTGAGCGCAGGCAGATGGGCCGCGAGCAGGGCCGAGCCGGCATCGATCCGGTCCCAGGCGAAGATGCCGGGCTGGGACCAGGCGTCGAGCCCCTCGACCTGTTGCGGAGCCCCGGCGGCGAGGACGTCGTCAAGGCCGGTCACGGTCCCGGGGCGGATGACGATGCAACGGCGATGGTGGGCCTTGGCCGTCTCGCCGATCTCCAGACCGAAGGCCTTGAGCTCCTTGTTCAGGCGCGAACCGCCCTTGTCCTTGGGAGCCATGACGTCGAGGCGACCGCCGACCTTCAGCGCGCGCAGGGCCAGGGCCAGGGTGTAGCGACGCTCCAGCACGCCGGGCGGGGCATAGATCATGGCGTCGTCGAGCGAGCCGGGCGCGATATCCTCCAGCGCGGCAGAGCCGGGAATCAGGGGCGAGGTCTGGGTCGCAGCCCCGGGGGGGTCGAACACGAGCGGGGGGCGGCCATAGAGGATCGATGTCATGGCCGCTCCCCTAGAGCACCCGGGGCGCAGGGAGAAGTGCGGGTTGTTTCTCTTTTCCGCTCATCCCGGCGAAAGCCGGGACCCAGCGCTGTGGGCACACCGCTTCGACCGAACCCCTCATTCCGCACCTCGCCCGTGAAAGGGCCGGGTCCCGGCTTTTGCCGGGATGAGCGGAAGGGGGGAGCGGTCAGTCCATCAATTGCTGGCTGAGATAGACATAGTGGCGCGCCCAGCGGCGGGCGTTGGCGACGGGATCGGCGTCGTTGGAGTGACCCCCGGCGGTGTCCTCGAAATACAGATGGTCATGGCCCATCTCCCCCAGACGCGCCGCGAATTTGCGCGAATGGCCGGGGTGGACGCGGTCGTCGCGGGTATTGGTCGTGATGTAGACGCGGGGATAGTCCGTGTCCGGACGAAGCTGCTGATAGGCCGAATAGCGGGCGATCCAGGCCGCTTCCTCGGGGATCCGCGGGTCGCCGTACTCGCCGATCCAGGAGGCTCCGGCGGGCATCTCGTGATAGCGCAGCATGTCGATCAGCGGGCTCTCGATCACCGCCGCATTGAACAGTTCGGGGTGCTGGGTGACCGAGACACTGGTCAGGACACCCCCGTTGGAGCGGCCGTAGATGCCGAGCTGTTTCGGGCTGGTGATGCCACGCGCCTGGACGTCGCGGGCGACGGCGGTGAAGTCGTCGAAGGACAGCTGTCGATTGCCGTCCAGCGCCGCCTGGTGCCAGGCAGGGCCGAACTCGCCGCCACCACGGATATTGGCCTGGATGAAGACCCCGCCATTCTCGAGCCAGAGCTTGCCCATCTCGGGCTTGTAGGCCGGCGGGAAGCTGATCTGGAAACCGCCGTAGCCGAACAGGATGGCCGGGGCCGGGCCGGTCATCTCGCGCGGGCGGGTGACGAAATAGGGAATCTTCGTGCCGTCCGAGGAGGTGGCCTCGAACTGTTCGGTCACATGGGTGGAGGCGTCGAATTTGGCCGAAGCGGTCTTGAGGGTTTCGAGGGCGTTGGGCGACGGAGCGACCGCAGCGTCGGGGCGCGCGACGGGGAATTTGACATCGAGCAGGCCCAACGTCTGTGGCGTCAGGAAATTCTGCGACGATACGAACAGTTCGCTCCGGTTCCTGGAACTGTCCCCGAGGGCTACGGCGCTGTTGTCGGGCACCTCGACCTGGCGCTCAGCCCAGCCCCACTCGCCGCGACTGGCGAATACCGACAGCCGCCCCCGAACATTGTCGTTGATCGCCACCACGACCCGATCAGAAAAGACCGACACGTCGCCGATTGATTGACGCGGGCCAGGGGCAAAGATCTCATGCACCTGGGTGCTCATCAGGACGTCGCTCCCCGCGCGTAGATGGGAAAGCGAGTATGCCTGGAGCGAACCGGAGCCGACATTCGCTCCGCCGAACACCCACGGCTCGTCAGGCGAGAAAATCAGCATGCCGTTCAACGTGCCATGGACGGTGACGCGGCCAGGCAGGTTCAGGCGAACGGGCTGGCCTTCGACCAGCTCCCACGTCTCCGAACGGAAGGTGTCCAGCGGACGGTTCAGCAGGATGGCCTCAACCGCTCCATCCTTGTCGCGATAGACCGAGGCGCTGACGCCATAGCCGCCGTCGGCCTGCTCACCGCGATAGACCTCGGTGGCCCGGGCGAGGGCCTGGCCGCGCTTCAGGGATTTGATGATGTAAGGATAACCTGACTCGGTCAGGGTGCCGGGGCCGAAATCGGTGGCGACCAGAAGGGTGTCGCGATCCAGCCAGCTGAGGCGGTGCTTGCCCTCGGGCAGGATGAAGCCGTCGGCGACCCACTGTTTCGTCGTCGTGTCGAACTCGCGCACGACGACCGCATCCTTGCCGCCGGCGGACAGGCTGATCAGGCAGCGGGTCTC
>QBLX01000156.1:2895-3205 GCA_003241825.1 Alphaproteobacteria bacterium
CTTGAACACCCAGTCACGCCCCTCGGACGTCGCCAGGGCGTCCATGTCCAGCAGGGTCTCCCAGACCGGGGCGTCGGTGCGGTAGCTGTCGAGCGTGGTCCGGCGCCAGACACCCTTGGGATTGGTCGCGTCCTGCCAGAAATTGCCGATGCCCTCGCCGAGGAAGCTGGGGCTGGGGATGCGGTCGGTGGCCGACAGGATGTCGAAGGCCTGCTGGCGGAAGGTCTCGTAGCGGCGATCGCCGGTCAGGCTGGCCAGGGCCCTCTCGTTGGAGGCCGCGTCAAAGGCCATGGCCTCGGCCCCGTCGACC
>QBLX01000157.1 GCA_003241825.1 Alphaproteobacteria bacterium
CTGCCGTCCGGCTGAGCCGCCGGGGGGTCAGTCCTCGCCGTGGCTGTGGCTCTCGGCGGCGCTGGCCCCGGCTGACCAGGCTTCTCCATCCGCGCCCTCGAACCAGAACGGCGCGCGTGGACGCTCGCGGCGACCGACCTCGTTCATCCCGGCGTCATAGACCCGGCCATTGGCGATGGTGAAGGCGATCGACGTCGTGTTGCGGATGTTGTCGAGCGGATTGGCGTCCAGCACGACCAGATCGGCCAGCTTTCCGACCTCGAGCGAGCCCAGATCACGGTCCATGCCCATGGCCTTGGCCGGATTGATCGTGGCCGTGCGCAGCGCCTGGATGGGTGTCATCCCGCCCTGGGCAAAGCTCCAGATATCCCAGTGCGATCCCAGCCCCTCACGCTGGCCATGGGCTCCGATCAGGACAGGTACGCCGAGGTCGTTCAGGGCCCTGGCCTCACGCGTCACCGAGATGTGGTTCCATTCGTTCTCGGGCGAAACCACCCGCCGGCGCGAACGTGCATCCAGCGTCCGGCGCGGCACATACTGGCCGAGCCGCTCGTTCTCCCAGACATTGCTCTCGGCATACCAGTAGTTCTCGCCCCAGTTTCCGCCGAACGCGACAACCACGGTCGGATTGTAGGCCGTTCCGGTCTGGCTCCAGAGCTGGCGGACATCGTCGTACATCCGTGCGACCGGCACCGAATGCTCGATCGTCGTGTGGCCGTCGACGATCATCGTCATATTGTGCTGGAACAGCGAACCGCCCTCAGGCACCACCGTCATGCCCAGTTCGCGAGCGGCCCCGATGATCTGCTGGCGCTGGTCGCGGCGGGGCTGGTTGTAGCTCTTGACGCTGAACGCCCCCGCCGCCTGCATCCGCCGCAGGTTCGACAGGGCATCGTCATAGCTGTTGACCTGGGCCGTGAACCCCGTCGCCGCTCCGTAAAGGATTGTCCCGGTCGAGAAGATGCGCGGGGCAACGACCCGGCCTGCCCGAGCCAGCTCCGCATGGGCGAAGATTTCCGAGGTGTCGTTGGACGGATCGTGGATCGTCGTCACGCCAAAGGCCAGCGAGCCATAGTTGATGCGGCTCTGCTGGGGGATGATCTCGTCAGAGCCCATGGAGCCGTGCCAGTGGGCATCGATCAGACCGGGCATGATGGTCTTGCCCGCCATGTCCATGACCGTCGCATCGGCTGGCACAGTGACCGAAGCGCGAGGACCGATGGCGGTGATCCTGTTGCCCTCGACCAGGACAACGCCGTCCTCGATGACCTGATCGCCGTTCATCGTGATCAACCGTGCACCGGTCAGGACCAGCCTGCCCTCGGGTACTTCGCTGGCCTGACGGAAGCCGATCTCGATGCCGCTCTCGGCGGGTTTCGGCAGTTCATCCGGCGCACCCTCGACGAAGGTGAAGGTCTGGTTCAGGTCGCGCTGGAACAGCTGCGAGCCCAGCGACCACTGCAACCGGCTGGAATCACCGGACCAGTGCAGCCACTCCCCCGCATCCCGGGTGACCCGCGTCTGTGGCAGGGCCTTGCCCTCGGCGCCGATGCTGACCGCCCGCCCCGTGCGGGCGAAGGGCGCAACATAGGCGTTGAAGCGTTCGGTCCAGCCGATGAACCGCTCGTCCGGCGAGACCGCAAACTCGGCGGCCCATTCGCTGGTCAGATGAGTACGTTCGTTGTCACCGTCCAGATCGACCGATTTCAGGGCCCGGTTTGTGCCCTCGCGGCCGCTGTAGAAGAACCGGTCATTCGACGCACCGAACTGCGGGCTGCTGCCGTCATCGGTGACGAACTCGGCTTCACCACCCGCCGTGGCGACGCGATAGATGCCGGGCGACTGGCTCCAGAGCGGGTTGCGCAGGTCGTTGTCGCTGGAGGTCCTGTAGACGATGGTGCGGCCGTCCGGCGAGAAGGTCGGCTCCAGATAATGGCCCGGGTTGCGGGTCACGACGCGACCCGTGCCACCCGAGGCCGGGATCACGCGCACCGTGCCGAGCTCGCTGTCATTCCAGGTCGTGTAGACGATCGACCGGCTGTCTCGCGACCAGGCCGGATAAAGCTCGAAATGATCCGACTGACGGGTCAGGCGTCGCGGAGCGCCGGCCGAGCCATCCGCCAGGTCGCGGATCCACAGATTCCCCAGCGCCTCGAAGACGACCTTCGACCCGTCCGGAGCCGTCCGGGCCCAGCGGACCATCTTCACGTCGAACTGGGCCGGGGCAACATCGACCGTCGCACGGACGGTATCAGCCACCCGGCGCGTGTCGGTGACGCGGAACGGGATGTCGGTCGCAGTCTTCGAAGCGACGTCCAGCCGCTTGATGCCGCCCCCCGCCCAGAACACCAGCGCGCGGCTGTCAGGCGTCCAGCTGATCGTCGGATAGACGCCGTGGATGGCCCAGGTTTCCTGCATGTCCCGGTCCAGCGCCTCATAGACCGGCGTCTCGCGCCCGGTCTCAAGGTCCATGACATAGAGAACGGACTGGAACCGGACCCTGCGGATGAAGGCCAGGGACTTGCCGTCCGGGGACGGCGTCGGGCGGATCGACCCTCCCGGACCGCCCAGGAATTTCTCGATCTCGCCGGTCTCCCGGTCCAGCCGCTGGATGGCATAGATCTCGCCGTTCGGGTCCTTGGAATATTCGAACACCATGCCCGGCGTGACATCGTCGCTGAAGTAAAGGTAGCGGCCGTCGGGGCTGAAGGCGGGCTCTCCGGTATCCTTCTGCTGGGTGCGGCGCTCGGTCAGCTGCACACCGGCTCCGCCGCCCGAGCGGTGATACATCCACATCTCGCCGGCCCCGAGCGAGCGGCTCGAGGTGAAATGCTTGCGCCCGACCACATACTCGCCGTCCGGCGTCCATTCGGGCTGGGTCAGCAGGCGGAATTTCTCGTCGGACAGCTGGACCGGATTCGCACCGTCGGCGTCCATGACCCACAGATTGTCACCGCCGCCCCGATCCGAGGTGAAGGCGATCTTCGTCCCGTCCGGCGACCATTTGGGCTGCATGTCCCAGGCCACGCCGGACGCGATGTTCCGCGCCGTCCCGCCCGATATCGGCATGACGTAGAGATCACCGAGTAGGTCAAACACGATCGCCTGGCCGTCCGGACTGACGTCCACGGACATCCACGTGCCCTGGGT
>QBLX01000158.1 GCA_003241825.1 Alphaproteobacteria bacterium
ACCAAGGGCCGGTATTTCGACAACTCGTCGCCGGTGAACGGCCGGGTCCTGTGCGAGATTGCCCGCTCCGATGCGTCCGACATCGAGCTGGCGCTGGATGCAGCCCATGCGGCGAAGGACGCCTGGGGCAAGACCTCGACGACGGAACGCGCCAACATCCTGATCCAGATCGCCCAGCGGATGGAGGACAATCTCCAGAAGCTGGCCGAGGCCGAGACATGGGACAACGGCAAGCCGCTGCGCGAGACCCTGGCGGCCGACCTGCCCCTGGCCATCGACCATTTCCGCTATTTCGCCGGCTGTATCCGCGCCCAGGAAGGCGGTATCAGCCAGATCGACAACGACACCGTCGCCTATCATTTCCATGAGCCCCTGGGCGTCGTCGGCCAGATCATTCCGTGGAATTTCCCGATCCTGATGGCGGTCTGGAAGCTGGCTCCGGCGATGGCCGCCGGAAACTGCATCGTCATCAAGCCTGCCGAACAGACCCCGGCCTCGCTGCTGGTTCTGATGGAGGTCATCGGCGACCTGATCCCGCCGGGCGTGCTGAACGTCGTCAACGGCTTCGGGCTGGAGGCGGGCAAGCCGCTGGCCTCCTCGACCCGGATCGCCAAGATCGCCTTCACCGGAGAGACCACGACCGGGCGGCTGATAAGCCAGTATGCGTCGCAGAACCTGATCCCGGTGACGCTGGAACTGGGCGGAAAGTCCCCCAATGTCTTCTTCAAGGACGTGATGGCCGAGGACGACGCCTATCTGGACAAGGCGCTGGAAGGCTTTGCCATGTTCGCGCTGAACCAGGGCGAGATCTGCACCTGCCCCAGCCGGGCGCTGATCCACGAGGACATCTTCGATGCCTTCATGGAAAAGGCCATTGCGCGGGTCGAGGCCATCGTGGCGGGCGATCCGCTGGACCCCAATACGATGATCGGGGCCCAGGCGTCGTCGGAACAGTTCGAGAAGATCCTGTCCTATCTCGACATCGGTCGTCAGGAAGGCGCCGAAGTCCTGACCGGCGGCGAGCGGGCCGAGCTGCAGGGCGATCTGGCGGGCGGCTATTTCATCAAGCCGACCATCCTCAAGGGCCACAACAAGATGCGGGTCTTCCAGGAGGAAATCTTCGGCCCTGTCGTGTCGGTGACGACCTTCAGGACCGACGAGGAGGCGCTCGAGATCGCCAATGATACCCTGTACGGCCTGGGCGCCGGCGTCTGGACCCGGGATTCCAACCGGGCCTATCGCATGGGACGGGGCATCCAGGCCGGCCGGGTCTGGACCAACTGCTACCACGCCTATCCGGCCCATGCGGCCTTCGGGGGCTACAAGCAGTCGGGCATCGGGCGCGAGAACCACCGGATGATGCTGGACCACTATCAGCAGACCAAGAACCTGCTGGTCAGCTACAGCCCGGACAAACTCGGCTTCTTCTGATGGCGGCGGACAAGGTCTCCGCCACGCCCGCCGCCCTCGCCCTGCTGGCCGAGATCGTCGCCGACCACGGTCCGGTGATGTTCCACCAGTCGGGCGGGTGCTGCGACGGGTCCTCGCCCATGTGCTATCCGGTCGGCGAGTTCATCCTGGGCGACCACGACGTCCGGCTGGGCCAGATCGGGGAGGCGGGGTTCTGGATCAGCGGGTCACAGGCCGAGGCCTGGAAGAACACGGACCTGATCATCGACGCCATCCCGGGTCGGGGCGGCATGTTCAGCCTCGACAACGGGCGCGAGCAGCGGTTTCTGACCCGGTCGACGGTCTGTGCCCCGCCTGAGTGATTGAGCCAATCCGGTTTTGAGGCATTGATGTCGCTGGGCAAGGGCGGGGTCGCGCGTGAAAAATCTGTTGGCAAGACTGCTGCTGGTGGCGCTGATCGGGGCGGGCATCGCCTTTGTCAGCGCGCCGGTGGTGACCTTCTTCGGCATCCGGTCGGCGGCACAGGCCCGGGATGTGGCCGGGATGGTCCGGCTGATCGACTTTGCCGCCGTGAGGGCGTCCCTGCGTCCGCAGCTGGCCGGGCGGCCCGAGGTCATGACGCCCGCGCCGTCTTTTCTCGACGATCCGATCGGAGCCGTGCGTCGTCAGTTCCAGCAGGCGACCGCGCCCGCTGCGCCTGACCCCGATGCCTATCTGACGCCCGATGCGGTCGTGGCCCTGATGGCCGGTGAGGGTCGCTATGCGGCGACGCGGGCCGGGCCGGTCGAGGCCCCGGACGTCTGGCCGCGGCTTCGATACTGGGGCCTTGAAACCACGCGTCTGGCCATCGCGGATGCAGGCGGTTCGGAAACCACCTTCACCTTCCAGAGGCGGGGTCCGTTCGAGTGGAAACTGGTGCATATCGGTCTGCCGGACGGAGCGACGCCCGTCGTCGCACCGGTCGCGTCCGCTCCGACTGCTCCCGTGCCTGAAAGGCCTGCTGCCCGATGACCAAGACCCGCAAGCGCAACATCCTGGTCGCCACTGCCGTCATCAGTGTGATCGTGCTGCTGATCCTGTTCGTAGTGACGCCGGCCATGGCCGTGCAGGGGATCATCGGCGCAGCCAAGGCGGGGGACGCCGCGGCGCTGGAAGAGCGGGTCGATTTCCCGGCGTTGCGCGCAAGCCTGAAGGACGAACTGAATGCCCGGATGCGGGCCGAGGTGCGCGAGCAGTTGCGGGGCGAGGACCCGGGTCTGGCCGCCCTGGGCATGATCCTGGCACCCAGTCTGATGGACAGTGCGGTGGATGTGTTCGTGACGCCGGATGCGGTGGCGGCGATGGTCTCCTCGGCCGAGGCACCGGGCGTGAAGGATGACGGCGCGTCCGACAGCGGGAACGATGGCGACATCCGCCGAAGCTACGGGTTCCGGGACCCGAACACCTTTGTCGTCACCCTGACCGATCCGGACAAGGCCGGTCAGCCGCTGAAACTGCTGCTGGAGCGGCGCAACCTCGTTCAGTGGAAACTGGCGGGGGTGGATCTGCCGGATCGGGTCTGAGGCCAGGGGCCCCTCCATCCCGCTTCGCGCGGTCCCCCTCCACCTCGCTTCGCGCGGTCCCCCTCCCCACTGCGTGGGGAGGACAGACGCTTTCCTCCCCATGAAATGGGGAGGGGGACCGCGAAGCGGTGGAGGGGCTACTGCGCGGCGATCCAGGCGTCCATGCGGCGGTCGAG